>JAJYPA010000077.1 GCA_021795795.1 Pseudomonadota bacterium | reverse complement strand
GACGTGGCCATGATCTGGCACTACGAGGCCGGGCGCGACGGGAACGGGAAAGAAGTGGTCAACCAGACGATTTCTGAAGTGGAGCGCCAGAAACTGGCCCGCTCATTGAACGGGATTATCGAACTGCAGGCGGAGAAAGGGCGACGGGTCGCCAGGATCGTCTGGTCCCGTGCGGGTGGAAACTTGCTGCGTGGCGTGGAAATCGTGGATGAGCGTGGACACTGGAAAGGGGTACCGGAACAGATCGACGCGCTGTTCGCAGAGGCGGGTCATCGCAGGCAGGAAGGCGTGGCGAATGACGGTTAAGGAATTAGCTATTTTTTTGGAGGGCACTTCCAATGCGGTTAGACCAAATTGATTTTGTTCTGGTAAAACGATTCATTGCAGAAAGGCTGAAAATTAAGGCAAAAGACATCGATTTCGAGCGAGATGAGGCGCAATTGAAGGTTAATTTCTTCATCACATGCTTCGGCGAAGACTTCGTCGGTAGGCTAACCGCTCATATGACACGAGTCGCCATTAACGCGTGTTATGGATACACCATATTCATCGAAGCCGACGATGCATATGGTTACGCGTATACGCACGAACAGATAGATATTGAGATGGAATCCATGGTTCCACTATTTCTTGCTCGAAAGGTCAGTAATGATATCGTTCGGCACATAAGGGAAGCCCAAAACCGTCGAGCGGAGGTTGTTGAATGCGTTGCAAAAGGCGAAGAACCACCGTTTGATGAAGACGATGATGAGGAAAACGCACTAGAACTTGAAGAGGCTATGGAATATGGTCAAGCGCAATTCGATGAGAACGGAATATCTCGTCATCGGAGTTTGCCTAACAGTGACATGTTTTAACGTGTAACGTACTAGTGCTCGCGATATTTCTATCAGTTTGCGGCGTCCAAAGGACCTGGCCAATGATGTGATTGACGTTAGTTCTGAACGGTAAGGTAGGTAAGGTAGTTGAGTTGTATTTGTTCGTGTTTTTTCAGAGGAGAAGTATTAATGAGTGAAGCAAAAGAAGTGGTTGGCAAGGCTGATTTGGCAGTGGCCGTTGAGGAATCGCTTGTAATCAGCAAAAAGAACGCAACGGAAGTTATCAATGCGGTGTTTGACCATATCAGCCGGTACGCCGCAGGCGGCAAAAAAGTGCGCATTCACGGTTTTGGCACTTTTCAGGTCAAGCACAAGGAAGCCCGCAAGGCACGCAATCCGATCACCGGCGCGGAAGTGGATGTGCCGGCGAAAGATGTGCTGGCATTCAAGGCGAGCAAGTAAGTTGGATCGCCGCTCCAGATGCTCTGGGGCGGCACTATACAAAAGGGAGGGAATCATGTCCAAAACGATGGTTGGTTTGTTCGCTCTCAGCCTCTTCCCTGCGATGGCTGTGGCGGGGACGGTCGCTGCGAATCACTCTGGTTCTTTAGCTGGGGGTGTGGGTGTCGCCGTATCCGACAAGGGGCATTGCGTCTACGCGAGCCGCGTTGTGCCTCCGGGCGGGGTTATTATTCAAAAGAACAAGCAGGGCAAGCCGGAGTGGAAACAAGTTTGCGTTCTCACGCCCACCGGCTGGGGCAAGTTTTCAAAGCCGGTTCGTCTTCACGAAAAACCCTCTGCACTGTCTGCCAAGTATACCGTGTCTTTGGGTGGCAAGGTGGTCTACTCCGGCAAAGTGCATTTAACTCCCGCCAGTGCCCCGGAACATTTCACGGTGACGGTGACCAAGGCGGGCAAGGTGGTGGGCGGTGGTTTTAGTGGGGTCACGCTCCCTGGTACGCCGATGAGCAATGGCGATGTGACGCAGATCAGTTATGTGAGTGGCGCCAGCAGTGCGGACAACAGCCGCACGGTCAAATTGCACACGGCAACACTCACTTACGGCAAAACCTTCATCCTGATTGCCGATAAGAACAACGTCGTTCAGTTCATCGGAGATATTACGAAGTTGACTTCCCTCAAGGCCCATCACGCCCATGGTCTGGTCGTTCAGACGCCGGCGTTCCAGGAGCTACAGGCCAACCAGACGGTCGTGCTGGCGCCGGGGCAATCGACGATGTTTTCGATGGGTAAATATCAGGTAAAGGTAGCGCGGAGTTAGCCATTCCGATTTGGCCGCCAGAATTTTTCATCTGACACACATCTACTAACGCGAAGGGGACATCATGGAGATTGGTGCTGAAAAATTAAAGGATCTCGCCCGCAAGTTAAAGGCGGCCGGATATATCCCAGGACAAAGCTACGAACAATGCCGGAATATGGCCTTGTGGCATCCCGGGATGGCCGATGTCATGCGGTCGATAAACAGCCAAGCCCTGTTTAGTCTGGTTACGCAGTTGCTTGCAGAACCCAACCAGATACATCACCGGGTCGTATTGGGGAAAACAGGGAATGGCATGTCTGGTTTCTTGACGCCTTCGAATAAGGGCGTTGGCAGTTTTGGCAATGTATCGCCAGAGGAAGCGGAGCGTATTCTGGGCAATACGTCTTTCCGTATTTCTTTGCATGGAGAGGATCGGCAGCGCACAGACAGCGAAGCGGAACACGCCCCTGCTGGGAACCACTCTTTCCGCAACCAAGGCACCAAGCTGATCGAAGCGGGTTATGTTCCCGGGATGGAATATCGCCATGCGTTGGAAATGGGCAAGTGGAATCCCGAAATGGAGCGGTTTTTGGCGGATTTATCTGGACGAGTGGGTGATCCAGGCCATCAGGAAGCCTTTAACCACGCGAAATCACTGGCTGAACTGGAATTAGCCTGCACTGCGAGCAAAATAGATGGTGATGGCAGCTACCACTCGCTCGTTTTGGGCACAACAGCCTTTGGAAAAAGGCCCATTCCGTTGCCATTCGTTACTGGCCTTTTCCACAAAGAAGATGCATTAGGTCACAGCGTTACCTGGGGCCGCACGGCGGACGGCATGTCCGACCCCTATCAGGCATTTGTGCAGGATCTGCACGAATTGCTGGTCAAACACGCCGATGTGATCAATCGACCTGGAGCACGGGGCGACGGAATGCAGATTGCCGTGTCTCGTGGAATCGTTGACCGGCTGCTGTCGTATTCAGACGCATCGAAATACATCCAAAATTTGCGATTTTTTGATGTCGGTCAGCGCACCTAATCATGTCACCATTTTTCAACCACAAAGGAGTAACCCAATGGCCGTAGATTTGCACAAGTCCAGCGAAAAAGCTGGCATTCAACTGAAGAAACACGGGGTTGACACGTCCCGGTTGCCCAACATGCGAGTCGGCGTGTGTCTGGATATTTCTGGATCCATGAACGAGGAATACCGGGATGGGCACGTCCAGGACGCGCTGACGCACTTGCTGGCGCTGGCCATGCACATGGACAAATCTGCCAAGATCGACGTGTTCATTTTCAACCATGGCGCACAGCAGATGCCGGAACCGGCCACGCTCCAGAATTACGCGGGCTATGTTGACCGTTATATCAGCGATCATGTGGGCGGCGGTACGGATTACGCACCGGTGATTCACCTAACCTACCAGCACTACTATCCGGCGCTGGATCACTTGCATAGCGCGGCGAGTGCTGCGCGTCACGTAGCCAGTCTGGCCCACCATGGACACGGACTGTTGGGCAGCTTGTTCGGGCATCACAAACACGATGAGCCGCCTGCTGCTCCCACTGTGGTCAATCCCGCTGACCATGATCCGGTGTTCATGCTGTTCCTGACGGACGGCGATAACGGGGATAAGGAAGCCACCCGCCATGCGGTACATGCGGCGACTGGACTGCCTCTGTTCTGGTCGTTCGTGGGCCTTGCGCACAATTCCCGGTTTCTTGAAGAGTTGTCCCGCGAGACGGACGCGGAGTTTGTCCATCTGGAAGACGGAATCCGCATCAGCGATGACGACCTGTACCGGCAACTGATCAGCGCCAAGCTAGGCGCGTGGCTGCGGAATCTGCACGTCTGACGGGAGGTGCGATGTGGGCAAGGAAATTGACGAGTTGGTGGACTCCATCAGCAATATCGGCAAATACATCATCAAGCGTGTCGTCGCGGCAGCGCATGAGGCGGAAGGCGTGGTGGCTACCTCCGCATCCACTAATGCAACCTCATGCCGGGGTGCAGCCCCTTCGCAGGCCGGGCAGGCTGCCGTTGATTTCCACCTGGGCGAGTGGCGGCGTTTCACGGAAGGCGGGGAGGCCTATCGGGTTATGGCGCCGCTCCGCCAGTCGGATGGTGACTGGATTATGCGCATCCAGACGAAAGACGGCACGCAAGCCGAGTATCCGTTAAGCAACATTCTTCGGAATCCGCCTTTGGTGACGGAAGTCGGCGAAGCAGAGTAGTCGCAGTAAGCGCCTAGCCGTCATGCGTCATCATTGGAAATGGCGGCAAATGGTTCATCGCAAAAAAGAGGAAATCAGCATGGCAATACAGTTGCAGAAGGGAAGCGGTATCAATCTGACCAAGGATCACGGTCTGGATGATGTGGAAATCGAAGTGACCTTTGACATTGACCCGACTCACCCGGTCAAGGCGCACGAGATGGACGTGAACGCCTGTGCGTTCGCCATCACGCACAAGGATGGCAAGGCCGTCGCCCCGCGCGATGAGGCGTTCGTGTTCTACAACAACCGCGATTACGGCAATGGCGCATTGACGCACGACGTGGACGGCGGCAGCGTCGGCGACGACAAGATGTATTTGCATTTCAGTAAACTGGAACAGTCACCGGATGGTATTGATGAAGTCTCCTGTATTGTGGAGATTTACGAGGGACTGGCGCGTGGGCATCACTTTGGCCAGTTCAGTCATTGCACAGCGCACATCGTCAACCCGGCAACCAAGGAAGTCATTGCCGAGTTCAAGTTGACGGAAGAGGACAGCAACGCCACGGCGGTGCAGATGGGTTCTTTTGTCAAGGAAGACGGCCACTGGCACTTCAAGGCGGTCGGTGCAGGGTACCAGAAAGGCCTGGCGGACTTCCTGCATGTGTATGGGCTTGTGGAGTCTGGCCCGGAATAATGGGCCGCGTGGTGCAGAGGACTACGGCCATGACCGCCACTCTAGTTATTGGCTATGCCATATGGGTGTCGGCCATGGAATCCTGCTGGCCACTCGTCGTTTGTTTGCTACCTCTCCCTGTCGTGATGATGGGGATTGGTTTTTTCGCGAATTAGGAGACACGCATGCTTTGGTTGTTGGCAGTTATCGGTATTCCCATTTTGGTGGTCATGCTCCTGTTCTTCGCCGCGGCAGATGATTTTTGGCAGGTCATTACGTTCAGGATCAGCTTTTCGCGTTTAGTCGATGATCTGGCGCATATTTTAGCGATTGTTGTTTTGGGTGGCATAGCTGAGTTATTCAGCCTGTATATGCTGTTAACGCATTTTCTTTAGCGAGGAGTATTCCCATGTCAGCAGAAAAAGAGCGTCAACTTTTTGACGCAGAACCAGATGGTCTGGCATTAAGTCTGTTTACGCCGCTGTCCGGATTGTCGGACGTGGAAGCGGACCATTACCTGGTGCGCCGCTGCGCCGAGCACATGACTGCAAAACTGGCCCTGTCCCGCGCAAAAGGCCGGGGCGGGTGGCATACGCCGAGATGCGATGTCGATCATCTGCATAGGATGCTACGTGAGCATGTGGAAAAAGGCGATATGGTGGACGTGCTTAATCTGGCGGGGATGATTCTCGTGCGGCAGTCCTGCGGACGACAGGAGTCCTACGGACAGCAAGGGGCAAGCGGCCAACAAGCGGCCAGCAAACAGACGTCACTGCCGGATCACCAAGCCTGTTTGGGGCCGACGGGCGGACCTGGCACGAAAGCGGAGAAGGTTAAAGATATGCTCGAATCGTACAACTGGACCACCCAAACGGCGGGATGTGCGGATGAGGCCAGCGGGGATTGATGCGCATGGGCGGCTTGTTCGACGATGACGTGGCAAGTCATGACCAGCCGGACGCACTTTTCCCGGTGGATAGCCAGGCACATCCCGCTGGACTTGCAGGCTGCGAAAGCCCAGCGGTCCGCGGTGGTCCGACGGCACTGTTTGCTGATGATGCGGTAAACCAATCCGTCCCACCGCCAAAATCTGTCGGCTGCAAGCCTGTCACCGCATTGCCTTTGGACGAGATGCCGACAGCAATTCAACAAAAGCCATCGAGCGCGGCAGCGATTGCTGCACCCTTGCCACTGGATGATTTACCGACAGCCCCGCAAGCGATACCAAAGACCATCATTCAACCCGTGACCTTAGCACCCGCTGCAGCCACGGCGCCTCAGGGTACAGTCACCAGTACGCCGCAGCCGCAAGAGCTGTTTCAGGAGCCGGAAGATCCTCTGGTTCATAAGGCGTTGCAACATGCCCAAGAGAAGTATCCGGATGTCTTCGAACGTAAAAAACGCATGTTGAAAGCGCGCTTCGAAACCCTGTTGCCGCTGGACTTCGACAAGATCAGCGCCTTTAGTGCCGGTACCCTGCCTCATGTGCAGGTGGTCCTGCGCGAGGTATCCGAAAGCAGTCAGAATCTCTCCGCGCTATCCGTGTCCACCGCTATCCAGGAAATCACGACGGCGGCGCGTGACGCCGCTGCGCGGGCCAACGCTGGAGGGCATTCTTCGTCTCACGGTATTGGCGGACTGCTGAAGCGGGTTGAAAGCGCCGTCAGGCACTTCGATCCGGACGCCGCCCAGAACACGTTGATGCGTCTCCATGGCGGCGTGAAGAGCATACACAGCCGTCTGTCCGGCATCGGTGATCTCGCCCAGGAAACGCTGGCGGCCATCCAGATGGACGTCATGGTGATGGGCGTCATTGCGTACATGGCGGAGAACACGGCGTTCGGCCAACAGGCCCAGCGTCGACATGATCTGCTGCTGACCACCGGGCAGGAACTGCAACTGGCGCAAAAACAACTGGAGGCGCTGAAAGCGCAGACCGAAAACGCGCTGATGCAAATCGAGGAAGTACGCACGGTCACTTTGCCGTCCCTGGGTTTTCTGGGGGCCATTCGTTAACTTCGCAAATTTTTACTCACAAGAGGAATACTGAAATGCCTGAGGTCGATGCGCTGTTTGGAGATGAAACTGTCAGCAATACCATTTCACCGGCTGCGCCAATACAATCGCCGGCGGGCTTGCAACCGGCAGGCTTGCAGCCGGCAGGCTTGTCGCCGACGGGGACGCAGGGCACGGTTATTGCGTTGCCCAGCGAGGACGATATTCAGCACCTGACCACGGACTCCCGCGCGGGATACGCCAGCGTTGCCGAGAAACTGCTGGCCACCCACAAAACCGCGGACATGGGGGACATGGGTACTCAGCTTAACACCTTGCTGTCCACGGCCAAGGGACTGAATCCCAACCAGCAGAAATCCATGATCGGCAAAATGATGGGTATGTTCCGCAGCGAGAAGGAACAGATCCTGGCGCACACGCAGTCGGTGCAGGGTCGTATCAAAGAATTGGAAGCGCAGATGGACAAGTCGGCCGCATTGCAGCAGCAGCGCATTCAGGACATCGAAGGACTGAAGCACGAAAACGCCGCGCATTACGACAAGTTGAGTGCCGGGTTGCAGCGGGCAACCGCATGGCAACAGCAGTCCGCATCCGCTTTGCAACTGCCCGTTGACACTACCGACCCCCAAGCGGCCGCGAAACGCGCCGCATTGCAAAAACTGGATCAGCGTCTGCAGGTGCTGGTGAACGACCTCAAGAACGCGCAGATAATGGATCAGCAGCAAGCGATGGAACTGCAGGCCACCCAGGACAACGCCCGCGCCATTCTGGACGAGTTCGACCGCGCCAAGAACATCGCCGTACCGGCCTTGACCGCTCTTGTCGCTCAGCAGTTGATCGCCATCGAGCAACAGCAGGCCGTCAAAGTGGACGGGGCCATTCGCGACATGGTGACCGAAGCCATGACTCAGGCGGCACAGACGCTGGGCGAGAACAGTATTCAGATCGCCACCATGCAGCAGCAGGCCATCATCGGCACGGACACCCTGGAGAAATGCCAGGAGATTCTGGAACAGTCGGCGTCCAAGGTGAAGGAGATCGAGGCGCAGGGTGCGGCGCAGCGTAAGGTGGACGAGCAGAAACGTGCGGACCTGGAAAAGCGGTTGTTGTCAGCGGTCTAACACATTACTGAAAAACAACCCGTCAAAAGGAGACCGCCATGATGTACAACCTGCAGCCGTGTGTCGGACTGTTCGGCACTTGTGGAAACAGCCGCTGGCGAGACGTCTTTATCCAGCGCTATGCGCAGGAAGGCATCACGTACTTTAATCCGCAGGTCGAGGCCGGAACTGGGCATGCTGGACTGGTCGATGCCGAGAATCAACACTTTGTCGAAGACGCGATCATTTTGTTCCCGGTGACTGACGAAACGACCGGGCAAGGTTCGCTCGCAGAGATCGGATTTTCCATTGCGAACGCCCTGCGCAGTAACGCGAATCGCTTCTTTGTATTCCTGATCGAAGATGAATGCCATGATCCTAACGCGTGCGAGAAGGCAAAAGCGGACTCAGGGCGTAGCCGCAGACTGGTCAAAAGCAAGCTGAGTCAAGACGCGGCCACACTGGATAACATATTTTTGGTCGAAAGCCTGGACGACATGCTGGTCGTTTCCCTGAAGCTAACAGAATTGCTCCGAGCGAAGGCAAAAATTGGCCAGGACTTGCGTGAAAGCATGCACGTTATTACGGGATTTTCGCGGTTATCGTGCGAGGCTGCCTGATCTCGCAGGCGCCTTGTTGTTTAATCCAGTCCGCAGATTGTTGAAAACAAGAAGGGCTGAAGTGTTGGCTGCTATTTTGATGCAAGCATTCTTTTCCACCTCCCGTGCCTTACGAAGGGGTTTGCGATGGGGATTGATTTAGGATTTTGCTGCGGAGGACCACAGATGGCCGAGTACACCATACGAGAAGAAGGCGGCTGCACATTCATCTTTGGCGATGGCCTGCCGCTCGATGCTCTGGCTGCGCTTACGAGTGGCAAATCCACTAAAGGCAAGGTCATGGCCCCGCACCTGGCGCGGCTGGCCGGAGCCATCTTTGCCTGGGGGAAACCGCAAGATGTGGCGGCGGCCACCGAGAAGTACACGCCGATTGCCCTGGCTCGTGTCCAACAAAACGCCACGCCTGAAATGCTGGCTCTGGGAAAGGAAGCCATTCGCTGGCTGGCTATTGGCCGGCACGGCATGTCCGCCTGCAGCATTTTCTGGAAGACCACGGGCGTCAAGCCGGACCTGATACGATCGATCAAAGACCCGCAATACCCGCTGGACCCCGACGATCTGGGCCGGTGCCGCAATCTGCTGGAACAGGTGCACATTGTTTGGGAGCGATTCACGCCGGTCATGCGCACCATGGCTGGGCCGGTATGGGCGGCTTTGGTGGAGCATTGGGGTTGTCTGTGCGCCACGATGGACCGGGAAGCGCCGGATTGGCGTGAGGGCAAAGGTAGCGCGCCGGAAACTTATCGAATAATGCAGGAGATTATTTAAAAATGTCAGAAGTGGACGCGGTGGACAAAGAAAACGACTAGATGTTCCTCGAAAAAATGGCGCGGTACGCCCATTCGATGAACGGCGTGCCCGTGGATCGGGTATCCATTCCCGCCGCGGATTTGCTGCGGTTGATCAGGATGGTGGACACCAGCGGCGGACGTCCGCAAGACGTCTGCAAGGAAAATGCCGCCTTGAACGCTCGTCTCGAAATGTGGGAACGAAAATTTATTGATCTGATGAACAGCGTGAACCATGTGGCGGTAACAAATCATGAGTTGAACGAATTGCGGGCGCAGAATTGCGCGTTGCAGGCACAACTCGACGCTTCTTCAACGGCACGGTGCTGAACATGGCGGATAACAGTCATCGCCGTTGTAACTGCTCCATGCTCGTCGACGACGGCATGATGCGTTGTGAGTTGCCCATGGGCCACGATGGCCTGCATGAGGAATCTTACGAGAGTGAGACCTACGGCAAGGTGACGACCACCTTTGAGAAAGGAGTGACGCCAGTCCGCATAGAACGACTGAAGCACATGATCCCGGATGGGGATATCTGCTGGTTCAAAGATGGCAGGAGATGCCCTTTTTTGGCAAGTCGTGACCAGTTGGAAGGCGAAAGCGCCGAGTTTGCCTGCTATCTCTCGGGAGATTTCTTTACGCGCATTCAGCCGAGTGAATATGGCAAGGGGTGCGAGTGATACAGCATTTTCTGGATTCGTAGCGTCGCGCTGACATAGGAGGTTGAGATGCATTTTCATATTTGGGACAACGGCGACGAGAGCGTTGGCATTCACGGGAATCGCGCGGAGTTGGATACCGATGTTGATTTTCTGGACGGGGAAGACCGCCAGGAATATATCGAGTCAATCAAAGAAGCATTGGGTGCGGCTTTTGCGTCCATCTGGGATAACGGACATGTGCATGTGGCGGCAGACGAAGAGTTAAGCGTCATTGATTTGGATTGACCGATGAAAGATAAGGAATTGCTCAAAGCTGCCGCCCTGGCATCTGGACTGCAATGGAGCCGCAATCCAAAGATTACCCACGATGGCCTTTGGATAACGGCACCAGAGCATAGGATAAACACCTATTGGAACCCTCTGAAGCATGATGAAGATGCGTTTCTTTTGGCCGTGACGCTCGGAATATCCGTTACGCATTATCCGGTCTACGAGGCAGTCAAGCATTCCGTTGTTGCAAAACGGTATCAAAGTGGCGACCTGATGCGCAAAGGAAACCCGACGGAAATGGTGGAGGTTTACGGAGACCATCCTGCCGCAGCGATGCGCCGGGCCATCGTCCGGTGTGCCGCCGCCATCTGGGATACTGGTCAGAGTGTCTCTGGCGCCAGTAGCACCCCACAAAACATTGCCACAGGAGAGCCTGGATGAAACATGCAATTACCGAAACAAACAACGGGTCCAGGCTCGTTGATGCGCATGGTCATCTTATCAAGACGGCGGATGTTGACCGCCGACTGCTCCATGTCTTGCCAAAACTGTATGTCGATGCGCCTATTCTGCATCACTTCATGCGGCCTGAGCATGTGCGGCTTTCTGTCACCGCCGATCAGCCCGAATTGAATCATCTGCAACCATCCGGCGAGTCCATTCAGATAACGCAATGCGTGCCGAACAAAGGCTATTTCATCGGAGGATGCCAGGACACGCGCTATGGATGGTTCGTGCGGTTGCCGCCGGATGATCTCGATGTGATTGATCTTGTTTTCCATTGGGACATTGCAGTACCCGCTGCGCATTTACGTCGGCACATCGAGCACGAGATCAGCCTGAAGCTGCTACCTGGCCCCTACAACACCTGGTCCATGGATTTGTCCGCCTGGCATCGTGTGCGCCGGTTCGAGCCGGGCAAACCGCCTCTGGTCTTTCAGCCGACCACCCTGCTGTCGGGTAAAGGATTCGATGAGGGGCGCCATGTCGAGGTGATGGACCTCATTCTTGGCGGCGACTCGGAGGATGGTGAATTGTGTGACTTTTTTGTGTATGTCGAATCTTTGGAAATTCCCGCCATCCCCGTCTCGGATATGGCCTACATCGAGGAATTTCAGGACCGGCAACTGCATGAAATCTCACGACAGGCGATATTCACCAGAAACAATGAGGCACACCGGGAAAACGCCGTTATCGAAATGCCGGAAGCGGTTTTTGTCGCTGCGGTTCGTGCCGCGATAGAAGTACCTTTGGACAAGGACACGAAGTATTTCAAAGTGTCTTGCGCGGAACATCCTGCCATGAAGCTCCTCTCCGATTGGTGGAATGAGCACGCGCCGGACCATCGTTGCGCGGCCTTCGCCATGCCCTGGGTGCGGGTAGAAGAGGACGTTACGGAATACTGGTGCGGGTATTACGAAACGCCCAATGAGCCATTCACCTCTTTCCTGCGGGACAAGGCTGCAAGTGCCCGCGTCGGGGATGTCGTCCTCATCCAGTTCATGCGGCAGATTACGGATCAGGATGCGCGCCCGTATGGAATAGCCGTGTTTTTAGTCAATGAAAACCTCGCCCTGTCTGTGGACGTGGATATTGAGGATCTGAAATCCGGGAAATATGACGAGGCATGGTACTCCCTGGAAGCGCTCCGCCATTTTCCGGGCCGTTTCCCGGAGGTTTGGGCGGCGTTGGTGGAGGGGATAGGGTGCGACCGATGATTTTGGGACTTACCGGCGCCGCCGGCAGCGGCAAGGACAGCGTAGCGGATATTCTGGTTGCAAAGCACGGGTTCCAGCGGATAGCGTTCGCGGATGCGTTGTACAAGGAAGTCAGCACAGCGTTTAATGTGCCCATCACGTTCCTCAAGACCCGCGAAACGAAGGAGAAGCGCAGCGCGAGACTGTCTCTCGGTCACTGCATGGATGGCGAATTCGCCAACGTGGTGCGCCTGATCAATCATCGCGGGAATCGCCCCATCGGGCACTCCACCATCCCATATTCCCCTCGCCAGATCCTGCAGTGGTGGGGCACCGATTATCGCCGTGCGCAGCGCGAAACGTACTGGATCGACAAGGTGCGCGACCGGCTGCTTTCCGATCCTGGCCATTGGGTGGTGACCGACGTGCGTTTTCAGAACGAGGCCGACCTGATACGGGAGCTTGGAGGGCAACTCGGTCTGGTGTTGCGACCCGGCGTGGAGCCGGTGGCGGGCCATGTGTCTGAAGCGTACTGGCAGAGCTGCAGACCAGATTTCCAGGTTCGCAATGACGGGACGCTGGAAGACCTGACGGCCACCGTGACGGCGGTCGCCATACTGGCGATGGCCGCCTGAACCAACCAACACAAGAGGGTAACCATGGAAAACGACGCCAATGATGTTCTGACGCTGGACAAGCTCCGCGTTCAGATGGAACCGATGCTGAACCATATCTGCATTGTTTTTGACACCGATATCGGACGGCTGGTTGGTGTGGCCGAGGATGACCACGACTTCTACTACCTGGTGGACACCATCGCGTGCAAACGCACCCGGTACAGCGCGGTCGGGCACGTTTTCAGCCTGAAAGACCGCATTCCGGAGGATCGTTACGCCGCCATGGATCGCATGCATACGGAGAACGGGTGTCCGGCTGTGGCGGCGATGGTTGTCGAGTGGCAGGATTTTTCTACAGCGGATACGCGCCTTGCAAACGCCATTCTTCGTTATTTAGACCCTCGCGCCGATGATACGGTGGTGAACCGTGTGGCCAGGATTATCCGGTATTTTCGGGAGGATTATGGCTTCTTCGACCTGGTGGCGCACCTGTATCGCCAGCGCGCTTTTTCCAGGGATGCCTTTGGCCCTGGCCAGCGCACAGCCGGTGTGTTGGACCACATCCGCAAGGAATTGATAGAGATTGAGGCCGCTCCTGATGACCTGACCGAATGGGTGGACGTGGTGTTGCTGGCCCTGGACGGAGCATGGCGGGCCGGGCATGAGCCGGAGGCCATCACTCGGGCCATCGCGGACAAGCAGCGCCGTAACCAACAACGAACCTGGCCGGACTGGCGGACGGCGGAAGAGGGGAAGGCCATCGAGCATGTGCGCGAGTAGACGGGAGGAGTTCGTGTGGGTGGTCCGAAAATTTGACATCCTGTGTATGATTGTTATATACTAATCATATATTGAAAAGGAGGCAGTCATGGGCGCGGATTTTTACCTGAAAAAGTTGGACCAGCAGGCGGCAAAAAGGGAAGCCAATGAGCTTGCAGAGCTAAAGCGTCTTCAAGCCAAATACCCAACCATTGAACGGAGTATGCCGTGAAATTATATAAGAGAGATTTGCAGGATTTTACTGCCCGGGAGGTCGAGGGCGAGCCATACCCAGGTACGGATTCGGATGGTGATACGTGTTACCACAACTCCCATTTTCGGACAGAGATTGAGGCGTGGGCGTCACTGAAAGCCGAAGTGGAAGCCAGGGTCTCCATGGCTGGCCGGGATGTAGCTCAAAAGAAGATGGAACTTCTGAATGCGCAAGAGAAGGACGGTGAGGCGGCTATCGCGTTCGAGAAAATGACGGAAAATATGCGCCAGGCTGGCCGATATTAAGATGAGCGCTGCAATTCACAACCGGCATATCGTAAAGGCGCATTGCTCGATTTGTCACGCCATCGTGTACGCCGATCAGGGTTATTATTGGACTTCCATGGACCACTATGATTGCCATACAGGTGGAAAGGGCAGCACCGATCCGATAGAGGCGATGAGAGACGCCATCGAAAAAGGCGATAAAGCCATGAGCGCCTTGCTGGGAGAGGTTGGGTTGCCACCCAAAAAACCCAGGGCTAAAGCGGGGACCGGCGCGTTGGCGCAACACGTCAAGCAGTTGGTCGTTACCGCGCTGGAAGCAAAACTGGGAGAGCGCGTGACTCGTGCTAACCTTTGGCTCCAAGAAGGCGACTATCGGGGACAGAAGTGGGATCTGGATAGCTGGGCAGTGAATGCTGTCGTAGGCGGTCTTCTGATCTGCTGCAGCAGCTTGGCTCCGATGCGTGATTACCGGCGCTGCAAAACGGTACGTCTGGGGCATGATGATGTCCATAGCGACGGTGAATCATGCCCGCGATTCGAGTTAAGAAGTACCTAAGAAATATGGAGCATGTCATGGCAAAACGCAAATTTCACATGAAGCAGGCGGATATGAGCGGCAAGGACTGGATGGTTCTTTCTTTCCGCCATTACATGGATACGGGGAAGCCCATATATCCGCTATCAGATCCGATTATTACCAGCGTTTGCGGTGACGAAATCGAATACGGCAAATTATTCGCGTACCTGTTTCGTCGCTTTGGGTACCCTGACCGTGGCTGGGACGATTACAAAAACTTAGTGAGTTATCGGCTCACTACGCCACATCCAGATATGGTGTTACGCATCACGCCGTATGTAGGGAACACATCCGTCCTTACCATGGATTTCATGGTCGAGAGCCAATTCTTTTTCGCTATTGAAGATTATGCTCGGCGCGATCAAGCTGCATGGGACTATCGGGCATTAGATTTTGCTGAACAGCAAGGTCTTCCGGTCTGGATGTCCGAGTGGCTCGATATCTTCAACACAGAGTACCGTGAAGCGTTCCCAGATGTGCCATTTGCCGAAAATTGGCGACAGGCCATGGGGTTTCCCTATGCGCTTGATAAAGAAGGCAGCCGTCCTTATGAACTGACTCATCGTGTCGTCGAGTTTCGTAAGAAGCTATACGGTGATTATGAGAAGGTTGAGCCACGACCCACGCGCTACAATCGCTCCGGTGTTGTGCAGGATTGGAACGATGATGATCCGCTCAAGCCGTTTGCACAAGCGGCGCTGGTAGCGCTGGAGGATTTGCGCACTCCTGTCGGTGTGCGAGACCAGTCCATCAATGCGTTCGGTGAGGTTGAATCGGGACGTGCCGATGTTAACGCCTCCCCAAGCGCAGGTTATCCGTCTGGCGCACTCGGAAATACCGCGGCCAAAGAATTTGCCGAGCTTCATGGTCTTATTCTGAAGCTGGGTAAGGGCAACGCCAAGCGGGGGATCAAAAAAGTCATGTCTGCTATTGGCGCCGGAGTGGCCCGATGACCAGCAAAACAATGAATAAAGCAGAAGAAACGAAAATCCTTACAAAGAAAAAACCAACAGGATTTGTTGCGATTTGCCAGTGCGGGGTAATCGTCGGGGCGATGGACTACGAGCGCACAGAACGCCGTGAGGCTGGCAAGCTGCTCGGAACATGGCTACACGATGGTTGCACAGTAGAGCCACGTTTTAACGGTACATGGAGTGTCACGGTAGAGAACTGTCGATGCGGGACCGGAAAGACGTGTGGTGAAGGGGGTGCCGAATGACTGAATAATCGCCCGCCCCAGACTCGCTTTATGACGTGATAACCGCAATCCTGAACAATGTCGATAGTGACAATATGTCACTATTCGCGTCACTTCAGGATCATCCCATGCTGCAGGATGCCCAAACCTTTGTGCGTGACGGCCAGCCAGAACGGTTTCGTTACGCGCTTCAATACCCGCTGGAACGGGTGGTGGATGGGTTGCTTCAGACCGCAATCCCCGGAAAGCGGGAGGCACAATTCATCTTGCGGCAATATTCGTTTCTGAACTCCCACTTTCAGAAAATTATCGAGCGTCAGGAGGGGGTTGGCTGTTGTGCTGACAAATCCAGGACCATCCTGCATCGCCTGTTACAATACTACCTGACCGGGACCGAAGTGGTATTTGATCCGAACGAGGAATACACCTTCGACCACCCGACTACGGTTTTCACCAACCATCAGGAGATCGTGACATTTTTCGAGGGGTTGCGCAGCCTGTATTACGGGAATCCTGAAGGGTATTTGAAGGCATTAAAAAACGCATTGGAGATCGTGTCAATTTGAACGCTAACCCACTACAAATAAGCCTTTTTGCAGAAGTGGCCGGCGCATACGCGGCATCCCCGTGCGGCGTCCTGGATAACGATGCGCTCTATGCAACGGTGGCCGCCCACATTGGCGCGTCACCTGAAGCCATGGATGCGCGGGCACCGATTGGACGTGCCGGCGTACCGCGATCCACCGTCAAACGCAGAATTCGCTGGTACCAGCAGACCCTCAAACAACTGGGGATTATCGAGCATGTGCCCGGAGAGCGTGGTGTTTGGCAACTTTCCGAAAATGCCGGAAAGTATCTGCATCGGGCGGCAAACGGCGTAACACTGGTGGCTTTCAGCACTGATCTGGGCGTGGCGATTTGGGGAAGCCATCAAGACGTATTCCGCCAGATCAATGAGCCTATCGCCTTGTGCATCAGTTCGCCGCCCTATCCACTGCGAAAAGCGCGGGCTTACGGCGGGCCTGACGAACGGCAGTACGTGGATTTCATCTGCGGAGCCTTGGAACCCATTGTGCGCAGCTTGATTCCCGGTGGAAGCATTGTGCTCAATGTGAGCGGGGATGTGTTTGAGCCTAAGAAACCAAGCCGGTCACTGTACCTGGAGCGCCTGGTCCTGGCCCTGAATGACCGACTGGGCTTGTCGCTCATGGACCGCATCCCCTGGGTCAATTACAGCAAGCCACCGGCACCGACATATTGGGCATGCGTGAATCGCGTGCAGCTCACCACGGCGTATGAACCCCTGTATTGGTTCACCAATGACCCGGACAAGGTTCGGTCGGACAACCGGCGCGTTCTGGAGGCCCATACGGCACGGCACCAACGTCTCATGGCATCGGGCGGTGATGGGCGGTTGGCCACTTATGGTGATGGCGCCTACCACATTCGGCCGGACAGCTTTGGGCGGGTCACCACAGGAAAGATTCCTCGCAACGTCATCGAGCGCGGCCATGTCTGTAGTGATACCGCAGCATACCGGCGACATGCCCAGGCGCTGGGAATGCCGACCCATGGAGCCATGCAGCCTACCAGCATCCCGGACTTTTTCATTCGGCTGCTGACTCAACCGGATGACCTGGTTGTGGATCCGTTCGGAGGCACCGTGAAAACCGGCCTGGCCGCCGAGCGTTTGGGGCGGCGATGGCTGGTGACGGAATGGATGCTGGAGTATCTGCGTGGGGCTGCGGAGATGTTTCGGGGATATGCTGGATTTGGAATGAACGGTGGTTTGTCTGCTATGCGGCCCCCGTCTTTATGTACGGACGGATTAAAAGTTGACACCATAGTATGATTGTTATACAATAATCATAAATGGGAAAGGATGGAACATGGATCGTCATATCATAAAGTCACGTTGTTCGATCTGCCACGGCATCGTGTACGCCGATCAGGGTTACCATGGCATTTCCGAGGACCATTATGATTGTCACACCGGCGGAAAGCACGACGTTGACGTGAAAGAGTCTGTGCAAAATGCTATCGCAAAGGGCGATAAAGCTATGAGCGCCTTGCTGGGAGAGGTTGGTCTATCGCCCCAAAAGCCGAAGAAACCGAGAGCAAGAGCGGGAACCGGCGCGTTGGCGCAACACGTAAAGCAGTTGGTAATTAATGCTGTTGAAGCGAAGTCAGGACAGCGCGTGGCTCGTGCAAGTCTTTGGCTACAGGACGGCGACTATCGGGGGCCGAAGTGGGATCTGGATAGCTGGGGTGTGGATGCCGTCATAGGTACCGGAAACATTATGGTTTGTTGCAGCAGCCTGGCTGCAATGGGTGATTATCGACGGTGCAAAACGGTGCATCTGGGGCACGATGATATCCACGATAAAGGCTTACACTATGATATTTCCGTACCAAAGGAGCAAACAAAACTATGAACGTGCGTACCGTAAGATTAGTGTCGTTAACTGGTGCTTGCCTGGTCGCCATAGTATTGTTTTTGATTTTACGGTCAGTCGATCACTATTCGATTTTCACATCTCTGTTTGTTGCCGTCCTTGGGCTTTTTGGTTTTACCTTCCCTTGGTTTCTCGCTGGGAAAATGGCTGTTGAATACGAAATCATGCGAGAGAAACAAAGGTTAGACAAGGAAGCAGCCGATCATGAGTGACAAAACACGAGGCATGTCTATGTGTGATTACGAAGGCCGTGACTTTGGTGCCAGCTATATCGACAGTTGCTGCATTGACGGCTACCTGTGGGATCTCGACAGTTGCGACGAGCCTGGCGGTCCACTGTTCGACGGGGGCGATATGCCATGCCCGAAGTGCAACACGCTGGAATATCTGGAACGCGCAAAAGAAGAGGCGGAGTCCTGTGTTTCCGGTAGCGTTGCCGGCAGCAGCGGAGGGTTTGCCTACACGGGAGAAAGCATCTGGCTTGCGTCTGTGAAAAAGGCCGAATCACTGAACCCGGACGCTGCCGCAGCGGCTTTGCAGAAGATGGGTGTTGTCGAGACGCTGTTTCCGGGTGGCGGGCCGGATGGGTGTGCTGTGCAACGGTATATTTATTGCGGGGAATCAAAATGAGTGACAAAACCGGCATCGCCTGGACCAATGCGACGTGGAATCCGGTAACCGGATGCACCAAGGTGTCCCAGGGCTGCAAGCATTGCTACGCGGAGCGCGAATGGGGCAGGCTGTCCGCGAATCCGAAAGCCACGACTTATTACGGACGGGAATTTACTGATATCCAGTGCCACCCCGACCGATTGACTGAAGGACCTATCCGTTGGCGGAAACCCCGGATGATCTTTGTCAACAGCATGAGCGACCTCTTCCACGAAAAAGTCCCTTTCGAGTTTATAGATGAGGTTTTTGAGGTTATTAACTGCTCACCGATGCACACGTTTCAGATCCTCACGAAACGACCGGAGAGGATGCTGGAATACTTCCAAAGATCGGAGATTGCTTGGGCTGTTGATGATGGTCCGCTAGATAACGTCTGGCTTGGTGTTTCTGTCGAAGATCAAGTGACCGCCGACGAACGCATTCCGCTGTTGCTCCAGACACCTGCCGCCGTGCGTTGGGTGAGCGCGGAGCCGTTGCTGAACAAGATAGATCTAACGCATCTGGAGTTGGACCCGTTTAACTACTACAACGCTCTGACCGGTGACACCATCATGCTGGATCGCACCATCATTCCCATGGAAAACACCCTGTCGTGGGTGGTTGCCGGAGGGGAGTCAGGAAATGCTGCGCGAGCACTGGATGCACGATTCCTGTATGCGCTGGTCAGCCAGTGCAAAGATGCTGGAACGCCAATTTTTGTTAAGCAGTTGGGTTATCGGTTCATGGACCTGGATAACGCATTCTATGGTGCTGGCATTCAAACGGTGGATGGTAAAGCAAAGATGGTAAATCGCGCCGGGGCGGACTTGAACGAATGGCCGGAGGGTTTGCGGGTGAGAGAGTGGCCTGTCGCCCTCAATAAAGTTTCTGTCTGATCAGGGAATGGAGGCTGTTATGGAAAACGTCATTGAAAAACAAGTGAATGTCTTGGAAAACGGACTTGACCTTGCCGCCATCGACCCACGGAATGGGCCTCAGTTCAGCCCGAATCTGTACAAGTTTCTGAAAAAGCAGGGGCGGGCCAGGGCGAGCGCTTACCGGGTTTTCCGCGATGCTGACAACGTCTTGTGGATTGGATCGCAAGATTACGGCTGGCTCCACGGCGCACGGCTTATGGGCGTGCTCTGTAACGGCCCACTGGAGCGGGTGTGGGCGCATGTGCCCAGCATTGGCTTCCGTGGCGGCCTGCGGGAAATCACCAGCTTCTGGGCGGATTATATGCGCATTGGCCGTTGCGCGATTGATCCTGAGCACCAAAAATCGTTTATCGGCGATGAAGCGCGCTGGACGGTCAGCGATGATGGTAATCATCGGTCGTGCCGGTGGTGTGGGAACGCGCACCAGAAACGGGAGACGTGGGTAGAGCAAGTACAGCGTGAGCGGTGGGTGGGTGGCGAACATGGCAAAGTCTTCCACACGGTATCTGATCAGATATGAGCATCGCCACCCGTCGAAAAGTATTGATAGTCGCGTCGTCCATGCATAAGGGCTTAGCTGCAGACGTGATTGCCAGTTTGGTCAACTGCGGACAGTATGAGTTGCAGCAATCTGACCAAGGCGTTGGCTCACCGGATCCTCGTTTCCTTTACGATGTTAACCCTCGCCACCTGTCCACTGAACATGAGAGGTTTATCCGTAAGTTACAAGAAAATCACCTAAAAAGGCGGGCCAATTCGCAGAAGCAGGGTAAGCATGGCAAAGTCTGACGAAATCTTCGCTCTGGCGCGGGCAGCCATCGAGCGTGACCACGCTATGGTCGTGTCCACGGTGCGGTGCATCATGGCAGGGGAGACGGATCGGTCCACGTTGAAGCCCAAGCTGCAGCGGCTGCTGGAAAAGCAGGGCGGCCGCAATCCGAAATCTGAAGATGGTATCCGCCTGGACAACGGCCTGGATAAGCTGGTCCAAATCCAGTCACCGACACACGATCTGTCCGAAGTGGTGTTGTCTGACGACATGCGGATGCAGGTGGCGGACTTGTTGACGGAGCAGCGGTACGCGGACGCCTTGGCCGCCCACAACCTGCATCCCCGCAACCGGCTATTGCTTGTGGGGCCGCCAGGCACCGGGAAGACGGTGTTGGCTGGGGCTGTTGCCACGGTTCTGGGTTTGCCGTTCCTGGTGGTTGATTACGGAAGCCTGATCAGTTCTTTCATGGGAGAAACTGGCGCAAAAATCAGCAAGCTGCTGGACGGGTTAGCCGGGCAGCCGTGTGTGCTGTTCCTGGATGAAATGGAGACCATCCTGGCGGAACGGTCGGGCAACCCCGAGCGAAGCGACGTAGGCGAACAGGCCCGCATCGTATCCACCCTGCTGCTGGCCATGGATCGTCTGGACCACCGCATATTGTTTGTGGGCGCAACGAATCATCCGGACATGCTGGACCGGGCGGTGCGGCGGCGCTTCGATATCGAGATCGACATGCCGCTGGCCACTGAGGACTCGGCGCAGTCGCTGATCAAGAGCCTTTCCGCGCGGCACCCGGGATTGCCTTTTGCCGATTTTCTGCCTGTGCAGAGCGATGCGCTTGCACCCTGCTCAGGGCGATCCATGGCTGATCTGGAGCGGGAGATGCTGGCCAAGGGGCGAACATGGGTTATTGGAAAGGCTGGCAAAGCTTGACAGCCTGTCATGATTGATATACAATAATCATATATTGATAAGGAGAGCTTGCCATGCGTGACCATATCGTGATTGAAGATCGGCTACATGCCGCAGGGTACCAAACCGAGCGGTGTGGTGGCGTTGTGCGGGTCCATGATCCGATCCATGCCGTTATTGGTCAGGAAGCCGTCATAACGGGATGGAAACTGGAAGAAATACGCACCGTTCAGCAGGCTTGGGCATTCATTGAGGCGCGTGGCTAATGAAAATCAAAATCGGATGATGGCTGTTAGCCATGGCAGCCTTCGTGAAAATCATTGATTGGGGAACCGACTGAATATGCCCACATTTTTCCAGAATAAAGACAGCTTGCCGCCCGAGTTGCTGGCCCGGTGGGATCGCGCGGTCACCGAATATGACCGTGTGCTACGCGAGGTCTGCGGCGACAGCGAAACCAAAGGACTGTTTTTCTACAACGCCACCCGCGAAAAATCGGCCTTGTTCTGGCGTTTGCTGAACGGCAAGGAACCACTATCCATGCCGCCGCCAACCAGTTTTTCGTATCCGTGGTACGAGATTATCGAAAAACCGGGGCCGCACATGGTCGGTGATATTGGATTTCGCGCCTACGGCAAACCACTTGGCCAGCACTTGGCCGCAATACGCGGGACGGATGTTGAAGACCATCTGTTCATCAATCAATGCGACTGGACCGTGATCTCTCATAATGCCGTCGCGCAAGAAATGTTGGAAGCGCTGCATGGTGGCAACTTCACGTTGGAGGACCAGAACCGCCTGATGGCCGCCGGCCCGGAATGGATCGTCCAATATAGGGAGTGGCCCGCATATCGCCTGTTTGTGCAACGGTATCGACGGCAAACCTTGCCACGATTCCTGGAAGACACGCTCCGACTGGTAGATAAAGGTTCCTGGTCCTGGACCAATACGGTGGTCATTGGAGAACTGGATGACGGTGGCGTGGAACTGGAAAGTGATGGATGGTTTTTGGAGAAAATGACATGAGCGAAACCGTTGAGCCCCAACTGGAAATCAGTCGCGCGTCCCTACTGAGCGGTCGTCGCTTGCTGTACGGCTACCGTATCGATGCGACATGGGAAACCGTAAGCCATGAGAATCTTTCCCTGAAAGGCATTGCCTGGGTCAACCCAGACGAAGATATGGCTGGCCAGGTGGACCTGGTGAGCAATAGGATGCTGGACGATCAGGAGAGGGATTACTGGCTGGTGACCGTCAGTAACAGCTCAGGGGATAGTTTCGGGTCTACGCCACGGGCGGAAATCACCCATGCGGATATTTTCGA
>JAJYPA010000550.1 GCA_021795795.1 Pseudomonadota bacterium | reverse complement strand
TCCTATAATACGGGTCCTTCGGGTTGTTAGCTCAGTTGGTAGAGCAGCTGACTCTTAATCAGCGGGTCGTGGGTTCGATCCCCTCACAACCCACCAAATAAAACAGGCACTTAGCGCAATTTGCTAGGTGCCTTCATTTTTCCGGGCTAACGCGGGGCTAACCTCAGAAGGAAAAACGGGGTGTGCAGCGATATTTTCCCAGGCGTGGTCCGGTCGTCACGGTGATAACATCGGGGTATCGCCCCGTTCCGGCAAATTCACCGGAACGGTACTATTCTTACCACACCGAAGCCCCCCACTGGGGCAGCATGGGAGAACGAGATGGACACCCGCATCAATGGCGTGGTTATCGACACCAAGGACCGCGACACCTGGATCTCACCAGTGGCATGGTCCATCGCACGGTATGTAGAACTGACAGGCTTTATCGCTTCTGTTGCCGTACTGGTGGCTGCATGGGACGCATGGGCCATAGGACAGCGCGTTGGTGTTGTGACTGCATGGGGTACCCCATTATATTTACCATGGCACGCAGCATGGGTCGCATGGGCTGAATGGGGCGCCATATGGGGCCTTCTTTGGCTCTTCCTATCTTTCATCGCCTTCGGTGTGGAAAGGGAAGCGCGAAACTTTTGCGCCATTGTGGACCGCGATAACTGGGAGAAGAGTCATTGAGCATCAGCCAGCATCGCGGCATAGAGCGCCAAGGCATCGGCGTCCGGCTCGGCCTCTGTGCAGGCGTCTACCGAGTCCTGCGCCAGCTTGGATAGCCCACCCATAGAACACATTACTTCGCCGGGGTCCATGCCTGCATCGCTCACAACCTGAGCGAATGCACTCCAGAGCGAACCTGTGCGGGTCTGGTAAAGGGTGCCAGCAGCCCAGAGCGCGTCCACTGTTTCGTCGTCCGTGCCCCTATGCACCAGAGCTAGCCACAAACAGCGGCTATGCCACTCCTCGCCAGCTTGGTGCTCAATGTCTCCACGCGCCAAGCCCGCCACCATCATGGCGCGGGTGAACGGGTTGTAAAAATCCGCTGCAACATAGGTCCGGCTTGGTGCCGTATCAGCCAGGCGGCTGGCTTCGGTGGTGTCACCCCGGCCTAGCGCCGAGAAAATAACACTGCATCGCTGCATCGGGTTTAGATTGCTCAGTAGGCGATCTGGTATGCCTTTCATCGCTTCACCTCAGCTTTTAGGGCACGCTCCAGGGCAGCGGTGCGCTGCTCCAGGTCATCAATCCGCATGAGCGTTGCAAGCCGGTCCAGGATATAGGCCAGCTTGGTGGCATCGCCTATCTCCACCTGCCCGGTGCGGGCATCGCGGTATAGCCGGGCCATCTCCATGCGTACCTCGGCGGCAGTGCCCAGCCGGGGGGAGGGGTGCCGGTTTATTTCTGGCGATTCTACGACTTGCAGCGGCTTGGTTGGCGCGATCTGTTGGACTATGGCCGTCTTGGTTGGCTTCGTGGTCATGGCTGAAACCTCCCGTAATCGTCAAAATCATCATCTGCGGCTGGTGCTGATGCCTGTCCAGTGCTGCGTCGTGATCCGGCTGCTCGTTGCCGTGGCGTAGGTGGCGCGATGGCCTCGGCCTTGGATGCGATCATCTTCAAGCCGCTGTGCTGTGATCCGTCTTTGCCTTCCCAGGTGTTCAACGTGATGGTGCCGGTCACGGTAATTGCATCGCCTTCGCCAAGGCGTAGCGCGTCCAACTCCTCGGCCAGCGACTTGAAAGCGGTAATGCCCAGGGCGTCGGTGCCCGCCATCCCGAAGGCTGACCAGACGGGCATTGTTCCATCCTTCGCCAGGCGGTAGTTCGGGGACTTCTTCAACGTGATTACGCAAGCGGCGGTGATGGTCATGCGCCTTGTCCTCTGGATACGCGCCGGATCATGGCGGCGATGTTGTGAATGGCTCGGTGGTCGGACGGTGTAGCGGCCAGGAATATGCGGGCACTGCCCACTTGAGCGACAAAGTGCCCACCTCTGGTTTTCGTGATACTCACGTTAGGGAATTGCTTGCCGAGTTCGCGGATCATCTTCATGACTGTGCCCCTCGATACTCAGGACAAGAGCGCGGAGCCATCGGGAAAGCGGCTCGATAGTCTCCGCTCCTTCCGGCTGGCGGCTGACCTGTCACTGTGGCAAGGCATCGGCCTATCCCCATCTTCGTGGTGCCCGGCTGGAATCGGACACATGATCCGCATGTGACGCGCTCTGGACGGGCCATATTTTGCTCAGAATCCACGCGGGCGGGTTGGGTGGCATCAATACCCCTCTTCTCCACCAGAGAGGCTAAAACGGGATTCCTTGCCACGATACGCAAGTCATCAACTCCGCGTTGCCAGTCTGCCCCGTAGTGATCCAGTACCTCCTCGGCCTGCTCCTCCAGAGAAGGGATAGGCTTATCCGGTAGGGTGCTGACCTCGGCGGATTCTTCCTGAATCGCTGCTCTCTCGATGCGATCCGGGAACGATAGCAGCGCCAGCAGTGCGGCCTTATGTTCACGAATGGCAGGTATCAGCCGGGCGGGTACGGCTCGGAACTTGAGCCGGTCGCCATCGGTCCAGACTTCGCCATCGGCCTGCTCGATCTCGGCCAGCAGGGTGGCGGCGGTCATACTTCACCGCCCATCGGGGTGTCATCGTCGCTCCAGCAGAGTGGACACCCTGCCCCGTCGCATTGGGGGCAATTTTCCATTACTGGCTGCGAACTTTGCGAACTTTGCGAACAATGAGCATTTATAAGGGGTTCAGGGGTACGAACATCGCGCGAACTTTGCGAACTTTCCCCATCTCCGGTTTCAATGTTCGCATTGTTCGCGCAAAGTTCGATACGCTCAACGCCCCGCCGTTGTTGATTGTTCGCATTGTTCGCATTGTTCGCACGCTGCAATGAGTAAATGACGCGCTTCCGCCCTCCGCCTTTTGGGTTCTCCTCGCGCCGGTGAATAGCTCCGTCATCTACAAGCGGGACCAGAACGCGATCAAGGTCTTTTCCAGATACCCTATTCCCGAAACATGACGCCGTAATCGTCTTGCGATCCGCTTCTTTATCCGACCGCTTGCCCAGGAACTCCAGAACCTTGCGCTCCTTGTCCGCGTCCCTTGCCTGCCCACCCATACCGGCCAGCACATAGGCGGCGGTGTCAGCGCCGTATTGCGCCCAGGCGTTGCCTACGCGGATATGATCCGGGGTGATCATGAGGGACTTCTCAAGAACGGCATGTATGAGCGCGATGCGTAGACAGATAGGCGCTCGCCGCTCGGTGGCTGCGGCCACCAAATCGCCAGCAGGATGCGGGCGTTTTAGCCCCGGATAAAGCGAACTGTAGAGTTTGGCGGCTTCCGGGGTCATGGATGCCTTCCGGCTGTTTCTGGTCGTGGGATAGGTGCCCTTGGCCCATCGGATAACGTCCTCGATACGTCGGGCAAAATCAGCCACTACGCTGGTATCTGTCGCCGCTGGCAATGCCACCAGACTGGTGCGCTCTGCCCATACCATCAGGATGCGGTTGAACGTGCCGCCGTTGATCTCTCGCGCCTCTATGCGGGCCTGCAATTCGCCGGGGGTGATATTGCCGTGCAAGGCGATATGCGGGCGCGTTGACCACATCCCCCGGCCCTT
The DNA here is from genome assembly GCA_021795795.1 of Pseudomonadota bacterium. Next base: position 1,777 of record JAJYPA010000550.1, on the reverse strand, counting down.
GGTTAGAGGTTGGATGCTTCCGCCGTCCCAAACGTCACGCAAGGCGGGCAGCAGGGTATTGCCTTCACGCTTGCCCTGCGCCAGCACGTTGGAGAACTCTGCCTCCACGATCCAGAGACGTTTATCATCCACGGCAGGCACGTCATCCTTGCCCTCCTTGAACCCATCATGCACGGCTCTCGCCAGCCCCTCCCGGCTCGATAAACCGCCGGTGTGCACCTGCCCTAGCGGGTGGTCCTCGCGGTCGTGGGTGATCCGGTTGCGGATGCGGTTCACCAACCCCAGGGATTCACCCTTGCCGCCTCTGGCAGAGCGGCCAATATGCAGCGTATACAGGTTGACGTGGTGGATGGGGTCGCCGATGGGTAGGTATATGTCCGGGCCAATCTCGGCGGACAACCAGGACAGGGCCGCCGCCGCAATCGCTACGGGGTGAACTTCCTTGCCGTCCGCTCCTGCGCGGGCGATCTCGCCGATGATGCCGGATAGCATGGCGTCGGTATCAGGTACGGGCGGCGGGGTGATCTGGTCCGTTGCGTCCTCGGCCTGATAGGTTTCTTCTGCGGCTGCGTCCCAGTTCATTGCACGCCCCCAGCGGCGGCCAGGGCGTCGGATATGCGCGTCTCGGCCAGCGCCAGCCGGTCCAGCGCGTCGGCATCCACGTCCTCGCCAGAATTGACGGCCTCGATGATTAGGCGGGCAACTGTCGCCTCATGAGATATACCTTGCAGGGCATCGCGGTAATCGAACGGACGCCGCATAGAGCTGGTGCTGTGGTCGGTAAGGTTGCGCCGGTCGCCGGGGAACAGGTCAGCGAGTGAAAGGCCCAGGGCTGAAACGATCTCGGCGGCCCCGCACCCCGTCCAGCATTTGAGAAGTACACGGCCATCATCGGCCTCCTTAATGCTCAGGCTCGGACGCTTGTCATCATGCGCGGGGCATAGTGCTTGCCACTTGCTGGGGCCGGTGGATTTCACGCGATCCAGACGGTGCAGAACAGCATCTATGGGGGTATCATTACGCTGTTGCGTTGCGTATGCCGTCCCTGCTCCGGGGCGGCTTTTTTGTGTCTGCATGGGTCAGCCCTCCGCGCCAGTGCGACGTTTGGCGATCCAGGCGGCAAGGTCAGCGACGCGGTAACGGACCAACCGACCCACCTTGATATACGGCAGGCTGTAACGTCCAGTCGTGCGCCAGTTGGTCAGGGTGGAGACTTTGACGCCCAGCACTTCGGCGGTGCGCTTTTCGTCAATCTGTGTGGGGATGGCTTCGGGCGGATAGCCCAGGGTGCGGCCAATCTCGGCGACAATCGGGGCGACTGACTCGGTGTTCGTTTGCATGGGTGTTGCCTCACATTCAGGGATAACGTGAGGCCAATATGCTGGGATATTCAGACTACATGCGGCATTTAGCCTATTTGCCGTTTGCCGTTTTGCATAGCCATCACTGCTCGGTTTTGCGTGCTTTCATGGCATCGGGGATTTGCTTGATAGCATCCCTTACAGTGCGCTCTGCGGCGGGGGTGCCCTGCCCATCCAATAGACGCATGATCTCAGTGGTTGCGCTTCTGTCTCGCGGGTTTATTCCAGCCTCCTGGCATAGCGCATTAACAACGGTCAGCAGTATGCGGCGGCTCGCCACGACTTTGGGTATTTCTCCGGCTTGGATTTCTTCTTTGGTGACTGCTTGCTCGATCTGTTGCACGTCGAGTTTATGAATTACAAACTCGGAAATGGAACCCACTAAGTCTAGATATTCATAATACCCAGTCGATTGA
>JAJYPA010000549.1 GCA_021795795.1 Pseudomonadota bacterium | reverse complement strand
GGTCTTGCGCGCCCGGCTGGCGGCGGCGGGGCCGGCGCGGGCGGCGCTCTATACCTGGGAGGCGGCGGCGGCGCAGGTGCTGGCGGTGATGCGGGAGGTGGTGTCGCGTTAAGCATCCATTGGTGATTACTTGGTTAAGTTACCCAATTTTAGCTAGTATGACTATCGACACACAGTGGAGGATGGCCGCCATGCAGACCAACATGCTCGAATCGAAGAACCGGTTTTCGGAACTGGTGAAGCGCGCCCAGGCGGGCGAGGAGATTGTGATTACCAACCGCGTCGTGCCAGCAGTCCGGCTCGAACCGGTGACGGCCCTTTTGGCGGGCGCTGCGCCCGGGGATATCCTGGGTTGGCTGGCACGTAATCCTCTGCCAGCGCACGCACGCCGCAGCCCGGAAGAAATCGCGACAGATATTCAGCGCGAACGCGAAGAATGGATCTGATTTATCTCGATAGCTGCGTAATCATTTACCTCTTCGAAGATCATCCGGAGTTCGGTCCTAGGATCAGGGCGATGTTGATGGACAAACTGGAGGGCGGCAACATCTTCTGCAATACAGCGGCCTTACGTTCTGCTGAGTAATGCTTCATCTCGATAATCCACTTTCCACCCCCACCTTACGCCTGACTCCATTTCAGAGAGGCGACAACTGACACCGGGGGTAGTTTTTATGCTCATTTATAACCTATTGCATGGATATTAATGTCATGTAATCATGTTCTTATAAATAATTTTCCAAGGAAATGCTTTATGGAAAAAACAATTGGAAAAGACAAGGCTATCACGCTGAAATCATGGAAATCGTTGCCAATGGACGCATACAGTACTCAATGCGACCAACTGGTTACGCATTCGACCAAGGGAGTTAACACCAATGCGGCAGGCGGGGGTGTTCGGGTCATACCCGAACTGGACCAAAAAATCCCGTATGCCAGTGTTCGGTTTGGGCGTAAGCAGGTAGCCCTGGATTACACCAAGAACGCTACGCAACCATTCGCAGCTTCGGTAGCGACCGAACAACTGGATGCCGTGCGGCTCGATGACTTCCACCGGTTTTCCGATGTGATCGCATCGGAATGTGCGGCTATAAGAGAATCCATACTGCCATTGCTGGATCAGCATCACGTTTCTGCTGGCGATAGTGTTAGTCCAAGGTTGCGTCAAATTCTGGTGGATGATGGACAGGGCGGCGACGTTTGCCTTACCCCACTGCACTCCGGCGGCTTCAGTTCCAGATTGCACTGCCTGATGGATACGGCTTTGGAAGTTTCGGCAGAGGTCATGGAAAATGGATCCGCACATCCGGCGTTTTTCGATGAGGTGGCCATCAAGGTGGGGGGTGACAAGGCGCAGAATGCCGGGCGTATTCACCTGATCGGTGCCATGCAACGCGCCTATCGCTTTAAGGTTCCCGCAGAGACGGATCCGGACATTCGTGAGGTCATTTCGTTTTATCATCGCGGCGTTTCTATTGCACCCCCCACCTTTCTGCTAAAGGAGTATGGAAATTTCCTGGATGGGCTACGCAAACTCGATGGGAAAGAAGGTTTGTCACTGCAGCAAACGGAACGGGACATGGATAGGGAATATGAATTCATCGCCAATATGGTGCGGATTGTTCTGAGTCGCGGAGACAATGCCCATAGCCTTGTGTCATCCCATGTCGGCACGGTCCTGGAAGGTTATGCTTCACCAAATTTGCCGATGGTGCAACAGGGCTTGCTCAACCCAGCGCTTCGTAATGACCAGTGGAAATTGGCCTTTGCGCGAGATCTTTCGCAACGCATCGCAGCCGCCAAAACAAGGGATGGGACGCTTATCGTGGGAATTTCTGGACGTAGTTCAGAAATTCTACAGGGGCACATCATGGAGGCATTGTCATGAGTAGACGATATTTGGTGATTCCGCGTATGCGGGTTCAACACGTCAATGCTATGCAGTCGTGGTGGCTGATGGCTCCGCCGTCTCCAATGACTATTTACGGCTTCTCCCGTGCAATGGGTTTGCGTTGCAAATTCCAGGTCTTTGGTCTGGCTATTGTGCATCACAATGTGCAGTGGTTGGCCGCCGAGAAGGCCAATAACCGGTTTATCAAAAAACAGGAGGGGGGCCGGGATGACAAAAATTGGGATATTCGCTTCTGGAACCGCAAGGTGGTGCCGCAGCAACCGCAGGGCGCCACATTCATTGATGAGCAGGACCATATTGAGTCAAGGTTTGCAAAAGGGTTACAGCCCACGGCCCGCTGTCATGTGGATATATCCGTAGTTCTCGACATTGGTGGCATCAGTGACTCCTCCGAACATACCGATGATGTAACCGACTTCCTCTGGTCCGGACGGCTGGGTGGTGGCGCTATCATAGAACATGGAAAAGTGGAGTTTTGTGAACCCGCTGAAAATGTAATGAAAAAAGTCGGCAACGGATTTTGGGTCACGGATCGCTCGGATCTGGTTCTGCAGGCCATGCAATTGCATGAAATGGACGGTACTGAGGCGCTAACACAGGTGCTTGGTGAAAACGCAAAGCATAAATATGTGTACTACCGTGCCAGCGCGGAGAAACAGGCAAAAATGCAAAAACCGGAATCTTGGTTGTCTGCCCATGTGATTGGGTACGCCGCACTGGAAAGCCCCAAAAAGCGAGTGGGTGTGCGTGATGGGATTCCTCATGCCTATGCCGAGCCGTTAATTGGTTTGACGCAGTATCGTTCGGTGCGTGAGGAAAAGCTCGTGCCATTTTGGCAGTATCATACCTGCCCAGAAAAGGGTGTTTATCTGATGAAAGGGAACTGAAACATGCAAATTAACAGCAATACGCTCCCCCTCAAGAACTTGCCTTCTGTTTTGGCTTTCCGTCGCGGCGTCATCATTACCGATGCACCGCTCGAATATGGAAACACGCATGGCGACGTGATTCCCGTGCCGGTCATTCATCACGGCACGATGGGCACTCAAAACGTCAATGAAAAGAAAGCCAAAACCATCACGAAGGAAGGAACTGGCACGGTTACTGAAGCGGAACGTGATGTGCGTAACCTGCAGGTTATGGAATCTGCCAAAACTGGGCCGGACATGGCGGATTTGCAGATCAGTTTTGAGATCAAGTCGCTTCCTCTGGATGGCGCGTTACACTCCTGTGCCAACTCGAAAAAGGAAAATCTGGAAGATGCGGAAAAGATGCGGGCCATGCTTGACGATTTTATCCTGCGTGCCAAAAAATCAGAAGGCCTTGCGGAAGTTTCTCGCCGTATCGCCCGCAACATCTGCAATGGGCGCTGGCTGTGGCGCAACCGTTTGTTTGCCAGTGGAATCCGCATAGAAGTCTCCACAGACGACCAGAAGTGGGAAGTGACTGACGCACTGCAGGTATCCATACGTGATTTCGACCATTATTCCGATATTGAAAAGTCCATCGGTGAAGTATTGGCATCGGGATTCCGAGGTGACGCGAAAAAGGTTGCATTACGGGTTCGCGCCATTCTCGACCTGGGTGTTACCGGGTCCGTGGAAGTCTACGGTTCGCAGAATTATGAGCCGGACACGGGCAGGAGTAGTGGGAAGGGCGACCTTTCGCGATCTCTCTATAAGCTGCCCATATCCACCATGCAGCAGGACATGGAGGGCGTGCGGATCGTGGGTCAGGCGGCTTTCCGTGACGCTAAGATCTGGAACGCCTTGCGCACGATGGACAATTGGTACCCTGGCTATTCTGATGCGGATATGCCGATCCCGGTTGAACCGCAAGGCGCGTCCCTGTCCATGATGCGATTTCTACGCGCCAAGGAAAACAAGAAGGTTTCCGCATTTGAGTTGTTCAAACGGCTGAACCAGATCGCTCCGGATTCTATGGAAGGTATGTATTGCATCGCATCATTGATGCGCGGCGGCGTGTTTGGCGATAGCGAGAAAAACCGTAACGATGAAGGAGAGGCCGCATAATGATTCCCGCTGCGTACTGCAATCTTGAAGTGCGCGGGACGGTCACACAAGGGATGGGCACGATGATCGTGCCCATCTTGGCCCGCCTGATGACCGTCCTGCATGGGTTTTTTGTAGATCATCCAGGGTGCTATGCGTTGGACTTTCCCAATCTGAAGTCCGGAAGCTCACATAAGCCCGCTGTGTTGGGTCGGGTGGTTCGTGTGTTTTCCGACACGCGGGAGCGCTGTGACGCCTTGCTGGAAGTCATTGAGCAAAACTCCGTCGTGTCTCAGTACATTATAACTGGCCGCGTGCGCACCGTGGTAGAACATTTCGGACCATGGGTTTCCCTGCACCGGGTGCGTGTCGCTCCGCGGAGCCAGCCCAATAATAGACACCGGGATCTGGGTAACCAGCAAACCCACCAGGCACCCTTTCTGCCGATACATAGCGGAAGCACGAAACAGCATTTCAGCCTGATGCTGGAACGACGCTTGTATCCGTGTGAGTGCCAGGTAACCATGGGTGTGTTGAACACGTATGGCCTGTCCGGGGTGCATCCGGTTTACCTGCCTGACCTGCCAGTATGAGCAGATCGCTGCTGAAACCACGCAGATCATTCTCTCAAAGCGCGATTGTGATGTATATCGAACATGCGCACATCATGGTCAAGGATGGCCGTGTCATTTATTTGATCGAGTTCAAAAAATGCAATTTGGTGTAGCAACCCGCAGGATAATCCACACCATCAAAGAGGCCATCAAAAAGCTGATGTAAAATATATTAATGTTAAACAATGAGTTGTAATTCGTTCATGGGGCGATGGTCCATGCTCTTTAATGGTTGACAGTTGAATAAAAAACTTAGTATTATAAATCAAATATGTGTTGTTATCCGCCGCGCAGGTGGCTTAGAAGTATCTGTTTGAAATACAGTAATTCCTGATTCAGTTATCCGCCGTACAGGTGGCTTACTCAATTTCTAAATTCTTAGGGCGTCTTTGATCTAGGCTGATGGCTTCATAGATGCGCGCGATCATTATGTCTTCATGTGACAGATCGCCGAGCCCTTCCTTTGTTGACGCAGCTCCTGGATTTCATGGTCATCTTTATAACTGCATTTTACTGCGGCTTCGCACCAGCAATTCAGCGATTCGTCGTATCGGGATGCTGGCAAAGGTGAGGCAAGCGATTGATCTACAGGGCGGGATCACGTCCTTAGGGGGAGGGCAATCTTGCTTGCCTCGCTCCGGGGATCAACCGAAGGGTACCAATCCACAAGGACTAGTTCCAAGACATAAGTCTGTACCGGCCCTTCAACAGAAAACCTCTACAGGAAGCCTTTGACAGGGTTGAAAAAGCCCGTTGATGATCAGGAATTGCAACTTCGCCATTTATGTCGCCCAGTTCTCGACGACCAGTCCTGCACCGGCATAGAGATCGAAATCGGCCGTGTTGTTGGTCACCAGCGTGACTCCCAGCGATAAAGCATGCGCGGCAATCATGCGGTCAAAGCTGCTCTTTCTGGC
>JAJYPA010000548.1 GCA_021795795.1 Pseudomonadota bacterium | reverse complement strand
TTAAGTCATTCAATATTTTAAATTTAAAGAGTAATTCCCCCCCCCCCCCCCCATCGCAGGATCCCGTAGGATATAACGACTAACGACGTGCGACGTGAAGTCGCATAAGTAGATGTATTATTTAGACTGTTCTTCCTGGAAAGAGAACCTAGTGTTCGTCCACCAGTGCCCACCGGCACATGCCCAAGGGTAGTGTAGGTCCATACCGATTCTGCACGGTCGCCGACGTGTATGCTGGAGGCGGCGGCGGGGCCGCCGTCTATCCGACTAGCGGACCAAATGTGTATGGGCAATTGATTGGTACATCAATGGAAACCAGGACACCAATTACTGGATTGCATGCTACAATTGACTGATCACAAAACAAACAAATAGGCGGCACCAAGAAAAATGAATGCAAGTGATTTCATTAACCTGATGGTAGCACCGGTCGCGAACGTATGACGCTTTGTTAGTGATGTCTTGCCCCTATAGACAAGATATACTGGAAAAGCAAAAATCCAAAACGCCAAAACTCCTATGGCAATGGTGAGTGGTGAGCACTTACCAAAAAAATGCCACAATCGGTTTGAACATTCAGAAGAGACCCTTCGTTTTGAAGCGTCATAATAAACCCAAGCGGAACACGACAAATCAATAAATTCTATTACAGAACTTCCGCCCATTTCACCGCTCCAAATTTAATGTGCAAGATGATGATTGAGTAACCATGTGTATATATCTTGTGGTACGCCTTGAGTTATCCCAAGGGTGTCGCATGTTTTTGTAATCGCCCCACGGTTTCTTTCTTGGTTGGATGCTTCCCACTTGGTCATGAACTCCTTGTGCTGGAGTGCAACGCCTGTCGACGTAAGTGGTGGAGATAAAAAATCATGTCCTCGTTCATACAATCGCACTGAGCCATAGGTCATCGTTGAGGCCATGCCCGATGCAGCCAGCATATTTCGTGCGTCCTTCTCAAGAGGGATACCTGTCAAAACGGCAACTCTACTTACATGATAGGTAGATATATACGAGGCAAGATGTGCAGGATTTATTTCATTGTACTGCTCTTTCGTGAGCGGGACCACCACATGCCAAAGGTTGAATGGATAGGGCACAGATCCCGTATAACCTTCTGCCATTGAGAAGCACATTCCGGCTGCCGCCTGGTAGAGCATGCTATCCCCAGATAGCCCAAATGGAATCACAATGAGGCTGGTGTTCTTCGGCATCAGGCGACAAATCGTTTTGGAAGAAAAAACGTGCGGCACATGAGTTGGGCTCCAATTATTATAAATGTTGGGATTCGGGAAGATGCACGCCAATCCCAGCATTGTTAAACCAGACCGAATAATCGCATCACGCTTTCTATGAGTATCGACAACCCAAATCGCCACCAGTATCCCCATAACAAGCCATGCGTACATCATAAATCGGGACGGTAGTGCATATCCTAACAATGGCAGATGATACAGAAGTATCCATGGAGCAGTACTTATAGGGATTCCTGCCACATGAAGAATCGGCCCGAATGACGCGACAACGATGATGCCAAGCATAATGGTCAGCATTCTGATCTTTTGTTCACTCCAATATTTCATTATGATCGTCATCGATATAGTCAATAGTGGCAAACCAATATATCCACCATCCTCTGCGTAATCACCAGAAAATAAGTGAGTTATAAAAGTCATAGAGCCTCCCCCCAACCATGTCACGGGGGTCGGGATGAAGTAATTTAGGAAGTCAGTACCAAAACCGATAATTCTTGGGGCACTGCCGCCTGAGAACTGCTTCGATAAATCAAACATTGCCACCAAAATTGGAGACATCAATAACAAGGCCCCGATGAAGCCCCATGCCAAACCCAAAAAAGTAGTTTTAAGGTTAACGCGGTATTGTGGAGCATAAAAATAAGAACACGCCAGTGCCACCACAAGAAAAACGGTGAATGTTGTAAAAATCTCGCTAGATGTATAAAACTGAAACGCCAGTAACGTGGCTAATATTGCAGAAGTTTTCCAAGTTTTCCAAGATCGCTTTGATGCTAAAATACAAACCCATAAAAAAAGAGGAATAGCGGCAGTGAATGTCAGATTTAAGTGCCCGAGAAGTTGACCCCATTCATAAGTTGAAAAACCAAAAAGATAGCCACCCAAAAAGGCGGGCCACCATTTCCTTACGATCTCGCGGACCATTAGAAAGGCTGACCAGGCAGCCAACACAGGGGAGAGGATTATCAATGTGTTATAGCTTGCAATCGGTCCGAACTTGGCGGTAATGGGCCACGAAAGGATTGCCAGACTAGGTATGGATGTTGTCCATGCGAGGTTTACACCGCTTGGTGCCCATAGAAGTCTAGTAATGAACGGATCAAGCCCGTGATTTATGGCAAAAGGCCACCAAGCGAGAAACCAAACAAAGGAAATCGAATCGGTGCCGCCGCCGATGCAATGCGTAAGCCAATCGTGAAAGCTGTTCTTCCAAGCAACTCCAAAAATCAGTATAGCAAATAAAAAGTATAAGAGCAGAGTGCTGAATGTTATAAATATGGAACGCAATTTCATGTAAAATAAAACCTTTTTATTGTTGTATTCTTACTATCTGTGCCATCTCCGCCATGTCGGGATTCAACGGAAGCGTCTGAAACGCCGTTCCCAAGCTGCTGATGAGTGTCGCAACAGAAAGTACCGCAAACAGCCCCCACAACGCCCAGCGTTTAGCCATGCCTTCCTCTATTTGGCTTGCAGTCGGCATGACCAGACTTTTTGTTTTCAGAGTCCGTCATACGGTTTGGATCAGTTCACCCAATCCACGACCCGCAATCCTGGAACACGCTCGAACTCCCGCAGGTTGTTAGTCACGACGATCAACCCTGAACTTCTGGCATGACCCGCAATCATCTGGTCATAAGGCCCTATGGGTTGGCCAATCCTTGCCAGTTCGGCGCGAAGTTGTCCGGTATGTTTGGCGGCTTCACTTCCGTATTCGAGGACTTCCAGCCGGGCTGCAAATCCTTCGATCTCCGTCAGATTACGCTCTGGGGCTTGGGACTTCTCCGCACCGTAAATCAACTCCATCAGGGTAATGGTACTGATCGCCATTTGGCCTTGATGCTGACGGAACTGTTCCTGAATCTCTGGCGGTTTGTGCTTGATGGTAAAAATACAGATGTGGGTATCCAGCAGGTATTTGATCACAGGCATTCCCTGTGCTGATCAGCGGGTTGCTCGCGGCTTTCCATGAAGTCAGCGCTGACGCCTTGCCGGGCCTGGCTGGCTGCGACAGGTGCAACCCCTTCACCATCAAACCAACTCTCCCAGGATTCACCAGCCGGCACGAGGATACGCATACGGCCCAGAGCGACAACATCCACGCGCTTCACATCGCTGGGGAAAGCGATGGACTTGGGCAGGCGTATGGCCTGGCTGCGATTAATTTGAAAAACGGTAGCTTGTTCCATGCCTGCGGCCTCCGTTGTATATGGCAATGGGATATACTTTAATCCAACGAGGTGGCGGTGGTCAAGCGAATCTGTTTGACTCTTTCCGCTTATTCACGCCGCAACGATATGGAACTCGGTCGCGCGGACGATTGGACGGACATGGTTCTTCTCCCGCCTCATCTCGACGATACCGTAACGGGACATCGTTTTAAGCGTGCGGGACAAATTGCCGGGCCTCCTGCCGATCGCGTCGGCCAACGACGAAATAGAGTCTGGGTTTGTTTCTTGGATGACCCGCAACAAAGCCCGACTATCGTCGCTAAGTACGTCGGCTAGGGATTTCATGGAGGTGAAGCAAATCTTAGGTTCACCAGGTTTTGGTTTAATCTCGCCGCGCGCAATCGCCAAGACCCGTTCGCGGATTTTCTCTTGCGGCATAATGCCAATCATGATGGTTTCCGTCATCTCGTAGCCTCCGGTAGAATGCGATCAACGTCTGCAAAAAAGTCGTTGATCAGTTGCTGCGCATCTTTGAACTCGTAAGGCACGCCTTTGTCGGATGCGTGCCGGTGCTTATGGTCGTAAGCCATAATACGCCCAGCATATTTGAATTTCTTCGGCGGCTTGACCAAATGGGCGTTGTCGTAGCCTAAAATCGGCTTTCCGTAGGGATCATGCAACGTTAAGCTATATCGAATGCCATGAGGATATCTCCTCGGTTGCATCCACACGCCAGGCTTCGATCTTCATCCAGTATCCATCCCCTTTGTCGATGGTCGGATCACTTCGCATACTTAGACTGTATCACCTGCTGAAGTGGATAGTAACGCAATCATATGGTCTGGATCATAGAATGCCACTTGCCACGGCTCGTGAAAGCAGGTCTTCGCCTCATCGAACGTCACGCCATGTTTTCTGGCGTTAGACTGCGCTTTTCGTGCACCCCACTCGACAATATAGACCACAACCCATTCACCCCAACAATTTAGCCAAATCCTCAGCCCGCAAGTGAGTATGTCGCTTCAACATCTGCAATGTCTTGTGCCCGGTAATGGCCGCCACCTGCATCGGGTTCAGGCCCTTCTCGAAGAGGCGGCTGGCGGCCTCGTGGCGCAGGTCGTGCAGCCTTAAATCTTCTATACTGGCGCAGTCCAAGCCCGAATGAAGGCTTGGCTGAACGAGTGGGTGGCTCCTGGAGTTCCGCCCAAGTCATGGAGAATTTGCAAGGCGGCACGCGACAACGGCACCTCGCGTGACTCCCCGTTTTTCGTGTTTTGCAACTTCCCATCGCATCCCAGACAACTCACCTCGCCGCATCGCCGTTTCGACCAGCAAGACAACCGCGTGATCGTGAGGATACGGTAGGCTGCGCGATCCAGGAGCGGGGAGCTTGATCGATCGGCCGCATAGGGTTCACCAAGGACTCCATGCCCCATTCTCTTGTGGCGACGGTAAACAGAGATCGTTGCCACCGTGCTGCACCAAATTTCAACCCAAGTGCAGCATAATTGCAGCGTAAATACAATAAGGGCTTAGGTAGTATCACCTAAGCCCTTATTTTGTTTGGGGTGGCTGACGGGGCTCGAACCCGCGACAACCGGAATCACAATCCGGGACTCTACCGACTGAGCTACAGCCACCATTGGTAGGAGCAGATCATACAATGGCCAACACCCGGCTGCAAGGTCAGTGAAGAGGTGTTAATCCATGAACAGCGAGCTGACGGAATCCTCTTCCGCAATCCGGCGGATGGTTTCGGCCAGCAGTTCGGCAACGGACAGCACGCGAATCTTGCTGCTGGCCCGGGCATCCGGCCTGAGCGGTATGGTATCGGTGACGACTAGTTCATCCAGATCGGACCGTTCGATGCGCTCCATGGCTGGACCAGACAGTACCGGATGAGTGCAGTAAGCGCAGACTTTGACGGCGCCTTGTGCCTTGAGGGCATGGGCCGCTTCGCAGAGCGTGTTGGCCGTATCGACCATGTCGTCCACGATGACGCAGGTGCGGCCCGCCACATCACCGATAATATTCATGACGACGGACT
>JAJYPA010000547.1 GCA_021795795.1 Pseudomonadota bacterium | reverse complement strand
CAGGAAAAACGTTCACAGAGCTGGTCCCAGACCATCAAAGAGCAACGGAAGCAGATAGCTCTCGTCCTCAAAGACTCTCCAAGTCTCGACAACTTTATGCGCTACTCATTGCCAGAAACATGGACAAGCGCGATAGACGAAGCAGCGGAAGAGACTGGGCTTCCATTATCGTCGTTCCCTGACACCTGCCCTTGGAATATAGACGCTCAAATCCTGGCTGACTGGTGGCCAGAATGAGCAGCCTCATCGTAATGTCCCATAACAGCCCTCAACTGCCAGGCGGCGAACCAAGCAAAACCAGGCCATCCGCCCCGGCCCGCCTGGCGCCCACAAGACAGAATGATGCATTCCGTCTTGTTCTGCGCGCGTGGATATGGATAAATATCCAGTGATACCATCCGAAAAAGCAGAAAACCCGATCAAAGGCTGGAAGTTGACCGCAGACCATCTGGAAGTTTCTCTGGTCGTACCCTGTCATAACGAAGCAGAGAACCTGTCTGCGCTCTATGAGCGCGTTCTCGCCGTTATGGAGCAAACCGGGAAGTCCTGGGAGATGGTCTGCGTCAACGACGGTAGTAAAGACGATACGCTGGATTGTCTGCTGGCCCTGCACCGCAAGGATCCAAGGGTGGTGGTCATCGACCTTTCCCGCAATTTTGGCAAAGAAGCCGCACTGACCGCTGGGCTGGATCATACCCAAGGAGACTGTGCCATCCCGCTCGATGCCGATCTCCAGGATCCCCCAGAACTCATCCCCGAGCTTCTCGCCAAGTGGCAAGAGGGATACGATGTGGTCAATGCTGTGCGTCTATCGAGGAAAGGGGAGTCGTGGCTTAAACGGGCAAGCGCCCACGCCTTCTATCGCTTCATCAACCGGATGAGTGACATACCGATACCCGAAGACACGGGGGACTTTCGACTGCTTTCCCGCCCGGTATTGGAGGCCCTACGGAAACTCCCCGAGCGTCGAAGATTCATGAAGGGGCTTTTTGCTTGGGTAGGTTTTCGAACAATGGCTGTGTATTACCACAGAGACCCTCGCTTGTCTGGAACAACCACCTGGAACTATTGGAAGCTGTGGAACTTTGCCATCGAAGGAATCACCTCCTTCAGCAAGGTACCCTTGCAGCTCGCGGCCCATCTGGGCTTGCTTGTCTCCGGCCTAGCCTTCCTCTACGCGATCTACCTGATTATCGGAACCTTGGTATATGGAAATCCGGTCAAGGGCTATCCATCTCTGATGGTAACGCTGCTATTCCTCGGTGGAGTACAGTTGATCGCGCTAGGCGTCATCGGTGAATACCTTGGCCGGATCTATGAAGAGACGAAGGGAAGACCAGTGTACTTAGTGCGCAGCATCTCAGATAACTCAGACTATCCTATCGGAGATGCAAATGCCCAGGATTAAACAAATTCACCAGCTGATCCGGTTTAGTATTTCTGGTGTAGCAGGTTTTCTTGTAGATGCCGGGATTGTAGCGCTATGCACCCAGACAGTCGGGATGAAACCAATTCCCTCCCAGGCTGCGGCGTTCAGTGTGGCGGTAACCGTTACCTGGCTGATCAATCGACACTGGACCTTTGCAGAACATGCTAGCGAACGCTGGCTACATGAATTGATAAGATATTTATTGACCAACTCGGTTGGAGCAGCAATCAACAATAGCGTTTATATTATCCTTGTTCTTACGACTATTTTCTTCTCAGAAGAACCAGTGCTCGCAGTTGCTGCAGGATCTGTGGCTGGCATGATATTTAATTTCTCTTTGTCTAAGCACCTCGTATTCAAAAAACAATTACCCTGATATAAACAGATGCCAAAAAGTATATTGTGCGGTGGAGGCTTATGAACCTTTGGAATGCAGATCAGTTTCTACAGACAAGCAGCGATGAGGTTCATGAACCACCAGCTGACGCTCTAGCCCAGGAATGGCTTGATCGTTACCATTGGTTGCCCATCATTTTTTTGATTCTACTGCCTTTTCTGGTGGAGTTACCGCTCCTTATTTTTGGGTTGAGCACCAATCCGGTCTGGTTCAATTCTGGTATCACCTTTGGAACGCAGGGTGGAATTCTTCCTGGGTTGCCATATATCGATCCAAACGTCGGATTTACAACCCAGGCATTAGGTCACCTTGCCGCCGATGATTGGCTGCATAGGGTAATTCCATGGTGGAATCCTTACTCCGGAATTGGGTTACCGCTGGCAGGTGAGATGCAGCCAAATGCTTTTTTCCTGCCCTTTGTGTTTCTGCTGTTAATGCACAATGGTGTCCTGTGGCTTAAGATTGCCATGCAGATCATGGCCGGACTGGCGACCTTCGCGCTGCTGCGCGAACTGAAACTGGGCCGGCTTGCCGCTCTGACGGGTGGGGCTTTATATGCACTGAATGGTACCTTCGCCTGGATGCCCGGCGAAACCATCTGCAACACCATCCCCTTCCTCCCATTATTGCTCTATGGCATCGAAATGGCGCGCAAAGAGAACGGCACGCCGACCATTCTGTGGATTGGCCTGGCCATCGCCGGTTCCCTGCTCGCGGGCTTCCCCGAGGCGGCCTATATCAACGGCCTTCTGGCGCTCGCGTGGGCGCTTTACCGTTTCTTCGGGGAGCAGCGGCGCTGGCGTTTTGCCGGACGAGTGATGTATGGAGGCCTGTTGGGACTACTACTCTCGGCGCCTTTGTTGCTAGCATTTTTTGACTATCTTTTGACCACCAACACCCTGGCATCACATGCTTTTGGTGAAGCATTTCTGCCAATTCAAGCTTTTTCCAGTCTTTATTTACCCTATGTGTATGGCCCGATATTTCACACGGCGGGCAGCAGCGTGCTAGGTGATATATGGGGAAATGTGGGCGGCTATGCCGGAGTTCTCTTGGTTTTCTTCGCTTGCGTAGGAGCAATGGCCGGAGGTAGAGAACGTGGTCTACGCTGGCTACTTCTGGGTTGGGTCCTTCTTGCCTGGGCCAAAAGTTTTGGTTTTACGCCAGTAATGGAGATCATGAATCACATCCCCCTTTTAAGGGATGCCGCGTTCTACCGCTACTCTCCGCCCAGCTGGGAAATGGCGCTAGCCATTCTCGCCGCTATAACGCTGAATGATTTGCGTTGTGGCGGCCTGCCGCGGCTTCGCTGGCCGCTGGCGTGGACGCTGGGGGCATTGGCCCTGGCGATATCCATTGCATGGCCCTGGCGAGCATCTTGGGGCTGGTCGGCTGGGCAGATCGAAAAGATGGGAATGTTGATGGGGGTAGCTATCCTTTGGGCGCTGATGGGTCTTGGCCTTGCCCTGCTGGCCTGGTTCGTCTTGCGGGAGGATCGCCGCCGTTGGGCCTTGTCGGCCTTGTTGATCGTGGATACTGCGGTATTGTTCGCGGTACCAGAGTTGTCCGGCGTTCATATCGGACGAGTGGATAGGCCGGCGATCCATTACCTGCGCACCCATCTGGGCCTTTCCCGTTTTTACACCTTGGGTCCCATTCAGCCTAATTATGGGGCCTATTTTCATGTCGCCAGCATCAATCACAATTATCTCCCGGTACCCCAGAGCTGGGTTAATTATGTGCAAAACGAGTTGTTTCCCTTCATGAAAAGAACCAATGGAGTGGTATTTCTCGCGTATTTCGGGGCACAATATGGCGTTGATGCGCTTTACCAGAATATTAAAAACTATGAAAGTGTTGGTGTTCGCTATGTGATTACGAGCAGGGGCCAAAGTATGGCCCCATCTGTAAGTATTCCATCAGGCAACAACAATAATACTCCGCTTCCTTTGTTGACCGGGCAATCAGCAGAGATCACTTTTACAGTGCCAGCAGCATGGAAAAATAAACAATCAATCAAAGCGATAGGCGTATTACAGGGCAACTATGGCAATACCGCTAACGGAAATCTGGCCGTCAAGGTCTGCTCGGCCGCCCATAGCTGCGTCTCCGGCAGCAGGTCCCTGTCGGAATCGCGGGATAACAGCGTGTTCTCCATCCCGCTCGCGCGGCCTCTGCAGGCGGATCCAGGGGAGGCGCTAACCATCACCTTCTCCCACGTTAGAGGTAATCGGCCAGAAGCCCTCTGGCTCTGGCCGCAAACCCCCGGCTACGCGCAAAGCATCACCGGGCCGCAGGGGTCCCTGCCCGGCAAGGCCCTCCACCTTTTCCTGGAGTATAACGACGCCGCGACTAGCGGCATCCACAAGGTCTATTCCGACGGCGTTATGGATATCTGGGAACTGCCCCACCCTGCGTCCTACTATACAGTGCTCAAGGGACAATGCACCCTGAGCGGGGAATCTCGCAATGGCGTCGCAGCCCGCTGCACCACTCCCGCCACCCTGCTACGCCGGGAGTTGTTCATGCCCGGCTGGATTGTTACGGTGAATGGGAGGCGCGCGGAGGTATCCGCCCATGAGAAAATCTTTCAGGTCGTTCACCTACCCGTAGGAAGCAACGCTGTTCGCTTCCGCTTTATCCCGCCCTATGCAGACTACGCCTGGATCGCCTTCTGGGTGGGACTGGCGGGGTTTGGATGGGTGGCTCTTTCCTGGTGGCGATCCCTGACGGGCAAGAAGGAGTTAAAGGAGTAAATGGACCCATTCCATAGTGGCCAACTCGGGGGTTTAACAGTTCTGATGAAACCATACTCTAACTTATGCTCTCCAAAAACCAAGGTTTTTTGAACACCGGGTTTCTGGACACTTCCAGGGCCGTTTCTGGCCTTGAATGTGTCCAGAAACTCGTCCATCTTTCAGCGTTCAGTAAACGTCAGCATCAGGCGGCATCCAGCACCCGCAGCTCTATGTGCAGCCCGGCTGCTGTCGCCATGTTCACCAGCATGTCCAGACTAAACAGATCAATCTTGCCGCGCACCAGATCGGAAACACGCGGCTGTGTCACCCCAAAAAGCTGGGCCGCCTGGGCCTGGTTCATCCCGGTGCTGGCAATATGACTCTTGAGGGACATCATCAACTGAGAACGGAGCTTCATGTTCTCTGCTTCCTCTCGCGTATCCTCAATCGCATCCCATACACTCGCAAATCGTTCTTCGCTCATGATTGCATTTCCTTCAATAAATCCCGGTACCGCTGTCCAGCAAGATCCAGATCCGCCTTGCGGGTTTTCTGGGCCTTCTTCTGAAAACAGTGCAGCACATAAACGGCTTCGGCAAACTTCGCGACAAACATGACCCGGTAGATGCCCGTTGCATCCCGTATCCGAATTTCCTGAACACCTTGACCCACACTATGCATCGGCTTCCAGTCGTCCGGCTCTCGACCTTTCTGCACCTGATCCAGCTGGTGTCCTGCTTCGCGCCTGGCCGACAGGGGAAAGGTGCGGAGATCTTCCAGAGATGATCCCCGGAAGGCGATAGGTTTGGGGTGCGCCATCGGACAAATATACAAGTAATTATATAAATCAGCAACCCTGTACATCTCACAACCGGCCGTTTTTGAGAGGCTCTCACCGCCCGTCACAGTGAC
>JAJYPA010000546.1 GCA_021795795.1 Pseudomonadota bacterium | reverse complement strand
AGATTATATCGACGATGATTTTTTCTGATGCGAGGGCCAAAGCCACTAAAAATAGCGACCGTATAGTTGGGTGAATGGGCGGAATGCAGCTGCCGACCAACAGACTTCAACGGCGGCAGGGCAGCGGGAGCGGACATTCCCCTCTGGGCACAGAATGAGTAATATCGACCAGAGGTGGACGTTCGGTGATGGCACCACGAACTACCGGAGTTCGGCCTAAGCGACATTTGTCTAACTAGGTTGAATGAGTCAGAATTGCTTTTATAACCGTAATGCCAAAAGTGTACCATCAGCCCACATTCTCTAGTAACAGCAAGAATCTTACGCGGTCACTCGTCGATTTATAGATAAATGTCGGTCGTCCAAAGACGCAGCTAAAACCAAAAAGGTACGCACTAGCATGAAAGTCGCACGCGTCAAGATCGCCAATTTTCGGAGTATCAAGAGTGCCGAGCTACACTTTGACGGGCATTGCCTCATCGTGGGCCCGAACAATGTCGGGAAGAGCACGATCTGCGAAGCCCTTGACCTGGTACTCGGGCCTGACCGGATTTCGAAGTTCCCGCCGGTCGAGGAGTTCGACTTCCACAACGCGCACTACCTAGCTCCGGCGGAGGTAGAGGGCGAAGAGCCGACGCCCGTGCCGATCAAGATCGAGGTCGTTCTCACGGACATCAATGCCGAGGTCGAGAACCGATGTGGTCAGCACCTTGAGTTCTGGCACACGGCTGAGAAGCGGCTCCTCAATGAAGGCGAGGCCGACGCCGCGAACCCACCTTTGGTTGTGAGCTGCTTGCGGTTGGAAACAGAGGCCGTTTATAACCCGGAAGAAGACGAGTTTGAGGCGAAGACTTGCTATTCGCACAGCCCGAACTCCGAGCCCGGAGAGATGGACAAGGTCAGCAAGGAGGTCAAGCGCCTTTTCGGATTCCTGTACCTGCGGGCGGTTCGCACAGGTTCTCGCGCCTTGAGCCTAGAGCGTGGCTCGCTCCTTGATGTCATCCTGCGCCTCCGGGGGTCACGAGCTGGCTTGTGGGAGAAGGCGATTGAGCGCCTGCGCGCTCTAGACATCGAGAACGATGCGACTCACCTCCAGCCGGTGCTGAAATCAATCGAAGCACGGCTTGGACACTACATCGCATCCGACGTGGCCGGCAGGACCACAAAGCTGCACGTATCCCAGCTGACACGCGAGCATCTGCGTAAGACCATGGCGTTCTTCTTGGCGATGTCCAAGGATCAGACGCCGGTACCGTTCCAGCAAGTCGGCACAGGCACGCTAAATGTGTTAGTTCTTGCCCTCCTGTCGTTCATCGCCGAGCTAAAACCAGCATCAGTCATCTTCGCTATGGAAGAGCCGGAGATTGCGGTGCCACCTCACACACAGCGACGGATCGCGGACTATCTGCTTCACAACACGACGCAGGCGTTCGCGACCTCGCACTCTCCTTATGTCATCGAGCGCTTCGAGCCAGAGCAAACGCTGCTGCTTTCACGTGGATCGGACTCCAGCGTTACCGCCAAGAAGGTGTCGGATGCAGGCGGCCTCAAGGGCAACGACTTTAAACGGTTTGCCAGGCGCGGCCTGACTGAATGCATGCTCGGCAGGGGGGCCATCATCGTGGAAGGATTAACGGAATTCCACGCCTTGCCGGTGGCAGCAAGAAAGTTGGAAGAAAGTGATGCCTCGCTCCAACCCCTCGACATTGCGGGCGCAGCTTTCTTCGACGCCGAGACCGAAAGCTCCATGCCGAAGTTCGGCACATTCTTCAAGGCCCTCGGCCTCAAGACGTTCTCGTTTTACGACTTCATCCAGCGCCCACCAGACAAGAAAAAGCTGTTCACAGATGCGTTCGACGTGGATTTTGAGCATGTACATGCGGGTTTCGAGGCGCTGATCGTGAGCGAAATGTCCCTTGACCGGCTCTGGGCCTTCCTTGACGACTTACGTTCCTCTGGGGACAGCGGCCACTTCGAGATTCCTGCTATGCGACCCGTAGACGCGGACCTGAAGAAGCTTGCACTGTCAGCGCTGAAAAGCAGCAAAGGCGCCGGTTGGGCGGCCAGGCTTTTCGAGGGCAGTGCGGTGGCCGAATTGCCGGCTACGGTGACGGACTTTCTCAAGCAGGTCTACGCCGCGTTCCCGAAGCCTGTCGACATCCCAGTTGAAATTGCCGCCGGGGTTGTAACCGCTGAAGTTGCCGCAGCGCCGCCAGCTGCGGCAACTTGATCACAACCCAATGGAAGTCTGCAACCTTCGCCAACAGCTCTTAGATTGCGTGGGGCACGCCCTCGTGATCGGAGGGCCGGGGAGTGGCAAAACCACGATCGCCCTCAAGAAGGCGGTTATCCGCATCGGAGACGGGCTCGCCCCTGGTCAATCGGTGTTGTTTCTGAGTTTCTCCAGGGCTGCTGTGGCCCGGGTTGGCGAGGCAACACGACTGGAGGTTCCAAGGGCCCAGCGCGGGATGCTGAGCATGCAGACCTTTCACTCATTCTTCTGGTCGTTGCTCTCGGCACACGCATATCTGCTCGGTGCACCTAAGTCACTTCGCATCTTGCTGCCACAAGACGAGCAAGAGCGCTACGGGACGATCAAGTCGAGGGACCGCAACGAAGAGAACCCCGCATGGCTTGCATGGTTGGCTGAACGGGAACGATTGTTCAGGGAGGACGGACGGATCGCCTTCGACCTCTTCCCCGCCAATGCCGCGCAGTTGCTTGAGCGGAGCGAGCATGTGCGCAGACTCATCGCGCAGCGCCACCCACTCATCATCGTGGACGAGGCACAGGACACGAACGAACATGCTTGGCGCTGCATCGAATTGCTGGCACCGGCCGCCCAGGTAATCTGCCTAGCGGACCTTGAGCAGCAGATATTCGACCATCTCCCCGGTATCGGGCCCGAGCGTATTAGTGCAATCAAGAGGTCATTGAACCCTCTGGAAATTGACCTCGGGTCCCAGAACCATCGCAGCGGTGGCACTGAGATCGCCACGTTCGGTCAAGACATTCTGCTGGGGAATGTTCGCGGATCGTCGTATGTAGGCGTCTCCTCCTTCTCGTACAATCCGAAGGTGCAAACTCAGAGCGCGGTGATGCGCATGTCGCTTGGAATGCTGCAGCGTGCCATCAGGAAGGCAACTGGGAAGTACGGCAAGAGTGTTGCGATCCTAACCCATTCAGGAGCGTCGGCCGCCAAAATATCGGCGGCACTGAACGCGGAACCGAAGCCTGTTCGTCACAAGCTGTCCTTCGATGAGGCGGAAGCGATGTTGACGGCTCGATTTGCTGCGTTCTTGCTAGAGCCGAAGCCAGCAGAAGATCGTCTACACGACCTCGCGACATCGCTTGAGTTGTTGGCGATGGCGAAGCGCGCAAGTGGCCTGGCGGTCGCCAAACAGTGGCAGGCGTGGGCTTTGAAAGTGCGTAGCGGCAATGTGCCTACTGCGCATCTCGTTCAATCGCTGTTGAGCGTGATGGACAATGTGCGCTCGCAAGGGTTCTCAGGCGATCCAGGGAAGGACTGGAACCGAATTAAGCGCTTACTGCGAGACGCTGTTGGCCAGGACTTGACGGATGTGGCGAAGAATCTCGACTACCTAGTGGCGTTCAATCGCGGAAAACGCATTAGCAGTGGACTTGGTGCGGCGTGGATGCGTGACGGACAGTACACAGCGGCTCGTGAGGTACTCGACCTCGCCCTTGCGCAGGACCAGATTCTTGGCGGTATCGACGACCCGCCAGGCGTGCAAGTTATGACAGTGCACAAATCCAAGGGAAAGCAGTTTGATGGCGTCATCGTGGTTCGTGAGGGTCGGCACGATGGGCAGCAATTGGTTTCGTCGTTCGTTTGGTGGGGAGACAGACCTCCGTACCACAGAAGTCGCAAGATACTTCGGGTGGCTATCACTAGAGCAAAAGCCCATACGCTTATGCTTGGCCCAATCTGGCCAGCATGTCCCATCATTGGGCCTCATAATTTGTAGTGCGGCATCATCGCGGTGCGTATGACTGCAATGGCCGAACTCCGGGCGCTGACGATGCCCACCTTGAATGGCCGCTTTGGGTCATTTGCTTTCCGCTGCTGAATGACCGCAATCAGTCTGGACCCGCCCTTCGGCAGAAAAACTCTTCAGGAGGTATCTAACCAGAGAGGGTTC
This sequence comes from Pseudomonadota bacterium, assembly GCA_021795795.1. The sequence goes on along the minus strand of JAJYPA010000546.1, from coordinate 1,315 downwards.
AGATAAAAGTTTCACAAACTGTACACCATCTCACTCCAACCAGAAAGCTTCTGCACACACTCCTCACTGACATTCATCTTCCAACCCATGGCGCAGCAAGTATCGTCAGGGGTTTGGACACTGAGGGCATAAGTTTCCAACCAGATTTTGCATATAGCACTAAAAAAACATTGCCGGTGATGAAGATCAGGCCTTCGAGCATGGCAAATCGTCCTCCAAGGCAGTCAAGGTCTATCTGGCCGAGCAAACCATGGCCATCCAACACCTTCTTAGGGATACCAATCACGCATTGGGCGCCAACGGATATTCCGCAGCTTGCTCCTTTAACTCCTGCGTTCCGGTTCATTTATCCGCCGAGCATTGCCGGTCCAGTGTGTTGTACACGCTGGCATGGCACAGAAATATCATCCCAGTCTTACTGCCGTTCCATAGGCCGTTACCTCGATAAACTCTTCCTCGTTCCCGGCCCCCATGCTACTGCTATCGAACCGAAAGCAGATGACGGCATCGGCCCCGTTATTCTTCGCCTGTTCCTGCATGTCGGCCACGGCATTTTCCCTCGCCGCTTTCACCAGCTTTTCGTAACCGGCCATCTTGCCGCCGGTCAAAGATCTGATTTTGCCCATGACGGTCCCCAGCTCCGAACGGGACCGAACGGACACCCCGTAGATGGTGCCCAGTGTCTGGGTGATTTGCTTACCGGATATTTCCGCACTGGTTGTGATGAGCATCGGTGATCCCTTCCTATGTTGATGTGCTTGCTGGATCGGCATCGGCCCCGGCCCCTTGCAGTTCATAGAGCATTTGCAAACGCTCCATGGTGTAAGGTGTGCGCGATGAGTATTGCTTGGCGAGTTCAACCAGGTGCGGCGGCGTATCCGGTGGCAGATTGGCGACGGTGAATGCCACGAGCTCCTCTCTGGTCATGTTCTCCGGGGCAGCGGCTGACATTGTTGGCGAACCTGCAGAAGGGACAGTCTTTTGATCTGCTGTACCCACCAGCTCTTCACGTCCAGACCCGCCACGCTTCTTCATTAGCGGCAACAATGTGCTATCTCCGGCTATGCCATGCTCTGCCGCGTTACGCAGGGCGAGCTTAACCATCACGCTCCTATATGATGGCTGTATGCTGTTATACCAGGCTAGTATTTCCTCATCGTCATCGCCAATATAAATCGTTATCCGTTTCGACATATCATCCCCCGGTCTAATCGTTTCATATCAGGATTTACGCCGATTCGCCATGCCGGGCATTCCAGACGCCTTCACCAAACCGCCGGAATCCTTCCGCTACGGCGAATCGTGGATCCTCAAT
>JAJYPA010000545.1 GCA_021795795.1 Pseudomonadota bacterium | reverse complement strand
TCTGGCCGAAGCCCCGCCAACGGAGACCCCAACAAGGGGTCGGGTGGCAGGCGGGGTTGTGGTCGGTAAACTTGCACGTGCGTTGGCTGGTCGTTACGCGGTAACGAACCGTCCACAGGGTTGTGGAGTTTTTGGGTAAGGCGGGATGCTTGCGCGACGTACATATATGTACGATGATGGGCATATCGTAATGGATCGGACGTGCGCGATGACCGGGGCGGAATTTGAAAGGCGGGTGAAGCGGTTGGGTCAGAAAACCGGACAATCAGTGCGCTTCGACAAACACCACGGCAACGGCAGCCATGGACGCCTTTACTACGGTACCCGTTTCACTACGCTCAAAGACCGGAAGAAAGAGATCGGCATAGGTTTACTAAAAGCAATGTGTCTGCAACTGGGTATCAGCCCTGATAATCTATAAAGGAGTTTGATATGCGATATGTCTACCCTGTGACCCTAATGCGAGATGATGATGGCGAGGTGGTCGCCTCCGTGCGTGATATTCCCGAAGCCCTAACCAGCGGAGCCACTGAAAAAGAGGCGCTGCTGGCCATGAGCGATGCGCTGGGTGCGGCCTTGGCGGGCTACGTCTTGGAAGGCCGAAAGATCCCCGCTCCATCCATCCCTTTGCACGGTGAATACCTGGTGCCGGTGGCGGCGCTGGCGGCCGCCAAGCTCGCGCTGCGGGCAGCCATGCGGGATGAAGGCATAGGCAACGCGGAGCTTGCGCGTCGTCTGAACATCTCCGAAGGCGCGGTTCGCCGCCTGGTGGATATGGATCACGCATCTCGTATTGACGGAGTCATCGCGGCTCTGACGGTCCTTGGCGCGGGAATCATCATCGAAGATCAACGGCAAACGATGGTTGCGGCTTAGTTTCCTTGCCGGACTTTTTGGGACTCGATTGGTCCAGCACCCCTTGTAAGTTTGATTGACGAAAAGTAAGTCCGACCCGAACAAGAAAATTCCCCCTGACACCCCCCTTTTTGGGGGCCCGTCGCGGGCGCGACGGCCCCTCAAATGGGGCTGTTATCTGATATAGGCCGTTCATGCACCACTATAGTTGCCCAACCACCGGACTACGGTTGCATGGTCCACGCCTAGAATCTTACCGATCTGCCGTGTGCTCTTACCCTGGGCTTGCATAAGCCTAGCAGACGCCCGTAAGCCTTCTCTGGATGTTCTGCGAGCTTGCCCACTGGAACACCTGCGGCTGCCTGGTTGATAGCCTTCCTGCCCCTCTCAGCCTGCACCTCTGGCGTATGCGTGCGTTGTATGAGCTCCCGCAAGCCATCGGGCGTAATCCGTTTCCAAGTCCAACCAGCAATGCTCTTTGCAATGGCCTTGCATTCGGCGGGCGGCAAGGGTGTAGGAAACTGGCAATTTACCTCTGCAATTTTTTGAGAAACAGATCTGTGCCACCGCTCAAAGCCACCCGGTCCCCAAAAGTCTCGAATCGCCGAATACGCCCACAAACGGACAGTATCGAACGTCGTGACATTCCGACCGACGCCGGAATCGCGATATGCCTTCTCGTTCGCTGACGCCGACAAATCCAGCGGTGCGGCCAGCTCTTCCAGCGTCCATAAGTGGTCATGTACCACCAGTGTTTCCCACGATGGATGCAATGGGTTTTTTGTGACCAATCCAGCAAAACTGGGGTCAGCATCCAACCTATGGCAAAGTGCGCCTTCGATTGCTGCCAAGTACCGCAAAGGCTTTAGGCGTCCGGCGCTAGCGCGACATACGCCAGCGGCCAAAAAATACAAAGCATGTGCATGTCCATTTTCCGTGTTTTTTGCAACACAATTAGGCCTTGGGGCACCCCGCAGATCAAAGTATTCATCATCTACGGGGCGGTCTATATCTTGTGCGACGGACCAAACCGTCGCTGGGCTGTTATATTGCGGATACCGATAGGCAAGCGCCTGTTGCGCTGCCCGTACTTTCAGGCCGGATGCCAAGTCGTTGGTGCAATAAGGTTTTTTCGGTAAATGCTCGACAAAAAAATGATGCTCGTGCGGCATCTGTCGCTGCTGATTACGGACGCCGAAGCCTTTGCGTGTTTTGGCCTTTCTGTTGCCGTGATACCTGGCATCAAACTGGTCCATCTCCTTCAGCAGGACATCGCGGTCGGTATCATCATTGCACTGCTTCAGGGCGCGTCGAATATTGTCTCTCGTCAGGGCATTATTGCGCTTGAGGATGGAACCCCAGTTTTTTTTGGATGTGGTGGGGTCAGCAGGCATGTCGACCCCCGCCAACCGCCAATGCAATCCGGGGCCGTCCTGCTTTGCGCTTTGCGGGGCGGGGTGCAGGTTTAGCGATGTGTTGCGAGCGGCTTTGGAGCCAGGATTGAACACTGGCGGCTGTCCACCTGGGGCCTCTGGCTCCCGGGACAGATATTGCTTGGGGGAGAAGATGAGGAGTACTGCTGTACAGGTTTTGTAGGGTTTTTTTGCTGATTCCAAGAAGATCAGCAAGTGAAGATTGATCTAAAAGTTGTATCGGTCGGGCCGGCTCTGGGTCAGGGTTGCCATCGCCGCTGGCCGCGCTGCTGCGGGCACCCTCGCCTCTGCCGCGCCTATTTTGGCTGCGCCGCGCGCAAGGCTCAACGGTAACAGCCTTATCATTGCTGTTAACAGATTTTTTCAGCAATATTTTTTCTTGAATGATTTGGGCCTGAATGTGTCTGAGCCGCTTGATTTCATGGGTTTCCTTTTGCACGGTCGTATGGACGACCTTGCCATTGATTACCTGAATATCAGGGCTAAGCGCGTTTGCTAATTCAAATTCTATGTTTTCTGCTTCGTAAGCAAGTTGTTCTGCAGTTTTTTCCATGATTGCTACCGTCTGATTAGTTGCCCGCGACGTCCCTTTCATTGTCCCGCTTATTTATGTTTAAGCGGGGGGTGGCCCTGGACGGAAAGCGCCGGGTTTCCGACCCGGCCCGCGCATTTTGGAAGAATGAGCGGCACCCTGAGGCCAGCATATCGCTCCATGCGCCAGTGTCAACCATGATTTGTAAGTAAAATCAATGTGGTGCATAACGCCACGTTGGTTGCTTTAACGCCGTGAAGCTAATAAAAAGCCAATAAATACAATGGATCATGGGTTTTTTGAGGTTGGCGAGAAATATTTTTTCAGTGCCGCTAGCCAAGAACCCTCTGACCCAAAACCTTTGCAGCACAATTGCAGCACACTGAGAACGGGAATATGGCGGAATATCAGGGAATGGCAGTATACATAACACCTTGTTATTGCAGTGAAATAATTGGTAAGTAGTTGATGCGAAAAGGGGTAAAAACTGACTCGAAATCGGATGGGGGGCAACCCCACGTGGGTTCGAATCCCACCCTCTCCGCCATATAAAAGAAGTAAGATAATGATATTTAAGTGATTTATTTTATATGGTAGGCAACGTCTGTCCTATCGTCTGCCCCGCTGATTTTGTAAGTCTTATTCATCACCCGTCTTGCGCGGTTCTGTGGTGGCTTTGCCGCTGATAATGTCAAGGTGAGGATTTTGTGGTGTCGAGGATTTTATGGGAGAGACCTATTATCCGTATTTGCCGGCATAGGTCCCCCAAAACTTGTATTTTCTCTGGTGTTTCTGATAAAGACGTTGCTTGTAGGCCGTGTGTCCTCGGGCGTTATTTTGGGGTCCGCATCGGTCATAGGGGAAAACACGGTTACATTTTTCTGAGAAAAGATAGGTGCTATCTGCCGAAATCATCACCTGTATCATGGTCTTCTTCGTACTTCGGCTCCAGAGCAGATGTTCGTTCTACACCCCTTTTTCCCTGCATTTCCATTGCTTCCCGCAACAATGCCTGCGTAGGTTCCCAATAGCCACGACACAGCCCCCTAAAATACGCTCTTTCCAGATTGTCCGGCAGATCTGTCAAGTTTTCCAAGGACTCAAGCGCTGGGATCGTGGCCTGGTAGTCCGATATCGATCGTTTGTATTCCTGACGGGCTTCGGTAGGCACTACAATGGGCGGAAAACCTGAGCGCAAAACGGGAAGATTAGAAACCAGTCGCGCTACCCGGCCATTACCATCAAAAAAAGGATGGATCGAGACAAAGTCGAGATGCAAATTCGCATATGCTGATACCGCATCGATCTGCGCTAACGGTGTTGCACAATAACGGTTCACCCTTTCCAACCACTGATCCATCAATAAGGTAATTTTCTTTGGCGCTGGAAACTCTCGCAGGTGTTGCCGGCCATCACTGCCGATGTAATTGGTGAAATTGGATTCATTTTTCCACTTGCCTACAGGCTTGTAGATATCTATTACCGATTCAGTCAGTACGGCGCGATGCAGCGCAAACAAATCCTCCTCCTGCAGGGATTGCTTATCCATCAATGCGTAGACAATCTCTATGGCTTTGGCATGGCCATAGATTTCCTGATGATCACGAAGGGGTTTGCCGGCAACGGTAAGACCTTCCTCCAGGATGAAGGTGGTATCGCCGAGTGTGAGGCTGTTCCCTTCGATCGCCGTGGATGTATGCGTCCAGAGGTTGCGGATCTGGGCCAGGAGAATGGCCTTGATGTCCACATCCAGCTTTGCATAAAAAGGCTCTGGCCTCACCACATCCATATCTCTCCGGTCCTTAAGATAATGATTCAATACTATAGGGTATTTTCAACTTCCGCACACCCGCCGCCCGGATATGGACGCGGTGGAAGACCGTAAAGTCGGCTCTCGCTCCAAGGAAAGACACCGCGCTTTTAGAGCGATCATATAGCCATTATTGGAATCCCTATGGCATCAAACCATGGATGCTATGCCAAGAGGCGCGGACTGTCCGGGAAACGGGTGCTACGCTGCACTGGGCACCCTCACGCTTTGAGGCCGGTGATGGTACTATCGTTTCGACCACGCCAAGTGCGTGGTGTCCGGTCACGAGGTGGAAATCGGTACTGCCAATCTTGATTGCCCTGCCGCCGTTCTGGTTTGTTTCATAACGAGTGTTAAGTTGCCTGCAATGATTATCCTGGATACCAATGCTGTTTCCGAATTGCTTCGGCCCTCTCCATCGGAACAAGTGATCTCCTGGATAGCCAGCCAACCGCTGGAAAGCCTCTACACCACCAGTATCACGCAGGCGGAGATGCTTTACAGTCGGATGGACGTATCAGTCGCTGCGCCGCCTCGCGAATTAAGTCAGGGGATGTAATGATACTGGATGGGAGGAGCAGCCAGTATGCAAACCTCCTGACGCATGCGCACCAAATCCATGACAAACCAGCACCAATCACCTAAAATAGCATCATGTGATGCCATGATGAGGTTCCCTCTTATGCGAACGACGATCAATCTGGACGATGAACTTCTTGCCCAAGCCAAAGCTCTTTGTGGTGTAGAAGACCGTGGCGCCCTCTTAAAAGAGGCCCTGCGTGCTTTGATTGAACGGGAAAGTGCCCGTCGCCTCGCTCGCTTGGGTGGAACAGAACCACAATTACGGAAC
>JAJYPA010000544.1 GCA_021795795.1 Pseudomonadota bacterium | reverse complement strand
GTCGTAGTATGGACAGGCGACAAGAGAAGGCCTATAGGGGGAGCACATGCGTCTGTTTTTAGCTATTTTTCTGCCATTTCTGGTGTTTTTCACTATTGGCCGCCCGATTGCGGGGATTATTTGCCTGGTTTTGCAGATCACGCTGATCGGCTGGGTGCCCGCGGCCATCTGGGCGGTGTATGCGTTGAGTCAGTACAAGACGGACAAGAAGATTGAAAGGGCGTTGGGGAGATAACTTCAATGGTTCATTGCCCCGCCTCGAACCAGCTTTTGGTTCAAATTCATTTCCGTGCTCGTGCAGGTTGATTTTTTGTGAACTGAATGACAGGGCCAATGGTCAAGGCTGTCTATTTTCATGTGAATGTGATCAGTATGACTAGCGGCCGGCGTGACCAGCGCCTAACCATTATTCAGACATCAATGACGTACTTGTCCATAAGTCGATACAGGGTGACTCGGGCAATATCGAGGGTGCGTGCCGCCTCCGAAAGGTTTCTTCCAGAGGCATGAATAGCGACGATGATAGCTTCCCGCTCAGCCTTTTCCCGGGCCTGGTCCAATCGCGTCAAGAATACCGGATCCTGTTCAGGAAGGCCAAGATCTTCAATGGAGATGTGCGCATGATCACTCATCACCATGGCCCGACGCATACGATTGATCAATTCACGGACATTGCCTGGCCAGGAATAGGTGCTTATGGCGCCTAGTGCGGCTTGGCCGATCCCTTTGATGTGGGGATTTTTTTCATGGGCGAAGTGCTGGAGGAAATAATGGGCAAGGAGCGGCGCATCGCCTCCCCTCTCTCTCAGCGCTGGCACCTGTAAGCGCAACACATTGAGGCGATAATATAGGTCCTCCCGAAACTGTCCCTGTTTCGCCGCTGCTTCCAGATCAACATGGGTGGCAGCGATGATGCGTACATCAGCCTGGAGGCTTTGTGTGGATCCGACGCGTTCAAAACATTGTTCCTGGAGGAAGCGGAGGAGACTTACCTGCACCGCCAGGGGACAGTCGCCAATTTCATCAAGGAATAGGGTGCCCCCAGCAGCGGCTTCAATTTTTCCGATCTTGCGCTCGTGGGCGCCCGTAAAGGCCCCTTTTTCATGGCCAAATAGTTCCGATTGAATGAGTTGTTCAGGAATGGAGCCACAGTTGATCGCCACAAAGGGCTTGTGCGCCCGTGCCGAATGCTCATGAATGGCCAGCGCGGCAAGCTCCTTACCGGTACCCGTTTCACCCGTAATGAGTACGGGCGCATCCACGGTAGCCACTTTCCGAATCTGCCCAAATAACGCCAGCATGGCTTTGCTGCCACCCACCATGGTGTCCAGCGGATACAAGTCACCACACCCGTCGCCGATGATCGCCACACCACAAGCGTGGCCCAGGCTGTAAAAGAGGCGCGATAAATTGAGGGGTAGGGAATGATAGTCGAAGCAGAACTGGGCGACGAAGCGCCGCAGGCGCGGGTCTCGCATGCGGTCATGATCCACGATGGCGATTATCTGGATGTACTGGGGGAATCGGGAAAAGGCCGCTTCCATCTGTCGCAACCATTTGTCCTCTGTGTCTGGATAGACCAATGCGGTAGATATGTGTGGCTGTGCCGCTGTTGCCACTCGGCAATCTCGTTCTGTGCTGACCCAGCAGGGCTCCCAACCAAAGCTACGCATCAGGGCGGTAGAAAGGCCAGGGATGGGAAGTCTGCTGAATACGAGCAATGGCCTGGCTAAATCCATGCGTTGAACAGCTGGGGTGGTTGACATCAAAGCTTCCTCGCTTCGCATCTATACGATTTCAGGCCATATAGGCCGGTTATTATCTTGGCTCAGGGGTTTACAGGCGGGGTGCGCTTCCAACTGACTGTTGCTCCCTTGAAACATTTTGCATCGCCCCAAAAAAGGGGCAAAGAACCCGATGTAAATGCCAGTTCCCGAAGGGCGGTCGGCAAAAGCTGTTACAACTGTGTTACAGAAGCCGAAGATGGGATCCCTCCTTTGTGGCCGGGGTCACCCGGATTATGGCCCCCACGGGCCATTATGCTTCACGGCATGACCCTTGCTTTAAGTATAGCTGTTCTACGGCAAGAAATAGATGCAGGGCGGGGCTGCTATCGCTTCCCGGATCTTCATGAACTAAGGGGGTCGATATGGCGTTGGTGCCTGATGATCCAGCAGGCAGGTTTTCACTGGAGCAGCGCGCAGGCTTTCCCCATCTGCCAAATGTGGTGATTTGGGGGTCAGGCCCCGATAGCTGGGCAGATTAGGCTGGGAATCAATGCCCAAGATCTGGCAATGCCAGTCGCCGGGATTATAACAGATTTGGGCGATTGGGCGAGGCAATGTCCGGCAATGGTTATATCCACCCTGCACGATCAGTACGAAATAATAAACCAATGGAGGTGACCTGTGACCAAGCATATGCCCTACGAGTCCCTGGGTAAGGAAAAAATGGTGGTGGTATTTATCTTCCTTCTCGCCGCAGCTTGGTATCTCCCATGGCGGGCAAGGGTTTTAAATGATAACCATCTGGTTTTTTCTATTCTGCTGTACGGAGCGGAGCTTTTCAGCTTCTTTACCATCATGCTTCATCTATTCATGACGTGGCGGCTAGCGGTACGGCAATCTCCACCCGCACCCTCAGGGTTAAAGGTGGCGGTACTCATTCCCACCCTCGATGAGCCGGTAGCTATGCTGCGGCAAACATTGCTGGGTGCCATCCGCATGGATTATCCCCATCAGACCTGGCTGCTGGATGATGGGCGCCGGACACAGATGCGGCGCCTCGCCAAGGAGCTTGGTTGCAGCTATCTCACGCGTCCGGAAAATACCGATGCGAAGGCTGGTTCATTGAATAATGCCCTGCGCCATGTAGAAGCTGATTTTCTGGCCATTTTCGATGCAGATCATATTCCATCGAGGGAGTTTTTAACACATACGCTGGGGTATTTTGGCGACGAGAATGTGGCTTTTGTGCAGACCCCGCAGGATTTCTATAACCTAGATTCGTATCAGCATATCAAAAGCCCCAGAAACCAGAGCATCTGGTCGGAGCAATCGCTATTCTTTCGCGTGATACAGCGTGGCAAGGACTACTGGAATGCGGCATTTTTTTGCGGTAGCTGCGCGGTGATCCGTCGGTCAGCGCTGGATAGCATTGGCGGCTTCGCCACGGGAACGGTCACGGAGGACCTTCATACTTCCCTGTGCTTACACAAGAAGGGCTATACATCGGTCTATCACCCGGAATCCCTGGCCTATGGGCTGGCGCCCCTGGCTATCGGTCCTTATCTGCGGCAGCGCATACGTTGGGGGCAGGGAGCCATGCAGGTGTGGCGCAAGGAGGGCATTCTCTTGGCTCGCGGCCTGACGATACCACAGCGGATCAATTACCTGGCATCAGCCATTACCTACTTCGATGGTTGGCAGAAAGCGATATTCTATATAGCACCGGTGCTGGTATTGGTCCTGGGGTGGTTACCCATCGTGGATATTGGTAGTTCCACCTTTCTGTGGCACTTCATTCCTTATTATGTGTTCACGTTCTGGGCCTTTGAGGAGATTAATCGTGGCTATGGCCGCGTGCTCCAGACGGAGCAGTTCAATATGACGCGATTTTGGGCACTTATGGTGTCCACGCTGGGCTGGTTCAGGAGAAAAATCACTTTTATCGTGACGCCAAAGACTGCCAGTGCTATTCATGGAGAGCACCATTATATGGCCCCCCAATATACTATACTCGGGGCGAATGCGGTCGCCATTCCCTTTGGGTTATGGGGACTTTCCGGATATCACGCGATCCCCACGGGTGCCTTGGTGGCAGGCGTGCTGTGGGCCAGTGTGAACATCGGTCTGGCGGCTCTGGTAGTGACTATGACCATGGTGCGTCGTCATCGTCGCGGCGAATACCGGTTTCCGGTGCCTATCGTGGTGCGTATTGATGATCCGCTAGACTTGACCGAACTGGCCATTGCCGAAGACATTTCGCTTTCCGGATTTCGTATTTATTCGCGCCTGGCGCAAGAGATCGCCGTGCATGGTAAAATTAGCGGCCGTTTACTGCTCCCTGACGTAGAAATTCCTTTTGCTGCGGAAGTGGTTGGTGAAAATAAGGGTGGAACAGGCAAGATGCGCACCGTTGGTTGCCGCTTCCTTTGGCGGGACGATGCGACCAGGGACCGCTTGGGGTCATTTCTGCATGGCTCAGATTTACAGTGGCGCGTTCTCGGGCTATCCGAGCGGGTACGCACCCCTCTGGAAAGTCTGCGGGTCTGGTTGATGGGTCAGGGACTCCATGGCAATAAAGTTCGACGCTGGATACCTGTTTTTTATCATCGGCTGGACGTTCCGGGAGGTCAGCAGTATGTGGGTTTGATTTCCGCCAATACCAGCGGATCACGCGTATTTATGACCTATGATACGCTTGGGCCTGAGGCAGATGTGCAAATGTTGACACAAGGCAAATACCAGCGGCAGTTTCTGCGTATCAAGGCGGATTTCAGTGAGCGGGTGGGTAGTTCTGCGGCACCGGTTTATGTCTACCGGGCAGCGGAAAGTGCGGCGGGGTGAACGAACGGCGCTCAGGGGGTAGGCGCTGCCCTATGCTGCGAGAAAGGAGGGCCGGACATGTCGCTCATTGATGCCGGACCAGATCCTCTGCCAACCTTCCTCGTACCCACTCCGGGCGAGGAGGCCTTGCTGCGGCGCTATGGCCCTTGCATCGCACTGCGGCGGGGGGCATTTGCCGAGCGCTGGGTAGCAATCCTGCAACAAGAGCAGAGTTTGCGGCCGCTACTGCGTAAAGCGTTTCCGACGCAAGCTCGGGAGCTCATGGAAAGTCATTATGCTGCGCTCCTGTGTGCAGAGTATGACGCTAAACGACGGGCTGTTCTGCAGCATGCAGGCGCTGGCTACCAACAGATGGGCCTGCCCATTCAGTCGATTACCTTGTGTTATGGTCTTCTCGCAGAGGATTTTGAGACCGGAGTGGAAGCGCTGGGCCTTACACCGGAACGGTCTCGGTCGCTCCGGCGCGCCCTGTGCAAACGCCTGCAACTGGATATGTTCTGGCTGGAGGAAGGTTTTCAGCAGGCAGCGGCACAACTGGCGGCTTCCCGGGAGGTTTTTTACCTGGCCATTACCCAGATAAACCGGATGCTGACGCATCCGCAATCAGAGTCCTCCGTTGAGGATATTTTTTCCCGAGTGGTCACCCAAATGACCAATATCCTGCATGCCCCCCTGGTCTGGATTGGCATCGCTTCCCATGGGCAATCAGTGCTGTCCATCGCTGCCACCGCGGGTCCTGCCACACAGGTTTTTGGTGACATGCGCATATCTGTAGATCCGGATACGCCTGAAGGGTATGGTCCGAGTGGACAGGCCATCTGTTCGGGCCAGCCCTATATCTGCCATCGCGACGACCCGGCCATGGCGCCCTGGCGGGATCTGGCTGTTACCCATGGCATTGAGGGTTTTGCCGGAGCGCCCTT
>JAJYPA010000543.1:4680-5498 GCA_021795795.1 Pseudomonadota bacterium | reverse complement strand
TCTTTCGGAGAATCTACGATTCCTGCGGTATCATGACCACGATCCAATCCCTGCGGAAATGCTTTGCAACCTCAAGATCCGGGCGATGTGGCCACATGGGGCGAAGCTTTTCCCCATGCCGCACACGAGTCCATTGGCCTGGAACCGCAACGCGCCGGACGACGGCCGGAAGTGGTCGGCTTGGGGTCGGGAGCAGGTATCGCTATTGGCGGCCTTGTTGCCCAAGGGATAAAGATTGGCTTTTGAAAAAAAGGAGCTTGGTTATGAGCAGGAAACGAGGGGTCGCAAGCCAGAGTAAACGTCGCGCGCCAACCAGAACACCTCCGAACTGGAGCAGCCGGATTTTTCTGGCGGCACGTCAGGCGGCTAAAGATTACGCCGCTGAATCCAGTGGATGGGATGAAAGCTTGGCGCGACTGGAACAGTTGATCGCGCAATCACTGGATACGGGTACCGACAAGCATGTGGTGCGTGCCATGGAAGATCTGGAGGAGGCTGCCCTGGGCGAGGCGGTCAACACGGTCATGATCTGCGCGGAGACTGCCGCAGCTTCTATACCCATCCAGATGCAAACGCCAGAGGGCAAGGAACCGGGCGAGTTGCAACTGTTTCTGGTGCCCACCTTGCTGGTGATGGAACCCAATCTGAGAGTACCACAGAGCTTGCCGGACGCCGCAAAGGCCGAAACGCGCTCCCCTCTGGATATTTGCGCCACCAGCCTGCGGCGATATGGGCTCATCGGTCCGGATCCATCCGTGGTGCTTCTGCCATGGTTGTACGCCTACTCCGATCTGCCGGGTACCTGGGCCGGCCAGCGA
>JAJYPA010000543.1:0-4670 GCA_021795795.1 Pseudomonadota bacterium | reverse complement strand
AACGGGCAGGACGCGCCCATCGTCCGCCCGAAGCCGACGGAAGCGGAATCCCGTCTGATGATGGCATTACGCTTTCTGGTGTTCGGAGTTTTTTCAGCGAATGATGCGAACGCGGGTCCATTGCTTGATGATGAGTTGGTAGTGGAGAGCGCCGACGAGGCCGTGGATCCACGACTGCTCGCCTGGCAGGAAGACCTGGCGCTGACCATTGCCGAAAACCTCCCTGGTGTGCTTTCCGCACGCATTGGTACTCCGGCCTCGTGGGATAACGCCACCCACGAAGGCTTTCAGATGCGGAATCTGGCCGGGTTGATGGCTACCGTTTCACCCGACAACCATCCGGAAGTCTTGCAGACCACGCACGCAGCCATGGGTTTGTATCTGGTGGACGAGGACCTGGAATTGCGTATCGGCATTTCCCGCGATGAACAGTTCATCAACGGCTTTCGCTGGGCCTGCCATCAGGATCCGGAAACCGAAATCCATGAGGCGTTTGACGCGTTGCAACAGATTGGTATTCCCGGTGCGCAGATCCATGTTGCCGGCGAAGTTCTGGGTGATGAGCGCTGTCCGGATTGCGGGGCGCCTTATTTCCCCAGCGCAAGCGGCCAGTCTGCCCATGGGGACGCGGCAAAGGCGGGCCTCATACCCGAATACCACCGGCTGCACTGATCAAAATGTTAGCCTACACCGGCCGCGCACTACCAGACGCCTCAGCCACGTGCTCATAAACTGACAGAGTAACAGCCAGGGTCGAGTGCCCGAGCCAGGTTTTCACCACCGCAGCCGGAACACCCGCGCGGAACTGGCGCGTCGCGAACGTGTGGCGCAACACATGTGGGCCCTTGTTCCGCTTTACCAGGCCCAACTCCGCAAAAATGGTGGATACGATGTAATACACGCCACCTCGTGAAAATGCCCCCCCCATCGCATCACAAAACACCAGCGCCGGCGGTCCTGCGCACCGTTTTTGCACTCGCAAAAACCCCTCTCGCTCTTCCAGGAAGAGCAGCAGTTCCTGCTGAATGATAGTCCCAAGCGGCACCTCCCGCTCCCGATTCCCCTTACCAATCACGCGAAGCGCCGGAGCATCCGAATCCAGATGCAGATCCGCCACCCGCAGCTGGATGGCTTCATGCTCGCGAAGTCCGGTGAAGTAAAGCAACCGGGCGATCTGCCGGGCGCGTAGCGTTTGGAAGGGCAGGGGAACATCAAGCCCTAGCACCTGGGTGACTTCCAAAAAGCGCCGCTCCTCATCCTCGAACAATATCACCGGCAAACGCTTCGGTGCCCGCGAAGAGGATCTCCTGGCACGTTTGTCGCCGAGCGCGCCACGCGATGGATTCTCGTCCATCAAACCGGATTCAATAAGGCCATCGAAAAATCGGGTCAGGGCCGCCAGAGCGGTATTGATGGTGCTGGCGCTCCAATGCCGGTTTTTTTTCATTTTCTCACAATAGGTGCGAATGACGCTTTTTGTCACATCAAGTAAGGTAAGTGAATGTTCAGCGAGCCAAGCGCGAAAACCAGAGACATGCCACAGGTAGATATTGACCGAGCCCTCAGAAAGATCGCCGAGCGCCTGCAGAACATCGCCGTCGTCCATGTTTTCAAGATTCACAGGCCATCTCCGCCATTCCAGATAAACGGCGGCGCAGAGCACCGCCATAGACACAAAATCACCGGCATTCTGGGAGTGGGGGGCACAAAAAACCCGCTAGTCCGTCATCCGTAGACACGAGACTAGATAAAATATACTATTTTGTCTAGTAGGAGTAGTATCTGGCCATGACCAATCAGCCCACCCAAGCCGACAATCCATGACCAGCGTACGAAATATTTTATGCAGTAGGGGTTTCGCAAAATCTGGGCATCGCCCGTGGTAATATAATTGTGTATTGACCGTAATCCACAGGAGAAAACACGATGCACGAAACCACCGGAAACAACAGCAGCGCCACAGATGAAGGGTTGACACCGGAACATCAAAAATTGGCCGAATCTGGAACAACACCGGTATCACCGCTGAAAAGCAGAAAAATCACATCGGTGATCAGTGGCGAGGATTACATGGATTATGTGATTCTCTGTGAACGACTGGATTTTGGCAACCATGCGAAGAAACTGTCCGCACGGGATATCGATGATCGTGTGATACATCTTGCGCTGCTACTGCTAAAGCGCGAGGTCGGTAAGATACGCCAAAAAACAGGAAACAGCTTCGTTTCTGTAAGCACCATCGAGAAACAGCAGTAATGCCAACAAAAATTTAAAGACTGAACACATGCGCCCTATCATCCTCATTTCCTGCGACCAAATCGTTGCAGATCTCTCGCCAATCTGGAACTGCTCCCAGAATGGCGAAACCATGGATTATGCCGTGGCAAACCCGATAGAGCGTGGCATACTATGGGCCAAGGCCAGCGAAGTAGCCGCCCAGCCAAAATTTTTGGATAACGCCGCCGAACTACTGCACGGGGTAATGAATGTCGGGTTCGACATCAGCCTACTCTGCCACATAGAACCAGACCGCGCGGACGTCCTGGCGAAAAACATGCCTGACTGGATCCGTGCCATCAGGATAATCCACGTCAGGAATCAAGATCTTATCGGCACATTGGCATATGCGGGTATTGATCGGCCACATGCGGCGCTCGTGAGCGATCAACACACCCTCTCCGCGCTAACCGGTAGATGTGATAGGGTAGCTATCGTCAATACTACGCGCTACATCTGTGCAATTAAGGATCAGGTAACGGTTTTGGACGACCCACTTGATTTCATCGAGATCATAGGGAAAACAGGCAAACATAAAACCATAGCCGATATTGTCCAGACTCCATGGGGGGGATGATGAATAGAAACAATCGAAGAATTATTGATGACCTAATTTCGGTTGGTACACCGCAAGAGATAGAGAAAATAGTCTTTAAGGCGATATCCTTGTATCGGGAAATGAAATTCTGGAGCCTGGCCCCTGCGGCAATCGCGCTGGCCAACGGCATCGGCCGTATCGCTGTATGGCTACGAGAAGCACAGAATGTCGACATTAAAGCAGCCGACTTGGTCGAGCTCGCGGCATACTCGGAGATATATGCCCTGGGCATGGACACGAGGATACCCATCGATCACCGCGGTGGCATACTGGATTACCTTGCCAAGATTGAAGCCCTCAAGAATGAGGGATACCACGAAGAAATCGAGACCCTGTTCGCCGTGGGAATGCAGGCCATTCAGCAAGTAAAAGCGCTACGGGACGTCGACGTTTGGGTATCAGAACAATCCACAGCGTGGGATATTCGGCTGGCCGATCCTACCGAGACGCCAACCATACAGGGATTGGAGTTCCTCCTAACCGCCAAAGCCCCGGTCGGGACCACTGTCCACTAACCAAAATGGCGCTGTACGTGCGCCATTTTGGTTACGCCAGGCGTTCCCGCCGCCCTCGCCGAGGCCTACCGTACCGCTCCAGTAGCGCCACACCCTCTGCAAATAACTCATCGGGGTTGCTGTTACCAACAGCCCGATGAACAGCCGCGACAAAATGCTCATGGGACCAGCCCGGGGATATCGACTGGAGGGCTGCTTCAAATCGTTTGAGCGCTTTCTCCTGCTTCTTTTTCATTTCCGGAGTCTGCAGCAACCTCTCCCGCTTTTCGGCCAATACCTTCAGTCCAGACTCCATCTGCGCACGCATCCGGGCCTCCTTTTCGGCGATGGCCGCCGCCATCTCCTCACGAGTACGCCTAATACGTTTTTTTCGCTCAACAGGGGCCGGAGCAAGGGGGGCGGCGGCAGCGTTCTTTTTACGATCACCACGCAACGGAGGGCGGTGGCCCTCTAGCAACACGGTTTCCTCAGTTTTTTCAGGCATGAAACATCCTTTTTCAATAACCAAAACATATACTTGCAATCCACTCGATTGCCATCCTGACACCCCCGTGCATCCAGATCTAAGATCGGACACGAGAATAAAAAACTTCACCAACTCCATATTCGCATCGGAGAAGCAGACAAATATTCTTATTTCTCCATATAAACCAGCTAACGATTGTCTAAAATCAGTATGGATTGTTGCACAAAATAAGTGAAAAAAAATATAAAGGGCCTTCAAGTTTAGAAGATAGAAGCAACAGACCGGACCCACCAGACACCCACGGCCTGAGCGAGGAGCGCCGACCGTTGACTAACCGGCAGGATGACCATTAAGATGAAGGCTCTTACCTCCCACATCTTTATGATGAAACTGTCACCCGGGAACTGACGACGTAACAGCTATCCACAGATAGCCACAAAACCCTTCAGCACAACGCTGATAATCCAGCAATCCATGGCACATTTCGCGCCATTTTACAGAAGGAACATCACTATGTATCAACAAAATAAGGCAGAAGCACTTGATTTTTTGCGCCAAAACATGAACCACGTGAAGCTCGGTAACTCGCGCCACTTCACATGGGTTTACATCAGCACGAATCAGCCCATAAACACGATAGGGCTCCGCACCGACTACAAACCATTCGAGGGGACCGTGATCGCCGCCGACGCACGATTTGTAGCGTTCAGACTCGGGCGCAAAGCCGCGTTCAATGTTATGGACCGGGGCTGTCTACCAAGTGTTACCCCCTACGCCGTCGACGAAAAATTGTTGGTCACGCCCTACGCTCACA
>JAJYPA010000542.1 GCA_021795795.1 Pseudomonadota bacterium | reverse complement strand
TTCTGGAGAGCGCGCTCACCACATCGAGCACACAGATTACATCTTGACCTTTATAGCATTACCGGTACCCAGAGACTTGGGCCTGTCTTGGAAACGTGTAATAGGAATCTGCATCAATAATTCTTGTAGCCATTTCGTGCAGCATATCCTGAGTCTCTGCCTCACTCAACATCCCGCACTGGACGGCAATAGGAGCCACTTCTTTGGCACCCATTAAAACGAATTCAGTCGCATCGGCCATTGAGATGATGGGCTGAACAAAGCAAGCATGTAAAATCGAATAGCCCGTTGCCCTCAGCATAGACAACAATTTATCGCCGATATTAAAATCGAACCCCTGAAGCTTGCCGAGTTCAATGAAAATCGCGTTCAGACTTTCGATTTGCTTATTGGGAGGCGTGGTTATTAAAGAACTCGCATGAGGTTCCTCACAGCAAATAATTCCGCCAATCTTTAGATGCTTTTTAATACTTTTTAAAACAAGCTCTGGATTTTTCAAATGCATCAATAATAGTCTGGAATAAACCAAGTCAATAGAATCTCTGGGAAGTTCCAGTGCCGCTACTGTGGAGCAAATGAATTCAACGTTCGCAACCCCAGATTCTTCGATAGCGTTTCTTGCTATTTTAATTTGCTTTTCACTGGCATCCAATGCTATGACTCGGCCCTTCTTGCCGACGGCATTAGCAATCCACGTGGTCATGGATCCAGTACCACAGCCAAGTTCCAGAACTCGCATCCCTTCCCTGAGGCCACTTCGACTCAGGAAATTCCTACTGTGTTCACCAAATACGTCATTGATGAATTTGAGTCTGTCAAATCCCTTGTCGCCAACCTGCAATAGATACTTACTCATCACGACACCTCTCATTATATTGAAATACCGATAGAGAATTCTGCGAATAGAAAACTTTTCATGCTGCAGCCTAACGTGCTTTAGGCCGAATACGAACCACACCATATACACAGGGTCTAAGTTTCCATTAACAAATCAGAATAAAATCGGCATTAAAAACCCAAATCTATAATCAAATGTATTGATAGGCATAAATAAGGCGATGCCGCCAATCTGGTACCCCAAAATCCCACATCAGACGAGTCTCGCACCTGAGCCATCTACTTTCTAGATTCAAAATTTTCAGCATTTTTTCCGCCGTCGCCTTAATCTCTCAGTGAATGCGGCGGTCCTTCAATTGCGCGGGCCTCGCAAACTGAAGGCATCATAGCAATTCGCTCGAAATAATTTAAAAGGCTGCGCCACGACGACAGGTCAAACTCAAGCCGCTGCGCCCACGTCAGCATGACGAATAAATATGCATCAGGGGCGGTGAACGAGTCGCCCATCAGGTAACTGCGGCCATCCAGCGCCCGATCAACGTAGGCCAGGCGCGGTGAGACCAGAACACGCGTGACTTGCTGTCCTGCGGCAGTCTTGGACAGGAAATTCGCGGCAACGCCGCCGTGCCGTTCTGGGGTAATGAAATTCTTGTGGATCTCGGTGGCGATAAAATTGAGCCATTCCAGAGCGTGATAACGTGAGCGAAGCGGCAGAGTTGGCAAGAGCCCCTGCTCCGGCTTTAAATCTGCGATAAATTGCAGGATTACCGCACATTCGGTGAGCACATCGCCCTCTTCCAGTTTCAAAGCCGGCACATAGGATTTGGGATTAATCTCGTTATAGTCGCCCCCTGACCAGCGTTTGGACCTTAGATCGACCTTCTCCAGCGAAAAAGAAAGCTTCGCCTCACGGAGTAAGATGTGGGGCGCGAGCGAACTCGCGCCAGCGGCATAGAAGAGGATCATGCTTGTCTCCGTTGTGGGTTCATGAATCCGTCGAGTCTAGTGGAACATGTGGCTTGAGGTGCCGACAATCCCTCAATACGCGGGTTAAACCCCTTATTACACAATAATGTGTTCCTCGGTAAAGAAAGCAGATGATCTGGTGAAGTCCAGAAATTTCGCTTCATCTTCAAGAAAGATTGTTCGAAGTTTTTGTCCATCGGGAGCGCTAATGGCTTCAATAAAATCTTTTTCGGATTCCCACCAGATTTCGGCGATGCCATCGTATTCTTCCGACATCCCTCTGGCCTTCTTTACGTTGTCGTTGAGCGGCGTGTTGATCGTGTGACTCTGAATATACCGAATAGCCTTGTAAGTCTCGGCGAATTTCTGGAAAAGAGGGCCGTGATGATTGAGCCAATAATCTTGGAATTCAGCGCGAGAAAGATCTGCGCGACGGCGAACGCACATAACCAGTTTGATCATTGATGTTAGTCCTTTCAACGGTGAGATGGTCCAACGACAAATTATCCAGCCAGACCGCAGTGAAGCCGTGTGTACAGTAGGGTGGATTGGGGCCATCCAGCGTTAGTCGTGGATAACAGAACCCCGCAGATGTTTGGTCGGCACCCCATAAGGCCACGAGCAAGAGCTTGACGCACTCAAGAAAGTGCAACAGGCAGATCCATGACGTACCGCCATCCTCCCTCCGCCCCTCTTCTTGCCAGCTTAGAAGAGTGGCCTCCGATATCTACCGGGTTGCCCGCTGCGTCAGTGCCGTTGAAGCGCCATTTGGCATGCAGCATCGCCAAGTCATCCTGTTGCACGCAGGATAGCTGCGTAGCGACCAGTTCTCCTTGCAAAGTAAGTAACGCTTTCAACTGCTCTCGAATCTGTTCGTGGCCCGTAAGCAGATGCCCAGGTGCAGGGCAAAGGACAGCACTTGCCTCGTATAGGCTCACCAAGCCTTCGAGGTCACCGGCGCGAAACAGTTTGTTGTAATCCTCATTGAGGCTTTGTGGATCGGTCACTTTCACGCGTATCTCCAAAGGCATAATAATAGCCTGGTGATGGATCGACT
Source organism: Pseudomonadota bacterium (assembly GCA_021795795.1). The sequence goes on along the minus strand of JAJYPA010000542.1, from coordinate 2,642 downwards.
CGGCCAATGGTACTATGCTCCCTGATGGTGTTGTCCAGCTGTCAGTTTTGACAGGGTGCCGGTGCGCTCGAAAGGGGCATCGCGTGGCTGCCCATGAAGTCATCTTGAGGCAGCGTGAATTGTTGACGGGGGAAGCCGCGTGGGACCATGGGAAGAACATATTCTCCAATCGTTTCTACCCGCCGAGAGTGAAGCGCAAGTGCTCAAAACCATGACCTCCCTGGCGCATCAACTGGGATTTGATTATTGCGCCTACGGACTCCGCCTGCCGATCCCCCTGAGCAATCCTCCAGTCATCATGCTGTGTAATTATCCAACCGATTGGACGGCGCAATATGCCGCACACAATTATCTGGCCATTGATCCCACCGTACGTCAGGCCTTGCGGGCCATCGGCCCTTTTGTCTGGTCAGAGGAGCTGTTCGCTACCGAGCATGCATTCTGGGAGGAGGCGCAATCTTATGGCCTCCAGTCGGGCCTCGCAAATATTTGTCGGGATGCGGGTGGTGTTATGGGCATGTTGACGTTGGCGCGCCCGGGAGACGAGATCACGGATATCGAATGGCAGGCCATATCGGCTCGCGTTTTGCGGCTGACCGAAGCGGCGCATTGGGCGTTACGGCGTCTCGTGGCCCCTAGACTTTGCCCCCGAACTGAACGCAGCACTCTCCCGGCGTGAAACAGAGGTGCTGCGCTGGGCCGGGGACGGCAACACCGCCGGAAAAATCGCCGAAATGCTGCATATTTCTGAGCGTACGGTCAACTTCCATGTGCATAATGCCATGGCAAAATTAAATGCCACCAATAAAACCGATGCCGTGTTGCGGGCGGCAGTGCTGGGGTTGCTCTGACTCCACCGGTTGGGATCCCTCTCGGTTGTGCACTCCATATGGATTTACTGAACACTGGCTATGTTCTGTGAGCTGCGGACCAATGCTATACGACACTCTGCAATCTGGTCAAATGCTGGCTCTGCGGTTGCGTTGCCAGGCGACTCATGCGTAAACTGCCCGGGGCGCATGGTTGCTCTCTATTCACTATCTTCAACCGGGGATATATCTCTCTGCGCGGCTCCAAGCACTGTTCTGTCGCAGCACCTCGAGAGTCTGCAAGGAAAGAGAATATGGTTATCAAACAAAAAGTAAAAGGTTTTATTTGCACAACCGCGCACCCGGTCGGATGTCAGATTAATGTTGCCGAGCAGATCCGCTTTATCCAGGATCAGGATCTTATCCCCAGTACTCCCAAACGTGTACTTGTGATTGGCGCATCCACCGGCTACGGATTGGCATCGCGGATCGCTGCTGCATTCGGTTGTGGTGCTCGTACTATCGGTTTGTTTTTTGAAAAGCCCGCGACCGGCAATCGCACCGCCAGCGCCGGTTGGTATAACTCGGCCGCGTTTCAGAATGCTGCGGACAAAGCTGGGTTGTATGCAAAGAATATCAACGGCGACGCCTTTTCTGATGTCGTGAAAGAAAAGACTATCGAACTGATCAAGGCTGATCTCGACCAAATAGATTTGGTGGTGTACAGCTTGGCATCACCGCGTCGTCGACATCCAGATACTGAGGTACTTCATTCATCCATCTTGAAACCTATTGGTAAATCAGTAACCCAAACGGGGCTCGATACTGACCGCGAGTCTATCAAACAGTTCACGCTGCAGCCCGCAACTCAGGAAGAAATCGACGATACGGTTGCCGTAATGGGTGGCGACGACTGGAAGCGCTGGCTTCGTGCCTTGCATGTGGCTGGCGTTGTGGCACCCGGCTGCAAGACCACAGCCTACACCTATGTGGGTGAAGAAATCACACGCGATATTTATTGGGAGGGCACGATAGGTGCGGCGAAGAAAGATTTGGATCAGGCCGCCAGTACACTACGCAGCGAGGGTTTCGATGCCACTGTCTCCGTGCTGAAAGCCGTAGTGACCCAATCCAGCGCTGCAATCCCCATGATGCCGCTCTACCTGGCCTTACTGTTTCGGGTGATGAAGCAGGACGGTTCTCATGAAGGTTGCATTGAGCAGATCCACCGTCTCTTTAGCGAATGCCTGTATAGCGCTGATCCTCGCCGCGACTATGGAGGCCGTAACCGCGTGGATGAAAAAGAAACGCGCCCTGAGATTCAGAGCGCTGTGGAAAAGCTATGGCCTCAGGTGACCACCGAAAACCTCCATTCCTTAAGCGACTTTCACGGTTTTCGTGGCGATTTTCTGAAGTTATTCGGTTTTGGTATAACTGGTGTTGATTACGACGCTGATGTAAATGTGGACGTGAGGATAAATGGTCTGATCGATCTTGTGCAGTGAATGTACGCCGGGCACTGCATAACTCGCGCCACATTAGGTGACAAGCACAAGGGTTCATTATGAAAATTGTAATACGTACACTACGAACAGATTTTCTTCTAAAAATTCGTGATGCTGGGCTAGATGACCAGAACCAAAAAGTTATCAAACTGGCAGCGCATGGCGGTGAACCTTGCAGGGATGTACTTCGTAGAGCAATGCCTGGTGAGAGGCTCATCTTGGCAAGTTACTGCCCATTTACTGTGGCTGGCCCATATAAAGAATATGGTCCAGTGTTCGTACTTGAATATCCGTCAACAGAGTTGGTAGATTACCACGCCATTCCATT
>JAJYPA010000541.1 GCA_021795795.1 Pseudomonadota bacterium | reverse complement strand
GACCGAGGAGAATGGCCCGGGGAGAATAACCCTTGACGGCGCGTCACGCCTTGCATTTCATCCCGCCAGGCCACCGTCGCGGCTATGTGGGAATAGATCAGCGCTTCCTTAAGATCGAGTGGCTGTTACGCGCCAGTCAGATAATCCCGCCAAGCCACCGTCGCGGCCATGTGGGAATAGATCAGCGGTTCTTGCTCTCAGCCGAAGGCGCAACGGGGTGCGTTTGCAGCCGATCAAACCAGTGCATGGGTGCGGCGGCAAACAAATGTTCCATGAATGCTCTGGAGCTCGGGGTAAGCTGCTTTCCGGCCGGATAAACCACGTACCATTTGCGCTTCAGCGGAAAACCACGCACGTCGAGTACCGCCAACTCCTCTTTAGCGAGCTCCGCGCGTATTGTACTGGCAGAAAGCACAGATATACCCAGCCCGGCTGATACGGCCTGTTTGATGGCCTCATTGCTGCCCAACTCCATACGCGTTCTGAGAACGACACCATGTTCTTCAAAGAACTTTTCGGCAGCCAGACGCGTTCCCGAACCTGGCTCGCGCTTGATGAATGGCATGTCCTGCAAACGCGATGGCGCAATGTCGCTTTCCGACACCAAGGAATGGTTCGCGCGAGCTACCACCACCAAAGGATTGTCAGCGAACGGCTCTATGGCGACATTCACGTGTTCTGGCGGCTGGCCCAGAATATAGAGGTCGTCCTGGTTGTGCGCGAGCCGTTCTATCAGTGCCTCCCGATTGCCGACGAACAAGGTGGTATCAACACCGGCGTGTTTTCCACAGAAGTCCGCCAACAGATAAGGAATAAAGTATTTGGCGGTGGAGATAATAGCAATCTTCAGGTTACCCTTCTCCAAACCCTGAAGCGCGGCTAACTCCTGAGCGGCACACTCCAGTCGGTCGAGTATATCTCGACAGGCCGTCGTCATGACCACGCCAGCCGGGGTAAGATAAATTTTCTTGCCGACCTGCTCGAAGAGAGGTTGACTGATAATATCGGCGAGCTGTTTAACCTGAATGGACAGGGCTGGCGGCGTCAGATTCAACTCCTCGGCCGCGCGAGCAAAGCTCATGCGTCGAGCTACGGTGTCGAAAATCTTCAGCTGGTGCAAGGTGGCATGGCGGATAGGCATGCTTCATATTAAACCATCGTAAAAGATAAATGTAAATATGTTTAGCTTTTATTGAACAAGCGCGCGTTTTGTAAGGATTATTGGGGGATTATCATCGCACGGCATGAAGCGGTCGTCGAGATTCTCAACAGTTTGTTAGGGAAGCGCTGATCTATTCCTACCTAGCCGCGACGGTGGCCTGGCGGGATGAAATGCAAGGCGTGACGCGCCGTCAAAGGTTATTCTCCTTGACCAGCGACACAACGCGGCTCATGGAGGAATAAATCAGCGCTTCCTTAGTAATGCTGTAGTGAAGAAATCAATGGGCACTTCATGGTTCCGTTTGCTGAATCACAGCTATTCACGAGCCGACTCAAGATGGTTTCGATTTTATGCAGATCAGTCAATTTGTCGCGCACATCGTTCAGTTTCTGCTCGGCACGTTCGCGCACCTCGTTACAATGTGTGCCATCCTCCAGTTTTAACAGTTCACCAATATCTTTCAGACTAAAGCCTAGCCGTTGTGATGCTTTGATAAAGCAAATTCGAGCCATATCAATGTCTGTATAGCGACGAATACTGCCATAAGGACGAGGCGGTTCAGACATCAACCCTTTACGCTGATAGAAACGGATAGTCTCGATATTGACACCCGACGCAATGGCCAACGAACCTATGGTGAAGTTGCCTGATGATTTTTCCATTTTTCTTGACTCCGTACTAAAGTACGGGAATAAGCTTACGTTATGCAAACTGAAATTTCAAATAAAAGTACTCCGCCAGCGAGCGGTTGGGCCGCATTACTCACCGGAGGCATAGCAGCCATACTCGCTTCGAGCTGCTGCGTGGGACCGCTGGTACTGGTGATGCTCGGCCTGTCAGGTGCATGGATAGGAAACCTGCAAGTATTAGAACCTTTTCGCCCCATCTTTATCGGTGCGGCGCTGCTAGCGCTATTCTTTGCCTGGAGGCGCATTTGGCGACCTGCCTGCACAACAGGAGTGGCTTGTGCTAAATCACAAATCAACATTACCTACAAATTTCTCTTTGCTGCAGTGTCCTTGCTTGTGTTGATTGCGCTGGTGTTTCCGTATATCGCACCATGGTTTTATTGAAAGGAAATCGTATGAAAAAGTTTCTTGCAGTGATTGCGCTGACTATTTTGTCCGCACCTGCCCGGGCTGGGATTAAAACTGTCACCCTGTCTGTGCCGACGATGCATTGTGCTGTATGCCCGATCACGGTAAAAAAAGCGCTAAACAAGGTGCCAGGAGTAAAACTGACCGCTGTCAGTTTTGATAAGCATGAAGCCACTGTCACGTTTGACGATTCCAAAACCAGCGTCGATATACTGATGAACGCAACCAGAGACGCGGGCTATCCGTCAACGCTGGAGACAAGCGCAAAGTGAATGCCATTATTCTGGAATCGACGATTACCTGTCCACATTGCGGCCACATCAAAACCGAGATCATGCCGAGCGATGCTTGCCAATGGTTTTACGAGTGCACGCAGTGCCATACAATGCTTAAACCAAAATCCGGTGATTGCTGTGTTTATTGTTCTTATGGAACTGTGCCCTGCCCGCCAATTCAAAAACACGGCAAACAAGGATCTGCTTGCTGCGATCAGGTAAAAGATGATGCCTGAAACTTGGTGTGTTGTGTGCTTTTGCGCAGCTCCGCTTGACTAACGGTTCGGGGCTTGGCGGGCGCGAACTGCCGTGCCGCTCGTCGAGGAGAATAACCCAAGAGAATAACCCAAGAGAATAACCCAAGAGAATAACCCAAGAGAATAACCCAAGAGAATAACCCAAGAGAATAACCCAAGAGAATAACCCTTGACAGCGCGTCGCGCCTCCATCTCATCCCACCAGGCCGCCGTCGCGACCATGTGGGAATTAATCGGCGCTTCCTTTAATGGCCATGATCACCTGCATTGCCGTGCGGATGTCCACCCGGATGCCCACCCATCATTCGCCCATGCATCTGATGATACTGCGCTCGCACCATAGGTTCATGGGGGTGATAGTGGAAATTCTGGTTATGCAACATATACTGTTGCCGCATGTCATGGGGATAATGCGCCCCCTGAAACCGGCGCTGATAATCGGGCAAAGGAGCTCGCCTGACATCCGGATGCCCACGCCGCCACCCTGCATCCCATCCTTCACGATGATGCAGCCAACCAGGTCCCCAATGCTCACCCCAACGAGGTGGTTCATTGCGCGCCCATCCTCTGAAATAAGCAGGCGGGTAACGATAATACCCGACGGGGATCTGCAATATCATGTTCGGCACTTCCATCGGTGACACCATCCCCCATGGTCCGTTATACCAGGAAGCCGCGTACCAACTATCATCCTGATACAACCAGTACATGCCATCATAATAAAAATAATTCGCTCCCATGTTTGGCGCATAATACACAGGATAGCCCGGCACCGGCGCAAACTGCGGGTACGCTGGCGCATTAAAGCCAATACTCACTCCCGGCACAGAAAACTGGATATTCATCCAGGCAAACGATGACGATGCCCAACACAGCAACACCACTCCTACCAATTTTTTTATAAGACGCATATTTCCCCTCTCCCTTTCATCACAAGCAACATGCCTGTGTAATCATTTTTAATATGCAACACCGTATTCAACGGTCCATCGCAAGTACTCATGAGATGTTTGGCTCAAACACTTCAGCGTATTCTATTTTTCCATACACCGCAAAGCCTAACAAAACGGGTTTTACCGCCGGTTCACTACAATTACTCGAATTACTCGAATTATTCTTTAAAACAATCATTCTTTATAAATAATGCTCACGGCCATCATCGCCAGTCGCGTGGGCGTCCCTCCGGATGCCAACGTCCCCGCCATCCTGCATCCCATCCTTCACGACGATGCAGCCAACCAGGTCCCCAACGCTCACCCCAACGAGGCGGTTCATCACGCGCCCATCCTCTGAAATAAGCAGGTGGATAACGATAATACCTGACAGGAACCTGCAATATCATACCTGGCACTTCCATCGGGGGCACTACGCCCCACGGCCCATTGTACTGGGCAGCAGCATACCAGTTATCATTCCGGTACAACCAGTACATGCGATTATAATAAAAGTAATTTGCTCCCATGTTTGGTGCAAAATACACGGGGTAACCTGGCACCGGCGCAAACTGCGGATATGCTGGCGCGGTAAAGCCAATGCTCACTCCCGGCACAGAAAATTGGATATTCATCCAGGCAAACGATGACGATGCCCAACACAACAACATCACCCCGACCAATTTCTTTATAAAACGCATATTCTTCCTCTCGTTTTCATCACAGGCAACATACCTGCATAATAATCTTTGAGATGCAACGCCATATTCGGCGTCCATTGCAACCATTCATGAAATGTTTGAGTCAAATGCTTCAAAGTGTTCCGGATTTCCATCCACAGCAAAACCCTCCCAACAAAATGGAGGGGGAATTTCATGAAATACTGATAAAGATAGTTGAAAATCGCACCCAAGCGTCGGATAATCAGACAATCGCCAGCTTGCTTTGGATTCTAGCATAGCCCCTGGCAAAAAATTTACGGTGAAACACTTTGTAACAACCTGGCATAAAAAACATGGACATCCAATCCTATTTACTGATTCTGATCAGTACGGTATTCGTCAATAATATCGTGATGGCGAAAATTCTGGGTATGTGCCCGTTTTTCGGCGTTTCCAAAAAACTGGAAACCGCTATAGGCATGGGTGCGGCGACGACTTTTGTGCTCACACTGGGTTCCGGCACCAGTTATCTGATTAACCAATACTTGCTTGGCAATGATCTGACTTACCTGCGCACACTATCGTTCATCGTCGTCATTGCCGGCATTGTTGGTTTCACGGAAATGTTTGTGCGCAAGACCAGCCCGGTCTTATTCCGCGTACTGGGTATTTATCTGCCTCTCATTACCACCAACTGCGCGGTATTGGGTATCCCTTTACTGAATGTTCAAGCGCACCACAATTTCATTCAATCATTGTTTTTCGGTTTTGGTGGCTCAATCGGTTTTTCCCTGTCGCTGATTCTGTTTGCCGGTTTGCGTGAACGCCTGGATGGCGCTGATTTACCAGCCATTTTCCGTGGCACCAGTATCGCCATGATCACAGCGGGCATCATGAGTCTGGCCTTCATGGGTTTCTCCGGTATGGTCAGGCCATGATTGCCGCTATTCTGTTCATGTCTGGCCTAGCCATCCTGCTTGGCGCATCGCTGGGTTTCGCTGCAGTGCGTTATAAAGTGCAAGAAGATCCACTGGTGGAAAAAATCGATGCTATCCTGCCACAAATTCAATGCGGTCAGTGTGGTTTTCCCGGTTGCCGTCCTTATGCCGAAGCCATTG
>JAJYPA010000540.1 GCA_021795795.1 Pseudomonadota bacterium | reverse complement strand
ACGAAACGTGTCCCCCGATACTCAGTGGAGCGGAGCGTGATTTCGTGGGGAGGATGATGAGCTAAGTGCTGGATTATATTGGTGGGCGATAGTGGGATCGAACCACTGACCCCTGCCGTGTGAAGGCGAAACTTGTGCTTAACCATACGCCTCTGTGCGCCTAACTGCGTGATTATCCACGGGCTATTTGCGCATCAACGAGCATGGCGATGCATAGATATTTAATGCGATTTTCCCAAAATTTTCCCATGGAGGGCGTAGCTGAATATTCGGTCCGAAGAACGCCTTACGAAATTAGTCACGGTGAGAAGGGCGTCCAGTTGAGTGATCGTCGCTTCATATATCGGAACAGGGTGCACAGTACTAATCGGCAAGCTATCGGCCATTGGGGACAGTCACCGGTTCCTTTGGGAGTGCCACGAATGCATCCAGAAGCGGCCGCCAGATTAAAAGTCGATTCTATCCCTACTGGCTCCTGTGTTGTCTTTTGGGCACGTTTTATAAAGCACTGCGCAACGGTCAGGCAACTTGGGTAGTTTTGACTCCAGCGCTTTTCAGAAGCTCATAAAGTACCGCAATCTTCGCTCTCGCACCACGCCTTGCGCAGAATGTGAAGATCACACGTTGTTTGGCGCGCGTGAATGCCACAAAGAATCCCGCTGTGGCCTCAATCTGATCGTTGGCAAAACTCCACCAAGCACTATCGTCTAAGCCGACGAAGACAACGCTGTGGTATTCGAGCCCTTTGCTCTTGTGGATCGTCATCAGGGGGATAGCATGAATGCCTTCATAGGCATCGAGAGCTTTCGACCAGTCGATACAACCGGCGGAGGACGCCAGAAGATGCACTGCGGCCGCGTCGAGCACCTTATCGAGCCAGCCGCCCTGGCCATAGGTGGGATGAACCGCAATCAGCCGTTCTCGGCCGATGAACCCCAAAATGTCGTCCACGATAAACCGCGCCACCGCCTTGGATTTTGGTGGGCTGGGATGTGCGGTGGTCAGTTTGATTGCATAAGCATCCAGCTCGCGGGCAAGTTTGGCCTGTGCGACCTCGTCACCGGGCACGACACCGCGGAGTGACGCTAGTGCGTCCTGACAATCTGTCCAGTATCGGCCGGCTCGCTTAGTCGTCGCGAGGCGCAGAAGGGCGACGATAAGTTCCGACGATTCATCCGCCAGCAGTTCTTGAAGCATGACCGCTCCGACAGACCCGGCCTCATTGCGCAGGGGAATACCAGCAGCCGCGAAAGCAGGTTCGAGGACATCCGCGTAGTCGGTAGCCTTCTGGCGGACCAGCAGAACGAAATCGCGCGGAGCAAGCTGGTGGGTTTTAATTTCGGCGGCAACGAACGCCGCCAGGCGATTCGCCTCGATCTCCGGTTCAGAGAAATCCCAGATCGCGCAACTGTCCCCCGCGATGGTGCCCGCCGTTTTCGATATCGGCGGTACAGTGCGGGCGTCCAAAGCCTGCGCAAGAATATGCTGAATGCGCACCAGCTCTGGTGACGACCGATAGTTGTTGTAAAGTGGTGTCCGCTTGCCGTAGAAATTGGCGTCGAAAGCGGCGAACGGATCGTCCATCGCCATGGCCCAGCGCATGATCTGTTGTTTGTTGTCCCCAACGGCTGTTATCACCGTGTTGGTGCCCAGGAAGATCGTGTAAACGAGATCATATTGAATCTGCGTTGTGTCCTGAAGCTCATCCATGAACAGGTGCGAGTAGGCCAGCCGAAGCGCGTCGCGCGCCATCGGATTGACCCGCAACAGCAGTTCTGCAAGCCTCCCGATCATGGGGAACGACAGGACGCTCTTGTGGCCCTCGTGAAGCGACGTTTGCCAGAAGCGATCCGCCGCCCATTGGCCAGGCGTCGGATTTGGCCAGTCTTCCAATGGGAGTGGTGATCCCACCAGATAATGACGCTCGAAAGCCTTCACAGCTATCGCCTGAATGTCAGCATAGGTGCCGACCGATGCTGGAGGTGCTCCGACCTGTCGGGACAGGAACTCGCGATAATATCGATCACCGGGGAACGTGATTTCGTAGTCGGGCCGTGGCCGCCAACGCTCGGGCAATGCTTGACCGAAGTGGTCGACCAACCCTTTCGCAAACGCGTCGAACGTCATTGAGTCAAAACGCTCAGCATGATTGCGATGGCAGCGCTGGCGAACGCGCTTAGCAAGATTTGTTGCAGAATCGCGCTTGAAACTGATAGCGAGGATACGCCGTGGCGCAGGTGCTGCACCCGTCTGAAGGAGATAAGCGGCGCGTTGCGCCAGCAATTCTGTCTTGCCCGCGCCGGGGCCAGCGATGACGGATCGATTGTCTGTCGAGCGGACGACCTTCAACGCGTTCGCTTCGAGCGCTTCTACGCCCACCGGCTTCCAATCGCCAGGGCGAACCCGTTGCGACAGCACAGCCATCTCTAGTCCCGCCGCAACGACTTGGCGATGTGATTTAGAATTTCGGCCAGCATGACCGGCATCTTCTCGACCAAGTCCCTTTTCTTGATGTGCGCCAGCGCTGCAAGGTGCGTTGCTGGCTTGCTGTTGGTGAGGAAGTGGTATCGGTAAGCGGGAAAAAGCCCAGGATAGTCCTTGAATGGACCCGTATAGATCGTGGTTCCTGAGCCCGCCGTCCCAAGTACTACTTCCGCCGCCTTATCGGGGGCCATCTTCGGTCCCCCACCCTTCGGAACGATCGCCTTGTACGCATCAGGGAACGCTTTGAGCATGGCGAGGTCGAGGTCGAGGGGCGCCGAGAAGTAGACACCATGTGGTTTGAGGCTATCGATCCAGGCTATGAGGGTCTTGTGGTCCTCGGCATCCCCCCATCTGTGCATTGTCGCGAATTTGGTGTCGGACAATGTACCTTTGTTGGTCTTCAGGAGTGTGGCTTTCGGTGCGCCAAATTCAATGAGTTTCTCGATCACCGTTTTCACCCGGCCAAAGCCGCCACCCTCGCGGCCCAGATCGAGATCCAGGAGTGTCGCGTGCGGAATGCCCAGATGTTTCAGCAAACGCCAAAAATGCTGCACATGTCGTCCGCCCAAGGGGACGATGGCAACGAAGGCAGGGTCGATTAGGAGATCAAGCGCCTCAGCCAAGGGAGGCAGGACGGTCCGCTCCGAATCGCCTTCCACAAGTAGGACGAAGCGGGCGAAGTAGAGTTCGGGATAGGCGAGCATGGCGCCACGGACAAACTTGCCAGCCTCGTCAGTCCCCGCCGGCATCTTGATTTTCTTGACCGTCGAGACGCGCGTCTCCAGATCGCAGCGGCAATAGCGAACCTCATGTGGAGTGACGCGGCTAAGCACCGCCGGCGAATGACTGGTAACGATGGCTTGCGCGCCGCCGGCATCGGTCAGCGAGCGGACCTGACGGATGATACGTGCGAGAAAGTAAGGCGACAGATGGTTCTCCGGCTCTTCCACCGCGAAGAGCGTAAGCGCCGGAATACGCAGGGTGTCGTCGCGGAAGCCTGCCACAGTGCCGGCAACAACTTCGCGCTCCAGATCGAAAACGGCGGCGGCAAGCGCGAAATAAAAAAGGGATTGCTGCCCGTCACTCAAGGCGTCGAGTCCACGTTCCTGCCCGTCCGGTCCTTGCTCGAAGATGACGGCAACCTTGTTGACGACATCCTCGAACCGGCGGTTGACTAAGCTGAGTCGGGGTTTCGTGTCGACGGCATCGTCATGAAGGCCTGACCAGCGCGTCTGCAAGGCTTTGTCGATCGCGGCGATTGCTGACTCGCTCTCGTATGCGGTGGCCAGATCTTCGATTGCGTCGTGAATGGCCCCCTCAGATTCGGACGACCATTCGATCGCGCGCAGCAGGCGAGCTGCGAGTGCGCCCGTCGTCGCCTTGATCTGGGCTGCCGCGTCCCGGCTGGCAGGCGTGTAATAGAGTTGGATAAGGCCACGATCCGCCGCCGAGACCGGGCAGCACTTATCCCCGGCCGGGTCGTTATCGAGTGTATCGGCCCAAAACATCTTTTGCGAAACCTCGCCCTCGGCGGTCCCATCATCTTCCCATCGCGCTTCGAGACGCAGGCGGCAGACTGGCGATTTGCCTTCCCGTTCGATCTGCATGTGCCGGAACGTGGGCGCAATCGTCTCCGGCGTAGCGGTGCCATCGGCCAGTTCGGGCAAACCGATCAGCACGTCGATGTACAGATCCTTGGGGTCCCGATTGCCCGGATCGTCGCCTGAGCCCAAGTGAAAATCGGAACGCTGCACGGTGCGTTGCGCGCCCGACACGCCGAACAGTTTCGCCAGTGCATGGAGCAGCGCCGTCTTCCCGGCCGCGTTCGGGCCGACCACGGCCGTGATCTCCGATGAAATCGGGACCGAGATCGGATCAGGGCCGAAACACCGGAAGCCGGACAGCATGATAGATTCGATGCGCATCACCTCTTCCTTCACGTGGTAGCGGGTCCAAGAGATGGAAAGCCTCTTGGCCACAGAGCGTGAGCTTTTGATCGTGACCTTGAGGACTTCTCGCTGCCGGCATCAGATTTCTGACTTAATTTATTCCGCATCTGTAGAGCCACGACTCTTGAGCTCGGCAAACTTCGCGGCCATTGTGGGGTTACCCTTAATTAACTTCTTGACGGTCAAGTCGTCGGCCTTGTTGTTGGCAAGGCGGAGGTTGTTTTCTGAACCGAGCAGGGCGTCCTTGGTCTTCTGGAGATGGTCGATGGTCTTGTCGATCTCTTCAATAGCCGTCTTAAATTTCTTGGATGCCAGTTCGTAGTTCCGGGCGAACCCAGTCTTGAACGTATCGAGCTCATTCTCGAAGTTTGTGATATCAAGGTTCTGTTCCTTCACCAATGCGAGCTCGGTTTTGTACTGTAGTGAGTTCTGTGCGGCGTTTCGGAGCAACGTAATGATCGGGATGAAAAATTGCGGCCGGACGACATACATCTTCGGATAACGGTGCGACACATCGACAATCCCGGCGTTGTACAGCTCGCTTTCAGGCTCAAGCAGGGAAACTAACACTGCATACTCGCAGCCCTTCTCTGTACGGTCCTTGTCGAGCTCTTTGAGAAAGTCTTCGTTCTTCTTCTTGGACGCCGTTACGTCGCTCTCGTTCTTCATCTCAAACATGATCGAGACACTCTCGGTACCAGCCTCGCCCGAGTCACGAAAGATGTAGTCGCCCTTGCTCCCAGTCCGCGCGTCGTTGTCCTTCTCGAAATATGCCCTTGGAAAGGCCGTCGCTCGAATTCGGTTGAATTCGGTCTCGCAGTGCTGCTCAAGGGTTTCACCAACCATTTTGGTCGACAGGCGAGCCTTCATGTCCCGGAGGCGCTCAATTGTGTCATCGCGATCCTTGATCTGTGTCTCGTACTTGTCCTTGAGTGATTTCTCGGAGAGTTGTGTCTTTCCGGCAAGCATGCAAGAAACGGTTTTTTGTCCCTGCTAACGTTCGCTGCGTACTCCAACCGATAAGGAACGCAGCGAATGAACAAGACGAGAGAGACGGAACCAGGACGGGATGGCGA
>JAJYPA010000539.1 GCA_021795795.1 Pseudomonadota bacterium | reverse complement strand
GTCGATATTGTGGCCGACCAGGAAAGTCGTATTTTCAGGCAACGAAAAATCGGCGGACGGTGGGCAATCAACCAGATCCGCATCGGTAATATGGTGTGTCGCCATGGCGCCGAAGGAAATGGGTTGACTCGGCTTGTAACGCTGATCGAATCTGCCCATCAGGTCTAGTGCCAAGTCAAGGTCTGGGTTTATCGGCCCAGCATCCAACTGAGCCCAAGCGACCTCAATAGGTTCGACGGGTTCGGTGAAACCGGTGGTTTCCGTATCGATGATCAGGACTTGTGACATTGGATGCCTTTTGCCAGTGGTTCAGATGAAGACAGTTTACACGCGTGGCCGCAGCAAATAGATCTTTAGGGCCGATTGGTATGCGGCAAAACCTCTATTGAACTGTTACCGGGAGTATTTCCCCTTCCAGAGCCCCGCCAATCAGGTCACGCAAAGCATCGATAATTTCAGGCCTTTCGCTAAAATACAGAAGCAGCTCACATTCCTCCGTTAGTAATCATCGCGATCCCACTGTCGTTGTCGCCGCTGCGCCTGATAACAGTTTTCGCAAATACCGAAGACCCCTTTGGCGGGGAGCACCTTGCCGCAAGTTTTGCAGTGGCGCTTCAAGCCCTGGCGGATATGGGCGATCAACTGATTGACACATTTGGTCCTTTCGGCGGCAGCCTTGCCGATCTCGGGAAACACTTGCGGATAACGATAATGAAACCAGCAATACAGCGAAAGATGCTTGTAGGCGGATTCCAGATTTTCCGTGCGCGCATGCGGTCCCGCGCCGGACGCTGGCGAGGCGATCTGGTGGTTTCCCACGATGGCGATAACCATGGTCTTGAAATGGTGCATTTGTCCGGCGCGCACGTCCACCGGCGCCGTCAGAATCTGCAGGCGTTCCGCCATGGGCAGTCGATCCGATCCCTCCACCCCGTCCAGGACATGGGCCTTCTCCAGTATCTCTGACAAATCGACGCAGCGAAACCAGCGAGAACCTTTTATGGTTTGTTGCCAGGCAGTAAGCAGGTCGCGGACAGTGGTTTCCGGGGCCTGTTCCATGGCATTCTCGATCCATTGGCGTGTTGGAGCAACATGTGGCAGCGGAAAGGTGAACTGCTCGTCCTGGCCGTTGAGCGCGCTTTGCATGTGGCGATGGATTGCGCTATCAGAGCCTGCAGCGAAACCGGCGTCATGGTGCCCATAGCGCCCTGCCCTGCCCGCGATTTGGCGGACCAGCGGCTTGGGTACGGCGGTGGTGGTCTGTCCGTTGTACTTTTCACCTTCGCCCAGAACCACCGTATGGGCTGGCAAGTTAAGGCCCATGGCCACGGCGTCGGTAGCGACCAGAATATCCGCTTCACTGGCACGGAATCGCCGGGCTTCTTCACGGCGCACTTCGGGCGGCATGGCACCGTAGATCTGCGCGACCGAATGCCCGTTGCCGCGGAAATATTCGCCCCAGCGGATGACCGAGTTGCGCGAGAAGACCACGAAGATGGTGCCCTTGGTTACAGACTTCGGCGGTATGGGCTGAGGCTTCACCTGCAACGAGTTGAAGCGCTGTGTGCGATGCAGGGTCAGCGTGTCGCCAGTCGTCTCCGCGAAATCCTTCAGCAAAGCCTCGACAGATGGGCTACCCAGTACGAAAAGTCGGTCCGCAGACATCTCAAAAAGCGCCTGCGTCCACGCCCATCCCCGTTGGGTATCCGCGATCATCTGCATTTCGTCGATCACGCCGACCGTGTAGTGTTGGCTGGGATCGAGCATTTCGATGGTGGAACAAACCACGCTGGCCTGCGGGTCGATATCGCGTTCTTCGCCGGTGATTAGCGATGCCGCCACACCCTGGTTGCGGAGTTCTTCACAGACCTCAATGGCGAGCAGCCGCAGTGGTGCCAGATACACACCGCGCTCGTGTGGTTTGAGCAACTTGAGGGCATGAAGCGCCTGATACGTCTTGCCGCTGTTGGTCGGACCCAGATAGGCTTCCAGATGCCGTGCGCCGAGTTGCGGATTGGGGAAGATGCGGCTCCAGTGGCGGTCGCCGGCCAGCATCTGGATTTGTGCGATCCGCTGATCACTGGCATCCCGCAACTTTTGTTCCTGGGCTTGATTTTCCCGGTAGATCATCCGCACTTTCTCCTGTTACTCAGGTTGGGTATGAGTGCGTTTGGTATGTCGACATCCATAAATTTCTTAGTCCACACGCTGGTAGTGAAAACAGAATATCCTACACGGGGAAGCCCATCGACAATTTCCCGTTTCGCCGCAGGTCGGGAAATGTTGAGATTGTCCAATATCTTGTTTAAGATGAAGTCTGGCACATCGCCGTTTTTAATGAGTAGGGAAGTGTATTATGGCAACTGGTACAGTAAAATGGTTCAACGACGCCAAGGGATTTGGCTTTATCACGCCGGAAGATGGCGGAGAGGACATTTTTGTCCATCATTCCGCCATCCAGGGCACGGGTTTCAAGTCCCTGGCGGAAGGTGAGCGGGTTTCTTTTTCGTCTACACGCGGCCCCAAGGGGCTGCAGGCTGAAGACGTGCGGCGCGCATAAATCGTTCCGCGCGAAACTGAAGGCGCTGGCAAGTTCAGCGCTTTTTCGATGGTTTTTCCACATTCACGATACGGTGATTCCATATGCCCAAACTACCCGTATTGCGCATGAACAAGAACAGGCGAGAGGCCAACTCCGCGACTGCTCCCATGGACTCCGCCGCAAATGTGGAAACCCCGGCGATACGGCGAGCACGGAGACACATTGAGCGATTAGAGCGCGAAAAAGCCCAATTGTTGGAACGCATTGCAAAACGTGAGCAAGTCATTCAGGATCAACGCTGGATGTCGGTCATCAGGGAAGTTGCTCCCGGTTGGTCGCTGGAAACCATAGCTGGCGGTCTGGCTGCCGCCTTTGCGGAATGCCGGGAGGACCCCACATACTTTGAAGAGATCACCACGTTCGGCAAGACGCTGACCTCCGATGCCCAGGAGAAAAACCCCTGATTTTGCAAAGATGAGAAATGGCTGTAAAGCCTTTTAGTAGTACAACACAACCAAGGAGAAATATCATCATGGCAGAACAAACTACAAAGCGCGCCCACCGGGTGCGAACGACAGAGGACGGATTGCCGAAATTGACAAAACGATAGCGGAGGCCAAGGCCAAGTTAGACGTTCAGTTGCGCGTGCTGGAAGAACGACGGAAAAAGCTTGCGGAAAGCCCTGCAAAAAAGAAACTGGATGCGGAAGAGCGTAAGCGTTTTGATCGCGCGGTGGCGACTCTGGTTCCAGGGTGGACACATCGACACATGTTGGCGGCCGTTGCTCGAGCCAAGGATGAAGATATGGAAACCCTGCTTGCGGAAGGGAGCACGCTCATGGATGCGCATGGGAAAGGGCGTGGTGGGCGTCGGCGTAACGCTGGCTGAACCAATATGGCGGATGGGTTTCCTGTCCGCCACAATCAAGCGATATGCGAAACTGGTCATTCTCTGCCGCCTTTGCACCTTCCCGCCCACCAGATGGAACTTGGTCGACCGGCTGCCATATTGCCATTCTTTTCCATGGACGTATCGGCCACTGCGGCGGCTACGCCCAGACCTGCGCCAACCACCAGACCGAGCGTGGTGATGGCCCCAGCCGCTCCCATGCCTACCGCAGCCAATGGCAGCACCGTAACCACGGCGACGCCGGCTGCGGCCCCATCTCCGATATCCCTTAATAGTTTGACCAACATGTGGCATAACCTGTCAAAGCGGGAACGCAACCCAAGGCCATGAAACCTGGGTGGCGTTGTCTCTGTGGTAAAAGTCCGGCCTAGAACTGGTAAGCCAGCCCCAGACTCATACCGAACTGGTTGGTGCTGGACAACGGCTCACGCGCGCCGGGGAGAGCCAACTGGCCGCCCGTGTAGTTAAAATGCGTGAAACTCACATCGCTGTACGCATGCAGTGGGCCGGCAATCCGGTAATCCCCTCCTAGCGTCACCTTTTCCTCGGCGCTGGTCCCGAAACTGGCGGAGCCGAGGCGTCCGTTGTAAACATGCGGCGTCATGCCACCACTGACGACCGCGAGCACTTCGGTCTTGCCGGAAACCACGAACCGCGGGGTCACTGCGTACTGGAACAATGCTCCGGCACCGATCAGCCCGGCACTGTAATTTTCCGTATAACCGTAAGGCCCCTGCAATGCCCGGTTCCATGTCTGGTAACCACCGGCAACATAAGGAGTGATCATCATCTCGTGATGTGAGCAGGCAATGCCAAAGCCCATGCCCACGCGCGCCATGACGCGATTGAATGTTGCGCTGTCGGTGCTGTTGTATGGCTTTGCGCCCACGGCGCCGTAATAACCGATATTGCCGGAACTGCGCGCGTAGTGAACGGCGGCGTACACATTATGAAGACCATACAGGTTGCCCATATAGCTGCCTTTCACCGCAAACCCTGGCTGCCAGCCGGATTCCGTGTCCGAAGGCCCGGGCGTAATATCTTCCTGATAGTTGGTCAGGTTGCCAGTGATGGCGATACCGACCTCGTTATTGGCTGACACTATGGCAGAATTTTCCGTCTGCGCATCCGCTGTGACGGCAAAACCCAATGCGGCGATGGCTACGGCCACCAAGAACGTCTTGCGGTTGGTGTTACTCTTTTCCATGTCTGATCCTTTTGTTGCGAAAGAAAACGGCGGCTTGTCCCGCCAGAGTGTCCATTGTGTTACAACAACGATGTTACATTACCACTACGACTTTTGGATCGAGCAAAATTCGAAAAAAATCGACCATTGCAACCTCACGGACGAACTTTTGGTGCCAGTTTTTCGGTTGCCAAAAGCCCGCGCGCCAGATCCCGCCCTTTTTCAGTGAGCGTGTAGAAAAACCGATCCGGGTAATCTTGTTTGCGCAAAAGACGCTCTTGCGACATTTCGTGAATAATGCCCGCCGGCACGGTAGCACTGTCGCCTTTGACTGTGACCCGGAATGGGGCATTTTGCACTCGCGTGGCCCGGCTGACGGTGCCGCCGTGAAACATGGCGATGAGCAGAGCTTTTTTCTGTTCCGCCTGCTGGTAGTCTAAACGGTCCGAGTGGTCCTGCATGGGTCGTCTCCAAAGCTTCGTGGAATTCAGTCATCACGATACAATGGGCGATCACAGGACTAGCGAAATTGGTCATGCCGACCGCAGGTCAAAGCAAGGACACGAGGTACGAAGCCAGGGAAGCCAGAACGCTGGCGATCACGAACACCACCAGTGTGCGGGCTATCCCGGGCGGGTAACCCTGGGCGTCCAAATATCTGTGCGTGTACCAAGCGAAGGGAAAGTAACTGACCATGCCGACGATGAATGCGAACATTTCCGTATGTCCTTATGTGGCGGCTGGCGCCACCCGGTTTGGCAACATGGTCCTGTCGTAATGCAGGCGTGCGCCTTTCCACCGTCCAATTTCGTAGAGAAACGGGCTGCCGACACGAGCATCCTCCACGTCAGGTTCTTCAGAAATCCCCTTGATTTTGTAC
>JAJYPA010000076.1 GCA_021795795.1 Pseudomonadota bacterium | reverse complement strand
TCTACCAGAAAGAAAAAGGACTTACACTTATTTTTGTAAGTCCTTGTTTATTTGGTGCTGGCGAGAGGAATCGAACCCCCGACCCACTGATTACAAATCGGGCAATAACTGGTTTCACCGATGATCACTAAATACCACTATGGTTGTTTATCGTAATTATATTCAGCATGATAGAAATTTCGTGCAACCATGTAGTATCATGAAACATCTTCAAAGCACACAAACATGTTGACCCAATGTTGACCCAGAGTTGACCCAGCCAGAGGCCCCATGCTCACAGACCGCAAGATAGTTTCACTCAAACCAAAGGAGACACGTTATGAGATTGCTGACGAGAATGATCATGGCAGAGGCACCCTCGTGCTTCGGGTGTCACCGACTGGAACCAAGACCTTCGTCTTTCGATACTCGATAGAGCGCAAGGTACGTAGACTCACCCTTGGTGAGTACGGCATAGGAAACGAACAGCTCACCTTGGCGATGGCAAGGGCAAAGTGTGCAGAAGCTGTCAAACATCTGGAGTCTGGCATAGATCCCGGCGCACTTGAGCAAAATCGAAAGACGGAAGCTGCCAATGCACCAACAATCACGGTCCTCGCGGAAGAGTACCTAGAGAAATGGGCGAAGCCCAGAAAGCGATCATGGCGGGAGGATGAACGTATCCTAAAAAAGGACATCATTCCAGCCTGGGGGGAACGAAAGGCAAGATCCGTCACTCGTCGCGATATCGTTGTGCTTTTGGATTTAATAGCTACCAGAGGTGCTCCTATCGCAGCAAATCGAACATTGGCACTAGTGCGTAAGATGTTCAGTTTTGCCGTTTCGCGCTCGATGATCGACCTAAGCCCTTGTCTGGGTATTCAGGCGCCTGCCAAGGAAAGACAAAAAGACCGCGTGCTATCGGATGAGGAAATCGCCCGCTTTTGGACCGGATTGGAATCGGCCAGCATGTCCTTGGTAACCAAGCTCGCGCTGCAATTTATGCTGATAACTGGACAAAGACTGGGGGAAGTTACCCAGCTTGAACGCGGTCAGATTGAAGGAGGATGGTGGACCATACCGGCCAGCATCGCCAAAAATGGAAGGGCACATCGGGTTCCATTATCGACTCTGGCAATAGAAATACTAGATCAAGCAAGAGTTATATCCGGGCACAGATATTTATTTTCTTCACCCCGGCCTAATGGGGACGCGGATAGACCAATGTCACCGACGGCACTTTCTCATGCCTTGCGCAAGAACTTAGAGATTATGGATCTCGCGCAGTTTACGCCTCATGATTTACGTCGTACTGCAGCGACCCACATTGGCATGATGGGGCACAACCGACTAGTCATCTCCAAGATATTAAATCACGTCGAGGGCGGGGTAACCGCCATTTACGACCGGCACACATACGATAACGAAAAACGGGAAGCACTAGAGGATTGGTCACGCAAGTTGAAACAAATAATAACGATACTGCAATAAAAATTTAGTCAATATAGTGTGCGCATAACTATCACATTGAAGCACTCACAGAAAAGTCGGAGTCTTAAGCCATAGAGCGGAGCCATGACCATAGATAAAAGGATTAATTGCTGGGTCATGTTTCTGGATTTATATTTAATTAATAAATACCACATTACCCACGTCATATCACCAAAACAAAACATCAATAATAAAAAATAGAGGACAATAAATAAATAATAAATAAACCATTATATGATTATTTACAATTCTTAAACCAAAACCAATACAATCAGCACCGTTATTAAAAACCAATAATTTACTTTAACCTCTGCTACAACGATATATTATTATATAAAAAAGGCTTTTTCATGATTTCAAACAAGATGCAAACGATATTAAAGAAATTTGATCAACAAAACTTGTCTTATCCAGAAATATATATGCAACTCAAAATAAGGCGAGGAATACTCCAGGATACTGTTGACGGCAAGCATATGGCCTATATCCTTCCCTCTTTCGACTCAAGGATTGGCCAGATTGAACAGTTTATGCGATACGTACAGAGAACTGATGCTTTGCCGTATGCAATAAACCAACACATAACCGTATTAGATAAAACGATCCATTACGCTCTCTCAAGAGTCTTTAATTGGATGCACGAATTTAATCCATGCTTTCGCTATAGCCCGCATGTTGAGGCATTTTTTACAATTACAACGACATTTCCAGGATTCTTTGATAGTGGTTCTCTTCCATTGCATAAGTACTCAAGTAAAATCACAGCACACACGATGAACGACTACATCACTGCTCTACGTGATCTCATGAAAAATCGCACTTTCAAGGACAAGATCAGACATAAGGAAGAAAACTCCAAACGATCATTTGTTTCTTCAACCCAATATGTAGATCGTCTTTTCGATAAGTACAAAAGAATGGTTGTACTGCGCATGGACTTTTACCTTTCTAGGCAAGACAGTAACCAGGCAGAGCCATTAGAACTTCTGCTTCATCACTTCAGTGCGTTACGCAGCTTTATGAAGCGGCGTGTCGGTGTATTTCAACATCTGGTAGGTTACATCGCTCACATGGAGTACGGGGAAGAGAAAGGACATCACATCCATGCTATTTTTTTCTTCAACGGTGACAAGGTCCGATCCAGTTTCTCATTATCAAAGTTAATTGCTGCTCAATGGGCTGACCTTACCAATGGTATCGGGCGTTATTTTAATACACAGGAAAAGATGGGGCAGTATCAGTGCAAGGCAATCGGCATGATTGCGCGAGATGACAAAGAAATGCGTCAGTGTCTCACTTATGTTCTGTGGTACATTACCAAGTTTGACCAGCTTCTGACGTACAAATACGAAGATAAGCAAAGATTATTTTTTCGTGGTGAATCTCCTGGCGTAGATAAGCGGTAATTTTAATTGGTTTCTTTTCGCATGATATAAAATATAGTTATATATTATATGGATCATTGAGATCAATTTATATCATCTAAGAGGTTTATCATGTCTCGTCCACTGAAAGTATATTACTGTAATGATTGCGGTTTTCGGATGCCGTTGTACTACAAAAAAGGTGCACCATTTCGCGATGAACATTGGCATACGTGCTATCACTGTAAAAGCAAAAACATTATCTCCCAAACAGAGACCTGGGATTTTCATAGGGAAAAAGCTGCAAAACTCGCTGTAACACGAGCGCAGCTAGACCAATTGAGACGTAATGCGCGCACCTGGCAGAACAATCCAACAATTCCTGGCAGGACAGCGAACCAAAATCAGAGTGGTGAGTTTTGGCAATTTTGTTCTGATTAGTTGTGCATTATTTGGTCAGGGTGCGCCGGTTTTCATAAGGCTATGTCATCTTTAATTGGTGGTATACTTCATAGTGTGAAACGTGCTTATCCGGTTAGTCCCCAAAGACATCATATGTGGTATGAAGCATCTTTCATGATACAACATACTGTATGCGAAGTGTTACTTTGGGTGACAACCGGATAAGCACGGTGTGAAGAATCAAGGAGATGGAGGCATCCATGAATTCTGAGGAATTTGGCAAACTGAAGGGGGCATTGGCGGAGCTGACGCCGAACCAGCGTCGGCAGATCAAGGATCGGATTCATGCAGTCGAGCAGCAACAGACTGTACATTTAATCCTGGAATCCCGCGTTGCCGAGCATCCCGTTTGCCCGCATTGTGGAGAAGGGCCGGTAGCTCGGTGGGGTTCTGCTTCCGGTCTGCAACGGTACCGATGTGGCGCGTGCAAACATACGTTTAACGCGCTGACCGGCACTCCATTGGCGGGTTTGCGGCATAAGGAGGTTTGGCTGACGTATGCGGAACAGATGGCGCAGGGGCAAAGCGTACGCCGGAGTGCCAAGGCTTGCGGTGTGCACCGGAATACGGCCTTTCGCTGGCGGCATCGTTTTCTGAGCTTGCCCAAGGAACAGCAGCCCGCTCAACTGGAAGGGATCGTGGAAGCCGACGAGACCTTTTTTCTGGAGTCTTTCAAAGGCAAGAAAAAAGGGCTTCCACGCGCCTCCCGCAAGCGCGGTGGCAAGGCCAAAAAACCGGGACTGTCCGATGAGCAGATTCCCGTGTTGATTTGCCGGGACAGGGGTGGTCAAACCGCAGACGCTGTCCTGAAAAAGGTCAATAGCGAAGAGGTTGGAAGGGTAATTCAGCCAATTCTCGCCAAGGACAGCATGCTTTGCGCAGATGGCAGCTCCATTTATGTGCGAGTGGCACGGGAACTGGATGTGCCACTCAAGGCGGTGAATGTGAAGGCGGGCATTCGCGTCGTGGAACAGGTTTTCCATGTTCAAAATGTGAATGTCTATCACAGCCGCCTAAAGACGTGGATGCATAGATTTCATGGGGTGGCCACCGCCTATCTGTCCAACTACCTGGGATGGCGGCGCTTATTGGATCATTTTCGCGGAACCGTAGATCCCAAGGTGCTGCTACGGGCGGCCTTGGGAATCACCTACCTTCAACAATCAACGATGACATAGCCTTTCATAATCCCTAGATCAGGCGCACTCACCCCCGGTGTCAGCCCACATCCTCGTGTCTTCCTCTCTGTTTCGAAATAGCAAGTTGACTCACACGCGCGAGCACGGATAGGCAGGCTTGATATAAGCATGCATGAACTTACCCTTCGAGTCAGATGCCATGAGCTGCTGGTAGATCGGCTCGGGAACGTTGTAGTACTGATAGACCCCGTTCTTGAACTCGACTTCAAGGGTGCTGCTGCTCGGCTCGTAGCCGATTGAAAGAACTGTCGACGAAGCCACCGTTTCTCGATCCATGCTCTCTATCTCCTCTTGTGCAACCGGTTTGCGCAACACGCGCAATGTGGTCCAAGTAGGACTTTGTGCGCGCCAGGAAGCCGCAACACGTTCGTAGCTTTCTGGTAGACGAGCGCCCTGCCAGCGCTTGGCGACAGCAGGGTCTTCGCTATTCGGTCGGTGCTTTTCGTCCGGCAGGGTGATACGACAACGGATCGGCAGCCGGGCAGCTTCTCCAGTGATGATGGCTTCCCCGACACGTAGCACGGGCAGGCTGTCAACCACGCCCGCCAGGTTGTCTGGCAACGATGCCTGAACCTTCGCGCGATCCGATGAGTTGGAAAGACGCAGCGCGATGAACGTGCCACACTGAGAGAGGATGGTTTCGTCGACTTCGGACGGACGCTGACTGACGATCATGGCACCGATGCCGAACTTACGCCCTTCCTTCACGATCCGTTGAACCATCGCGCGCGCTGGCCCATCGGCGTCTTTGGAGAGATAGCGGTGCGCTTCTTCCATCACCACAAGCAACGGCCTTGCGATACCACCCTCGCTCTTCTCCCGGCCCCAGAAGAGCCCCTCATAGATGATCTTGAGAATTGCACCAATCAGACGGGCAACCACGGCGCTGGGAATCCCGGACAGATCGAGGATCGTGATGGGCTTGTCATGCCCCAGCCACACCTGCAGTAGTTCTGGCAAGTCTTTCACGGCATTGCCATCAAGGTCAGGTTCCCATTCACCGGGATGCAGCAAGAAATCATATTGGCGGTCCAACAAGCGGGATCGCATCTGATCCAACGGGCGGCGGATACCCAACACTCCGATCTGATTGATGAAAGGAGCTACGGAGCCAGCACCATGAGGTTTGTAGCGCGGGGATTTGAGCGTCGCCGCATCACCAGCTTCATCCAACGCAGGCAGTGTTCGTGGTTGGTCAGCCCATGTCTTGATTTCCGGCTCCAGTAGTTCGAACCAGAGCTTTTTTAGACTGAACGGAACAGGGCTGTCGGCCGTCATCGAGTTGAGGTCCAAACCAGCAACCGACGTTTCGTTCACGAGCTTGGTCTTATAGTCAAAAATGCGATCAAGAATCTGCGACAGAGGTTTGTCGTCGAGCTTGCCCATCAAAAAGGTGAGGAGATCGGATGGGTCGAGCGCCCAAAACGGGATGTGCAGTGGCTGTTCATCAGCACTCGGATTGACGCGAAACACGGTCGACACCGAGCTCAACGCATGACCGTACTCGCCGTGAATGTCCAGCAGCAAAATCCGCGCACTCGGAAACCCAGTGCCGCCCTCGGCACTGCCGCCCAACGCGATCGACCGCAGCAAGCTGGCGACGGTCGTAGACTTGCCCGCTCCCGTCGAACCCAGCACAGCGCTATGACGGGTAACAAGTTTGTCGAGATCGATCCGAACAAGGATGCCCTCAGCACTCGCCAGCCGTCCGATCATCACTTGACCGCCATCCTGCGTGCCGTAGATGACGGCTAGATCTTCTTCGGTCACGAGATGGACTTCATCCTTGACGTTCGGGTACTGGCTGATACCACGCTCGAATGACGCGCCGACGATCTCCCCCACAAGCTGGATCGTCATCCAACGGTCGCCACGATCGTTCGGTTCGCGCGCCGCTTCCGGTGCCGCATTCGCACCGACTTCGGCGACGATGCCATACAGGTCGTGGTAGCCCTGCGGGATACGCACGAAGCTGCCGACTTGGCCGATGTGGTAGCTCTTTCCACCAATGATTGCGATGCCAGATGCCACGCTCGGCGACTGCCGAACACTGACCGCAGCGCCGGTCACGGCACCAACATGACCAAGCAGTGTCGGCTTCGAATTCATGCGCCAACACCACCCGGTGGTGTTGGTGCGACAGCAACCGCTGCATCCATAGCCGGTGCAGCAGAGGGAAAGTGCTGGGCGGCGCGTGATGACGCGAAGAACCGCGCGAGCCGGTCGAAGCGGCCGAGTTGAAATTGCGTGGCCTCGCTCTTCTCATCGATGCCCCAATAGGTGGCTCGAATGGCGCCCCAGTCGCGCGTTGGCATATCACCCGGCATCCACGGCGCAGCAATGCCATTGATCATGGCCTTGTCCGGGGAATACAAGCTCATGTTGGCGCGGCGTCCCGCGATGTCGCGGGCATGGATTTCATGTTCGAGCGGCTTAAACTGAAACGCGAAGACGCTGGCGGACGGATTGGCGGCCAGGCATTCATCGATCCGCGCGGAAATGTGCGCGTCGGCGAAGGAAAACCCGGTCGCAATCAGCAGCGTGTCAGGCGTCATCAGAAATGCCCGCAGCCTGTCGAAGAGCGCGGCGTATGGTGCCTTTTGTGTCTGGTCGTACTTGAGGTGTTCGGGAAACACCAGATGCGTCGCATTGGCCCGGCCGGTACGTACCACCTCGCCTCGCGCATTTGCGGCCCAGCCGAGCGAGCCATGCAACTTCCACAAGCGCGTCCAGCGCGCCGGCAGGTCATTGCTCGCCACCGAAGAGGGGTCGAAAAAGGGCTCGCTGGCGCCGCTGAAGCCGTCGAAAAACGGGACGCGTGTGCGCTCCAGCGCTTGCTCGAACAGCAGGTCGTAGTTGGTGGTGAAAATTTCCACCGGGTGTTCGCGTCCCGTGCCGCTGATCCACGTCACGAACTCGGTGTACGGCGAAGGACCGTCGTGAAGAGACTTGTTGACGATGGTGCCGATCTGCTCACAGATGGCTTCGCTCAGCTTTTTGTAGCCTTCCCCGTCGAGGTCATGAACCTTTGTCTTGCCAATGACACCAGCCAAGCTACGCACCCGCGATAGGATCGTTTCGATGTTCGGGGTTTCGAGTTCGGCACGTACGGCGTCGAGGGTCTTGCCGTAGTCGGCTTTCAGCGCGTCCATCACCATGTCGGTGAGGCCTGCCACAGCAGGGATCAGCGGCTTGTCGCTTCCGGGAGGAAAGATACCGGCTGGCGCGCCCGCCCCAACCAAAAGACCGATCCGCTTGCGTCCCTGGGCAATGATCTGCCGCAGACTAGCCATGTACTGGTCTGGATTGTGGACACTGACGGTCATTGAGCACTCCACTTTTTCGGCGCAATCTATGGCGACTTTCGCCTTTGAACTTTATTGTTACATTTTACGCTCAGCTTGTCTCCAAGCAGCTCGTCGGCTTTAGCGTCGGACAGTAGCCCATTTCACCCAGGATTTTTTGAAAATGCCGTTTTTAGGTAATTTCGGCTCTGTTATATCTTGTTTTTTGCAGTTTTTCTGCCATACAGGCACATTACAAGATCGCCTACGCCTACGCCATAGAGAATCACTGAGATGACGTACTCCGATGGTTTGAAAGCCTGATCAACAACGGCATTCTGTAGGACTTCAAGAGACCATATACTTCAATGTTGGCTTGATACTATCGAAATAGTTCATTGTTTTACCTTGATTTTTTACTTCACCAGATCCATCAACTTGTCGAAGCTGTTCACTACGTCGTACTCCACATTCTCTGGGGCGTACTTCCTGTTGATCTCGTCGAAGAACTTGCGGGCACACTTGATCTTGGTTTTCTCGATCTCGTTGAGCACCATCGATGACATCGATCCTTTGGTCTCGGCTACAAAGTAAACGTGCTTGACGGTTCCTTCCTTAAACGTAATTGCCCAGTCCGGGTTGTAGTCGCCGACCGGCGTTGGGATCAGGAAGCCGCGTGGTAGCTTGGCGTACACGACGACTTCTGTGCAAGTATCGAGCTCCTTCACAAAATCCCGCTCAACACCAGAATCCGTGATCACATAGTCGTAGATGTGCCGCTTGAGCTTGTCACCGGCCTTGCTGAAGTCCTGCTTGGTCTGGCCTGCGGTGAAGATATCGATGTCGAACTTGTCCTCAACCGGGTCGTAGACCAAGTGTTCTATGATCATCGTGGCCTTCTGCTCGTTGATCAGTCGAACGGCCTCGGCGATGAAGCTTTCCGGATTGGTGCGGAACTGTGCAAACACCGCGACGCTGATCCCCTTGAGGATGTCTGCCGTCGTGCGTCGCGTCAGTTGCGTACCTTCAGCGATCTTGCCGATGAGGTCGTACTTCACCGCAGAGTGAATCGAATGCACGTTCTTTTCGGTTTCGGTAGCCTTGAGCACAAATGCTTCGCCATCTTTCAGACCGTCGTAGGTCACCTGGGCAGCCTGTTCACCGGTCTGAATCGTGTATTGCAACGGGGTCACGAGAAGGCTCTTGTCCAGTTTGGTGACGGCCTTCGTGAACAACTCCGCCGAATCAAAGTCAACGCTGTACGCAGCCTTGCGATTGATCCGGTTCCACAGCGCCTTGAACTCCTGTTTGTCGAAGTTGCTGTTGAGCGGATTCTTCTTGGGACGACGGTCGTCGCTGATCTCAAACATCTGGCTGTCGCTGAATACGCTGTCGATCAGCTGATACACCTGCTCGGCATGAGGCAACAATTCGTCTGGCAAAACTTCTAAGATGCAGTCCTTCTTGGCCTGAAGGTACTTCTCGGTGATATTGCGTTTCTTATCGACGTAGCCGTTCTGAATCAAATAGAACTCGATGTCCGTCGCTTGATCGTCAGATAACGTAACCGGGCCTTGTGGGGTATTGAGTACCTTGCCAGTAAAGTACGCCTTGTCCGCAATTCGCGGGCGTGCCGACAAGGACTCGCCGATGTCCTTCTGCAGCGCCGACACGAAGTCCTTGTAGCTTTCACTAGCCACGACGGTCAGCACATTGATGTCATGAACAATGGCGCGGTTATCCATCCGATCGCCGGTTTGATTCACGGACAAGCGCAGGCCACGGCCAACTTCCTGACGGCGGGAAATGGTGTTATCGCTGTGTTTGAGCGCGCAGATCACGAACACGTTGGGGTTGTCCCAACCTTCACGCAAGGCAGAATGTGAAAAGATGAAGCGCACTGGCTCATCGAATGACAGCAACCTTTCCTTATCCTTCAAGATTAGGTCGTATGCATCGACGTCATCGGATTGACCAGCATTCTCACCACGGGCAGCGACTGATGGATCGGTAAGCCGCTTGGTCTTCTTATCAATAGAGAAATAGCCACTGTGAGTTTTGGCTGCATCAATCTTTTTCAGGTACTCGATGTAAGGCGTTTCATCCAGATCCAGCACTTCGTTCAGGTACTGGCTGTATTCCTCTTCAAAGATTCGCGCGTAGTCGCCTTTCTCGTCCGCTGCCGAGTAGTCTCGGTACTTGGCGACTTCATCGATGAAGAACAAGGTCAATACCTTGATGCCTTGCTGGTGGAGGGCCTGCTCTTTATCGAAGTGCGCTTTGATCGCTTCCCGAATCTGGATGCGGCGCAATGCCGCTTCGTTAACATCCCCATTGGCCTCGCCAACAAACAGCTCAACGCCGTTGGTGAAACTCAAGGTATCGGTGTTGGCGTTGATGTCTGCCACCACATAGCCACGGTACTGGTCCAGCTCGTTTGAAAAGCCATCGGAGAAGAGGTTGTCGCCCTTGGTGAGCTTGCGCACCACGCGCTTGATCTCGCCGCTTTTCAGCTTCTGCTCGAACTCGACGCGCGCCTCGGGCGGCTTCTTGGTCGAAATCTCGATGTACTGCAGGTAGAGGTAGGCATTGGTGCCCGCCAAGCCTTTTACCGATATACCGCGCACGGCGATTTTCTTCACCAGCTTCTGGTTGTAAGCGTCCAGCGCGTCCAGCCGATGGATCTTGTTGTGCGTGGTCTTATGGGTAGCCGAGTAACGCAGCATCATCAGCGCCTTGAACTCCTCCAAGGACTTGAGCGTTGCCGCACCCTCCATCTTTTGTGGCTCGTCCAAAATCAGGATCGGGCGATTTGCACTGATCACATCAATCGGACGGCGAGACTGGAAGTCATCGAGCTCATCGTAGATGCGACGGTTGTCGGCACCTCGTGCCGCAAACGCCTGGACGTTGATCACCATCACGTTGATTCCCGCGTCCGACGAGAAGCTCTCCAGGTGGTGCAACTGCTTGGAGTTGTAGATGAAGAAGCGCGCCTTCTTATGGTAAGTCTCAAGAAAGTGCTCGGCCGTGATTTCCAGCGACTTGGCGACACCCTCGCGGATGGCAATGCTGGGCACCACGATGATGAACTTGCTCCAGCCGTACTGCTTGTTCAGCTCGAAGGCGGTCTTGATATAACAGTAGGTCTTGCCGGTGCCGGTTTCCATCTCGATGTCGAGATTGATCTTAGCCACCGTCGTCTTGACCAACGTATCCGACAGCGGCAGGTTTTGTGCCCGTTGCACCTCGTGGATGTTGTCGAGCAATGCGGTATCGGAAAGCTGGAGGTCGGCGTTTTTGAAACCACCCCCATTAAACAGGTCTTCCACACCTCGCCGGGCTTTGCCGGGGTCGATGCGGTAACTCATGGCCTCAGCAGACGCCGGGGACTGCCCCTTGAAGCAGTCCACCACGGATTGCACGGCCGCTGACTGATAGGCCTGTGTTTTGAATTTCAGCTTCATTTTTCTCAGTAATCTCTCTGCGATGGCCCGTCTTTATCTGTGTTTTTGTGGACTGTAAAAGCCGTTTTGTGCTCCACAGCCATGCCTTCTTTCTGCAAACCCCATGAGAGAGCAGCCTGAAGAAAGGTGTAACGCATTGATTTAATGAAAGTCAATACCAAATCCTTTCTGCATTCATTCTGCAATCTTCCAGATGGGGTGACCGCGACTGCCTGTATTGCAGATACGTCCCTTGCGTCGCAGATTGGTCAGCAGGTTGGCAATCTTGTTGTCCTTCTGTTCTTCTGTCAGGGCATCACTAAGTTTGGGCAACAACAGCTTGTCAATCTCCGCGCGGCTCGCCTGGCCAAAATTTTTAAGATAATCCTTCAACAGCTTGGCGTAGAACTCATCATCCTGCGCCCGTGTTCGGATGTAGTCCGCTTTGTTTGCCGTCACCTCGGCCACCGTTGCAGAAACGTGATAGTTAGGCTTGCGACCCTCGATTAGTTTCATCCGCTTCAAACGGGCTGCCGCCTCATCCGGAACGGGCAACTTCTTCTGCACTCGGTCCAGCGCCAGGATATCGGCAAGCGGTAGATCGGTCTTCTGGATCAAAAGGCGGCTGTATGCTGGGTCGACCACACCACCATAGATCGTCATCTTCACCGCAGACGCTTCGCCAAAATCGTAGTCTGGCATCGGGAAGTAACGCCGGGCTTGCCCCTTGTAGATTTCGTGGATGCCGTACCCCATCGTGTCGATCATGTTCAGCTCGGCCATCGCACTTACCAGGAATGGGTTGCGATAACGGCGGGGTGTCTTGTGGCCCTGAACGTATTCCTCCGGCAAACCCTCGAAGAACGTGCCTTCGTTCTCAAACACCAGCTTGTCGGGCAGTTCCGTCACTAACACTCGGCCATTGCGGGTGTAGTCCTGATGGGCGATGCAATTGTGCAAGGCCTCCAGCACGATCTTCTGGTCGTACTTGGATACTTCCACCGGCAGCAGTTGGTTCTGCGGCAGCAAACGCAACTGGATATTGCGAATGCGCTGATACAGCCGCGTGGTACTCAGCAGGAACGGCGGACCGAAGTGTTCGTAGGCGCGTTCTGGCCCCACCAGTTTCCATGTCAGCTGCGCCGGATTCGGCGACAGATGCCAAGCCGCTTCGGCCTTGCCAAGCAACAACAAGGCAGTGCGGGTGATCTTCCCGTTCTGCGTCACCCGCGCACGATCGAGGAAGGTGGTTAGCGACCAGTTCGTGACTTCATCGGGTGCAAAGCGGTTGGCGTACTTCTTGGCGAAGGATTCGCGCGCCTTGCGCACGGCCTCGGTATCCAGGTCAGCCAGCGTGGCCCCGGTCACCACTAGCGCCGTCCAGTCCTGCATGAGGGTTTGTTGGCGGATCTCATCCAGCTTGTCCAGTCCCAGTGACACGAGGCTTTCGCCGACGCGGGCGTAGTAATGCCCCTTCCACGCTATCGGGATGCCGCGTGGCGCGGCCGGAATCTCAAACAGCACCACCCGGCCTGCCGGATCGCTCAACACATGGATGTTGCGGAAGGCGATGCTTGGCTCGGTGCCTTGCGCCATCTGTCCTTTCAGGCCGTCCAGGCGATCGCTTTCGGGGCGATAGTTGGTTCCCACCACGGTGCGAGTCTTGTCGTTGACGCCGAATACCAGCCACGCCCGCTCCGCGCCACGCAGATTGGCTTCATTGCTCAGCGCGGAGAAATACTCGCCGATGGTGTCTGTCTTGTAGTCATGGCTAGCCTGCTTGAACTCGACGACCTCGTTTTCCCAGGTGGCAATCAATTCGGTCAGCAACTGCGTCAGTGCCGTCTGTTCCATGGCAATGCCCTCAAATGCTCTTCACTTCGGTGGCGGGTGACAACAGCTTGAAAATCTGCTCAACGTTGATCTTGACCGCACTGTCCTTGAAGCCTGCGTCGCGGAACACCACACGCAAGGGCTGGAGCTTGGCCAGTTCCTTCACAAAGGCTTCGTCGACGCTGCCGCTGGCGTCGAAGCAGGCGGCAAGCGCATTGCCATCGACAAAAAACACGTCTTTGCCTTGAATGCACTGCCTGGTAATGGGCAGGGCCAGATCGACGCCCCAATCCAGCATCACTTGGAATAGCAAGTCTTCCGGTGTGCGGTCGGGCTTGATGTTGTCAACGAACAGGTCGAACTGGGCCTTGTCCAGTGAATCGGGCGCGTAGTAGACATCGGCCATGTTGGATGCGTCAATTTTAAGAACTCTAAACCCGAGATCCGCATTAACACGCTCTTTTTGCTGCAGTTCTTCGGATGCTTTCCTTATCCGCTGCTTGGCAATTGCTGCTATGGTTGGTTCAAGCTTGTTCTTCTTGCAATATTCTGCGGCTATCTTTTGCTCTTTGACATCAACACTGACAGGCTCTGGAATCTGAACAAGTATGAACCTCCGTGTGCCATCATCGAGCAAATTTAGTAAGAACGCAGAATGCGCAGTAGTGCCAGAACCAGCAAAAAAGTCGAGCACAATTGATGTATCGTTTCTAACAGAGCACAACAGCTTTGCAATTAAATTGGTGGGTTTTGGGTAGCTAAACACATTTTGCTCACCTAGAGTCTGACGCAACTCCTCATTGGCATCTTCATTGGTGCCCCATCCATCTTGAAAAAGGTCATTCTGATTGAATGGGTACTTAGCAGGTTCGCCGCGCGTTCCAATTCTAGGCAAAATATCTTTCAGTGTTTTGTACCGTGGATCTTTTACGATACGGCGCAGGTATAGATCTTGGGTAAGGTAGAGTTCCTGTTTTTTGGCGTACTCGACCATTGCGTCTTGTTTATAGCGCCAGTTTCCTTCAATCACTAGCTCACTTGCCAGAACACCATCGGTAATAACCAAATCGGAATGCAAGACTAAACTCATCGTATCTGCCGATATAACACTCCCTGCTGACAGAAGGTAGTTCTTTTCCCTGTATTTACTATTTATTCCGGGCGGGATTCTGCGTATTTCACGAGCGTTTGGTGCATTCACGCAAGGATACGTTTCTTCATGTGAAGCGATCTCCCCAACAAGCCCATTAAATGCGGCTTTTGACTTTGCGTACACAAGAATATAGTCCTTGATGTTAGTAATGTCGTTTGAAAGAAATGCTCCTTTGTTCTTTTTCTCCCAAATTAAGGTGGCTACGCAGTTGTCGCCACCATAAATTTCACTCAATAATTTTCTCGCGCTATCAACTTCTTGGTCACCAATACAAACAAATATTACACCATCCTCGGCCAGTAGATTCCTTGACAACTTAAGGCGCGGATACAGCATAGACAACCAATCAGAATGGAATCTTCCATTTGTTTCTGGGTTGGAAACCAATCTACTTCCCGCAGCCCCTATTTGGTTAGTTCGTTTCAAATATGACTGAAAATCTTCAAAATATTCGTCGTCATAAACCAAATCAGAACCAGTGTTATATG
Source organism: Pseudomonadota bacterium (assembly GCA_021795795.1). The sequence goes on along the minus strand of JAJYPA010000076.1, from coordinate 8,692 downwards.
GCGGGTCAATCAATATTATTTTTACTTTTCCAAGATAGGTTTCCTGCAACAACTTGAGCGCATCGAGGTTATCGCCTTCGATAAATAGATTCTTCGTAGTATCGAAGTCCACGCTTTCTTCGCGGCAAGGCCGCAGCGTTTTGGCAATCGGCGCATTGGCAGCCAATAACGCCTCGCGCTTTCCTGGCCAGTTCAGGTGGTAGCGTTCCTGTGGCCCTTCGACAATCGACTCAGCAAGCTCTTGCCGCAGCTGGTCAAAATCCACCGCCAGCTTCACGCTGCCGTCTTCACCCTTGGCCTCGGTGACGCAGCCCGGAAACAGATCACGAATGCGGGCGATGTTGTCCTGAGTGAGATTGGGTGAGTGCATTTTCAGTTTTTCCATCGTTTGTTTCCTTGAGCCGTGCTACGGTTTCGGTGAAGCGGTGAATGCTCAGCTTTACCCGTAAATGCGGCTGAAATAGATTGACTCATTCTGTATCAGACGAACCTTGATTCTTAAGTTCGGTAAACTTGGCCGCCATTGTCGGGTTGCCCCGAGTTAGCTTTTTGATCGTTACATCTTGCGCCTTATCGTTGGCAAGACGAAGGTTCCGATCGGTGCCAAGCAGCGCCTCTTTCGTTTTTTGTAGGTGGTCAATTGATTTATCAATTTCATCAATTGCCGTTTGGAAGCGCCTTGAGGCGAGGTCGTAGTTTTTTGCAAATGCGGTCTTGAACGTCTCAAGGTCGGTTTCGAAGTTCGTGATGTCGATATTCTGTGCTTTCACGAGCGCAAGCTCTGTCTTATATTTGAGCGAGTTCATCGCCGCATTTCGTAGCAGCGTGATGATGGGGATGAAGAACTGCGGTCGGACGATGTACATCTTTGGGTAGCGATGAAACATATCGACTATCCCAGAGTTATATAGCTCGCTGTCGGGTTCGAGTAGGGAAACCAGAACTGCATACTCGCAGCCCTTCTCGGTGCGATCTTTATCGAGCTCTTTCAAGAAGTCTTCGTTCTTTTTCTTGGTGGCCGTTTCGTCACTCTCGTTTTTCATCTCAAACATGATCGAGACAATCTCGGTGCCAGCCTCATCTGAGTCGCGGAAAATATAATCGCCCTTACTGCCAGCCCGCGAATCATTGTCCTTCTCGAAGTATGCTCTGGGAAACGCAGTGGCACGGATTCGGTTGAACTCTGTCTCGCAGTGTTGTTCAAGTGTTTCGCCGACCATCTTGGTCGATAGCCGCGCCTTCATATCCCGAAGGCGTTCTATCGCATCATCGCGATCCTTGATTTGCGTCTCGTATTTGTCTTTCAGCGACTTCTCGGCGAGCTGTTTTTCAAGCTCCATCCGCTGCAAGCCGCTCTTCAGTTCGTCGCGCTCCTTCTCGACCACACTGACCGCCTCAATGGTTGCGAGCTTTTGCGCAACCTCGATAGCGTTGAGCTTGGCCTTCAGGTCTTGAATCTCTGCTTCCTTCGCCACCGCTGTTCTCTGCAACTCGTTCAAGAGCTTCGCCTCAGCTAGCTGGAATGCGGCTTGCTTGTCATGCTTCGCCTGCTCAAGCTCGTTTGCAAGCGCGTCACGCTCTTTCTCCACTGCGCTCAGGGCCTGGGTTACCGCGAGTTGCTGCGCAACCTCACCGGCATCAAGCTTGGCTTTCAGGTCCTGGATCTCGGCGTCCTTGGCAGAAGCGGCCTTCTGCAATTCGCTGGCGACCTTGGCTTCGGCGAGTTCGACGGCATTCCGCTTGTCCTGCTCAGCCAGCTCAAGCCGCTCATGTAACTGCTTCTCGAAATCGCTATCGCGAACTTGCTTCAGGATGTCCGCGTACCCGGCTTCATCAATCTTGAATGCCTTACCGCAGTGCGGGCAGATGATTTCATGCATGACTATTTTCCCTCCGCCTTAGCCAAAATTTGTAGAAGCATCTCCGGCACCACTCCTTCGGACTTGAGTGTGGCCGTCCGGTACGCGAGTTGATTCTTCGATAGCTTTATTCCTGCGTCAGTCTCGACGCTGTTGCAGGCCGTTACCCATTCGGTCCAGTTCGCAGACAGAAACGCTTCAAGGTGATCTTCAAAGATAGCCACTTCCTCAGCAACGGCAGCAGACGGGAAGTCTTCTTCAGGTAGACCGAAATACCGCATTAGTTTGCAGTTCTCTGCTGCATGGTTGTTCCGCTCCTTATCGATATCTTCTTGCTTCTTGTTTTTGGTCTTGGCGTACGCCTCAAACCCACCATCCGCATCAAAAAGCGCGTAAACAGGAACGCCAATCAATGTCAGGATTGCATGCGCGAGTGGTATTGATGTCTTTGCACCAACAGGGACAATCGAGATACCTGCCGCCTCAAGCGAGCCAGGAGAACACCTATCGCCGACACCGTAGAACACGGCAGACTCTGTCGTACCTTCCACGAGGAATGCACGATTCGCAAAAAGTGCTATGTCTAGCTGGTCGGTCACATTGTTGTCAAGCCGCCGATCTACTACATCACCATTCACTACTCCGTGAAGCTTGGCCTTCACGCTAGCAACCGTTGTGTAATGAACGGAGACCACAGGCGGCTGTTCAAGCGACCTCGTCAGCCGCCTGACCTGGTCAAAATGCCGAGACTCAAGGAAGTAGGGACTATGCGTCGCATAGGTTACTTGGATGCGCTTACCGGCATCATCGGCGAGCGACCTGAGTACCTTCGCAAAAGTCTGCGCCTGGATCGGGTGCTGAAAGAGTTCCGGCTCCTCAATCGCTAAGCAGATGAAACCCTCCGCCGAAGCAGCGCCCGACTGCGCCAAGAGTTGGAGAGCCGAGATCAGAAGTGTGCGCTGAAAGCCATGTCCTTGTCGATCTACTGCGGTCTCGGTTGAGCCATCCATCACGGCTACGTCGAACGTCGTGCGAGGTGCCTTGAGTTCCACCTCGGACGGAAAAACCGTGACCGCCCGACCAGGCGCGTAGGTTGTGACTACCTCGTTGAGCTGCGTAGTGATGGCATCAAGCTGTTCCTTGAACTTCTCCTCATAGACCTGCTGCTGCTTTGCACGCGAGTCAGCGACAATTTCTGCGATTGCTTCATCAGCGGCAGCACGATTGATTGAGCGCTCAAGGATTCGGCCGATGATGCTCGACTTACCGTCGATTGACTCCTCGCTTGCGCGAAGGTCGGCAGTGACCAGGACGAAATCGAAGAGCCCACTCATCTTGCCGCCGCTGTTGAAACCAAAAAAGTTGGTGAGTAGCGTTTCGGGAGCGTCGATAAGTTGATCTGTATGAGATGCCTCCCATGACGTCATCGCCTGTTCTACAGCTGTTCCGGAGTTGGCCGCAGGAAGATTTAGGTCGGGAAGGCTACGTCGGAGCTCTGCGTACAGATCCTTCTTAGCAGTCGCACCGCTTGCCGCTTTGATTGCGTTGAAATCCGGGAAGCCCTTTGCATTAGCGGAGAGCACATCGGCGCCATCAGGTGACCGGCGCTTCCATGCAGTGAAGGTGGCAACTCCCTCAGGTGCGTACTTGCCAAGTTCATCTCGGTCCGTCTCCGTGAGGTCAGAGAAAGTGACCTGAACCTCAATGTCCTCGTCAGTCGCCCCAAAAGAGCAGTCTCTTTCTGTCAATGAGCCAGGCTTGCCGTTGAAGAACCAGTCTAGCGCACGCAGTACAGTTGACTTGCCAACACCGTTTGGCCCGATAAAGGTCGTGACGGAATCGAAGGGGATCGTCACGTCTTTTAACGTGCGGAAGTTCTTTATGTGAACGGATTGGATTTTCATTTCCGGTTTCTGCACCTTAAGTCTGTTGCCGTTTCGATTTCAGAAATCTCCCGAATTTCTTCCAGTAGTATCTCGTCGACGTTGATCCTAGCTCCCATTTTCGCCCTGATTATTTTGCCTATCATTGTGAGAGTGCTTCCAGTTCGGATTTAAGCTTCCGCAGATCGGCGTTGATCTCAATCTTACGATTGAATTGCTTTTCTTTAGAAAGCTTGCTGGCGGCCTTCTCGACCTCACGCTGCTTTGCCGCAACCTGTTCGACGCGGGCGACCAAGTCAGCGAGACTTTCTTGCGGGCGCGCGGGCGTGGGGATCAGGCGGTGAAGCACCTGCTCGTACAAGCCATCCAAGTCGAGTGCCAAGGGCATGGCAGCGCGTTCGATATCGCTCGGTAACCACGCCGTCGCAAAGTAGTCGCTCAACACCCAACAGCTGGCGTCTGACTCGTTCGAGCGCTTGTACGCGGCAACCACTTGTGTTTGGCCATCAAAGCTCAGTTCGAAAATGATGGGAAACTGCACCGCGCCATCGATGCAGCGCAACACGTCCAGATTCAGCTCCGCCGTCTTGAGCTGGATGAAGAAAACCTGAATCTCTGGCACCCCCGGCTTGGCGGACAGGTTGATCGTTTCCGGGGCCAGCTTGTATTGCCAAACGATCTGTTCTACTTGCTTGACGAACAAGTCCTTCAGCCTCGTGTTGGCACCGCTGTGTTCGTAGATTTTGTTCTTTGGCAGGGTGCGGCCAAAGATGGCCTGCTTCGGGTAGTTGATGAACGCGGCGTTCGACTCCAATCGGGCGGGATGACTCATCCGGCCTCCTGAATCACGAGGAAGGTGATCAGTTCGAAGTCGTCCAGCCCGGCAATGGTGTTGACCAGCGCGGTGGTCTTGCCGCCGCTGAACAGGCTATCCAGATCCTTCTCTTCCTTCACTTCGATCATCGAGCGGATGGTCTTGCCAAGCAGGTCGGAGTACACCTGCATCTTGCGGCCATCGGCCGTTTCCTTGTTGAATAGGCGGCAGACATCCGGAATGGGCTGGGTTTGACCTTTGCAGCAACTGCGCACTAGGTCCAGCAAACGCTTGACCTCTGTGTGATCGTGAATGACCTCACCGTCACGGTTGATATAGACGAGGTAGTACGGATGCAGCCGGTTTTGCTGGCTGACGTTGACGCTCGCATTACGGTTACGCAGGGTGAAGATTACACCTGGACGCAGTCCCAGTTCAGGTTTGGCGGGTACCACTGCGTGCATTCCGCTTGGCACGTTGCTCAACTCGCCATTAGTTTTCACATAGTTGAGCAAGTCCATGCGGAAGTCATTGAGTCCGAGGTCAGTAATGGACACGCCGGTTTTCAGGTCTTCCAGCTCGATCACTTCCTCTTGCAGGCGACGCAATTGCTCCTTGCGGTAGGACACGTCGTTGGCTCGGGCGCTCAGCACGTTGTCGTCTCCCGTGGCCGTGACGTCGGCAATCATCATCCGGCTCTCAACCCGTTCCCTAAGGTTGATGTACTCGTCAAGCGAGATGTCTGGCCAGTAGTTGACCAGTTGGATGCTGCTGTTGGATGAGCCGATGCGATCCACCCGGCCGAAGCGCTGGATGATGCGCACCGGATTCCAGTGGATGTCGTAGTTGATCAAATAGTCGCAGTCCTGAAGATTCTGACCCTCGGAGATGCAGTCTGTTCCGATCAATAGGTCAATCTCTGCCGGTTCGTTCGGCAGCACGATGGCCTTCTCCTTCGATCGCGGCGAGAAGAGGGTGAGCACCGCCTGAAAATCGTAGCTCTTCTTAAGCGTGGACTTCGGCGCTCCTTTGCCTGTGACTTTGGCGCTGTGCAGGGCCTGTGTGGCCAGCAACTCGGGTGCCAAATTCGCATACAGATAGTCAGCGGTGTCGGCGAAGGCGGTGAAGATCAACACCTTCTTGTTGCCTGGGTTCAGTGGCGCGGTGATCTTTTCGAGAACCAGCGCCTTGAGGTGTTGCAACTTGGCGTCATCGGCAGGCGTGATCTTGTTCATCGACGCCAGCAAGGCATCAATGATTTCCAGATCGACTTTTAGCTCGTGCTCCCACGATGGCAAGTCCATGTCGGCGAGGCTGATTTTGACCTTGCCGCCGATCTCATTGTCTCCAATGGAGGGCAGGTCGTCGTCATCCGCGTCGAGGTTTTCCAACTGGTCGGTCAGGTCATCGATGCTGTCGAGGTTGCCGGTCTGATTGAAGGCGCTGATCTTGTCCAGCGTATTCGTGTGGTTCGCACGCAGGGACTGGAGCGTCAAGCGGAAGGACTCAATCGAGCTTTCGAGGCGCTTGAGCAGGTTGGTTGTCATCAGCGCCTGCAGGCTCTTTTCGCGATCAGCCTGTCTGAGTTTACCTTTACCACCTGCTAACTGCGTGTCGTACATCTCCTCGTACTTCTTGACCCGACTCGGCAGGATGTAGCTGATAGGGGCATAGACAGCAAGTTTGAGCAGGGATAGTTGCTCGAAGATCTCATTAAAGCTCATCACGTCAGTTCGCTGCGTGAGTGGGCTGTGGAACGACAAGGGTTTGCGGCGCTCGGGGAATGGACCGATATCCTTGGTGTCGTAGAAGGTCTGGATGTGCTTGCGCGAGCGTGCGATCGTGACGCTGTCGAGCAATTCGAAGAAGTCGAAGTCCAACGAGTCCAAGATGGCTCGCGCGGTTCGCTTTTCTGGTGGGAGCTTTGCCCATGCGTTGAAACTGGCCTGCGCGCCACGGAAGATGTCCTCTACCGTCTTGTCGGTTTGCAACTTCTTGCTGAGATTCTCGGAGTCTCCCTCGTAGGCCAGTGCCAGTTGATTGCGCAGGTCATTGAAGCGGTTATTCACTGGGGTGGCCGAAAGCATCAGCACCTTGGTTTTTACCCCTTCTCTGATGACATTGTTCATCAGTCTCTGATAACGGGTTTCCTTGTCCCTATAGGCGTCGTTGTTGCGGAAGTTGTGCGACTCGTCAATAACGACGAGGTCGTAGTTGCCCCAGTTGATGCGGTTTAGCGGTGTGCCAAACGACTCGCCACTGGTTCGGCTGAGGTCGGTATGACATAGCACGTCATAGTTGAACCGGTCACGGGCAAAGATGTTGGTCCTAAGGTTGCGGTTGTAGTTCAGCCAGTTGTCCGCCAACTTCTTGGGGCATAACACCAGAACCGACTTATTGCGCAGTTCGTAATACTTGACGACCGCCAGGGCCGTGAAGGTCTTGCCCAATCCGACGCTGTCAGCCAGTATGCATCCGCTGTAGGTCTCAAGCATGTTAATGATCCCAGTAGCCGCATCCCTCTGGTAGTTGAAGAGCTTGTTCCAGATGAGCGTGTCCTGGTAGCCCGTGCGGTCGTTTGGCAAAACATCCTCGTTGAGGTCGTCCAGGAACTCGTTGAAGATGTTGTACAGCATCAGGAAGTAGATACTCTCGGGCGCGTTCTCTTGGTAAACGGACGCGATGTGGTCGTAGATTTGTGTGGTCACATCTTCCAGCTTCTCAGGGTCTTGCCAGATCTGATTAAACAGACTGAGGTAAGTCACCGTGAAGGCTGGCTCGTCCATCTTGTTGACGAGATTGGAGACAGCATTGCCTTGTTGGTAGCCGAGATCGACGGCTGTAAAGCCGTGTAATGGCATATAGGCAGTGTCTCCGGCGGAGGCTTGCACGCAGGCGAACTGCTGCATCGGAGCTTTGCTGCGATTGGACTTGAATTTCGCTTTGTGCCTCATCCAGTCAGCACACTCTTTTGCAATCGCGCGCTGGGTAAGCTTGTTGCGCAACTGGATTTCAAATTCACTGCCGTACAGGCTGCGTTCACGATCCACCTTAGGGATGTGGAATTCTTTACGTTCCTTGCGAATCTTGTCGGTGACCACGTTGGCGGTGAACGTCGGCGAGGTAAAGATGAAGTGCAGCTCGTCGATCTTTTCAAGCTCTGCTTTCAGCGCTTCGAACGCGTACATCGAGAAGCAGGAAGCCGCAATCCTCAAGCGGGCACCCGGCTTGAGCGTCCGCTTGAGATCGTCGCCGAGCAGGCTGTTGATGTTGTCGATCAGTTCCGTCAAGAGTCTGCCTTTGTCGTGGCGTTATAGGCCGACATCAATACGGCATTTTTTGTGCCATATATCGCGAGATAATCTTTGAGCCACAGCCGGTACTCCGGCCCACGCAGTCATTAGTGTTTCCATCAACGCTTATCATAGCGCAATGTTACCATATCCGGTCGAACGGCCATTATCATCACCTCAAAAAAAACCATAGAGAAGGTTATCCCTGGGCATTCGCCCAAGGATAACGCATCAACCCACGCGTCTTGTTTCCATTGCCGTCAGCCCACGAGCCTCATTCAGATGGGGCGCATTCTCAGCAGCCGGAAAGAATTCTTCCACTACCTCAGCACCTTCATCTTCCGTCTCTTCAAAGGCACCATTACCGAGTCCCGCTTTCGCTGCAGCCTCCAGGTCGGCCACGTACTCCCCAGACTGTTCAGCCAACGTTTTTGCCTCTATAAGCGCCTGCTTGGACTCTATGCCATCTCTGAAAACCACGTCAACATAATACACCGGTGCCCGATGGGACTGGGCGGTACTCTTTGCCCGCAGCTTTAATGACAGTGGCAAATACCGCGCTCGGCCCCCGCTGACCGCATTTAAATACTGCAGTCGTGCCGCCAATGTCCGGATAGAGTTGTATCCCGTCGTTCGGAACATAAAACTACCCAGGTCGTCTTCCTGTCCCTCGATCTGTACATTCAGCCGCCCATACGGCTTGCACCCCAACTCAGTGCCCAAGGCACACCCCTGAGGTCCCGGACACGGGATGCTCTTGAAACCCTCCTGAGTACTCCTCCTGGCAACCTCACCATTACCCACACAGACAGGCCTGCCGGTGGTTCGGTCGAACAGGCTGTA
>JAJYPA010000538.1 GCA_021795795.1 Pseudomonadota bacterium | reverse complement strand
AGCGTTCGATGCTTTGCTGCGAAAGGCCATCCACTTCCCTGCAGCGCGCGGCAACCCAGCATCCCGCCTTGTAGGCATTGCCCAATCGTATACAGAGCGCATCGAAAAGGGACCGGGGTATGTGGAGCATCAGATGATTTCCGGCATGGGTGGTGAAATCCAGAGTGACATCATCTGGGGGCGTGACAGCGGCGGAAGGTGTTCCCCGGGTCAGATCGGGAAGTACGTGATGGAGTTGATGCGATGGGATGGTCTTGGGTTCCACGGCGTTTCCTTATTATTGTCTATAGAATTTTGTTATAAACCTTAGTCTCCCAAACCCTGTCAGGCAAGCACTGTCCGTGAACGGACCGCCACATTCCAGGCCACACAAACATGCACCCATCACCGATACCAAAGTATCTTCTGACTTTCTAAAGGGACCAGGCAAGCTTCGTGTTGCGGCACGATGCGCGGCGTGAAGTCTTCTGCAGGGCGCCCGGCGGGAACGTCGCACGCGTAATGGTAGCTGTTGATCCCTCCGCTCAGGGCATCGCCCCGAATCATGGGATACATCACCGCTTCCCGATCGGTATTGCCATTCGCGTAGAGTTGTACCGCGATGGCATTTGCATCCAGGTCATCCAGATATACGGGGATTCCGAAATGATGCACTTCCCCTTCTGAGCGTACTGTCAGTTCGCCAAAATGGAGACCGTTCCAATGACCGGCAATATCTTTCTGCCATCGACAAATGGCTTCGGCGACAGAGCGGTCCTGGCGGGCAGCGAGCAGGTGGCTGGCGGGCACGTAAAGCGTGCTTATGTAGTCCTGCAGCATGCGATTGCTGCTGAACTGCGGAGTGAGCCGACTCATGCTTTCGCGCACTTTGGCGACCCAGCCACAAGGGCAACCGTCGGCGTCGCGTTGATGATAAAATAGCGGGATCACTTCCTCTTCTAAAAGACGGTATAGGGCCTCCGCCTCCTGCCGATCCCAGTCGGAGTCTGCGTCATGTTCGTTGCGATCGCCCAACGCCCATCCCAGTTCCGGCGCATAGGCCTCGGCCCACCAGCCGTCCAGTTCGGAGAGATTCAGACCACCGTTGACCAGTACTTTCATGCCGCTGGTCCCGCAGGCTTCCCAGGGTCGGCGCGGGGTGTTGATCCACAGATCTATCCCCTGGACAAGCTGCTCGGCGACCAGCATGTCGTAGTCCGAGATGAAGACCAGTCGACTCGCCAGATCCGGGTGCTGATGGAGAAATTGCGTCCACTGCTGAATCATGGCCTTGCCGGCGCCATCCTGGGGATGGGCCTTGCCCGCAATAATGAGTTGCACGGGGTAGTGCGGGTGGCTCAGGAGTCGGTAGAGCCGGTCCGGATCGCTCAACAGCAGATTGGGGCGTTTGTAGGCTGTGAAACGACGTGCAAAACCCATGGTCAACGTGTTGGGATCAAGCGCGACCTTTGCCCGTTCGCAGGCGTCTCCCGGAGCATGGGTAGTCGCCAGTTGTTGTTGCAGCCGATCCCCTTGTACCTGCCCGATAATGAGAGACTGAAGACCTCTGTCGGTGACTATAAGGTTTCCTTTGCGTTCAAAAACGGTGTTTTTACGGAGAACACGTCTTTGGTGTTGAAGCATTTCATGGTTTCGCCTGAGGCTTTTCCTGCGTTGCGCAAAATCACTGCTCTGGCTCTGGAGAGTGATCACCAGGCATTGGTGCTGGAGAAGTCGGCGTGAACTGGACGAGGTTGAAGGCGGCGTTATTGGCATGGTCGCGGTGGAGACAGTAGTTACCCACTGCCCCCACTGCCCCCACTGCACAGATCCATTGCTTACGTTGGAACGGCATTGAGCCGCCCCAACCGCTGCGCTATCCTTCCCCTGATGATTCTGCAGACTGGCACAACGGCGACAACACAAGCCTCACCAAATCAGGAAGATGAGATGGAGCAACGTATAAATGTAGTCAACCGACTACAGTAGAGATGTGCCGAACAGGGTGAACACCCACCGGAAGCCCGTAAATAGTCAGAAGTCTTACCAGGAACGTTTTTTGCAATTGTCCTTTGTGGCGTTGAATTTTCTATGGGGGCATTGCCGTGAAACCGTTTCTCCCTGCTTCACAGGTGCGACGAAAACCGATGCTATTGGCGGCTGCCGTTATTCTCGTGCTTTCGCCAGTTGCTGGAATCACCCCGGCGCTTGCCGATAACCTTTCCCTGGGTTTGGCAGTTCCAGGGCTCAGTGTTTCCTTGGGAGGGGCGCCTGTTTATTACCCTGTTCCTCCAGTGGTTTATGTTCCACCCCCACAACCCGTGTATTACTATGCAGCCCCGCCCCCGCCGCCACCACCACCGCCGGGACCTCCACCGCCAGGGCCTCCACCTTGGGGTGGTCCGCCGCCTCCGCCGCCGGGATCCCCGTCCATCTACTACGCGGTTCCCACGCCTGTGGTGGGCTATGTATCCGCTCCCTGACAGTGACGCCGGATTTCGTAGGAAGACAGCATGCAAAGGACACCGTATTTTTGGCTGATTATGGGTACTTTACTATTGAGCGGCTGTGCCTCAACCATGGTCGCTCCGTCCCCGATACCGGCACAGGCACCTATTACCCATCAGCCAAGGCCGTCATTGTCTCAACCTCCCACTTCGGTCTTGCCAGTTCCCACGGGTCCGATCCAGAGACCCTCGAGATTACAGCGCGATTGCCAGCGGTACCAGGTGCAAGCTCGTCAATTGCAACAAAAACTGACAACACGGCCACACTCTGGTCTTTTGATGGATGACTTTGACCAAATCCAGGCGGTAGTAAAACCGTTATGCGCTGCACCAGGTTCTGGAACGCCATCTCCTGTTGCCCGACAAGAAATTCGTCGGGCAATGCGGGACGTGGAACAGCTATCCAGATCCGCTTCTTCACCTACACCCTAAGGAGAGAAATATCCGCATGTTATCCACGTTCAATTTTAAATATGGCCAGCATAGGTACGGGACAAAGGCCCTGCTGATTGGTATTTGCCTGATCGCTTTGGTCGGTTGTGCCAACATGAGCCCCACCGGGCAACGCGCACTGAGTGGGGGCGCCATTGGTGCCGCTGGCGGTGCGGTGCTCGGTGCCGTCGCTGGCGGCAATCCGGCAGTAGGGGCCGCTGTAGGTGGTGCGGCGGGGGCGGCGACGGGTGCTTTGATGCACTGAAAGCATCCTTCAAGGATGTGGAATACGCCCCATTTCAGCAACAAATGGGGCGTGTTTTTGCGTAACCCGCTCACAGCAAAGTGCTTGGCCTGTAGCTTTTGAACCCTCTTGCGGAACCTCTCATGGAGGGGGTGGTGGTGGGGGCGGACCGGGTTGCTGGTAATAACCACCGGGACCCGCTGGCCCTCCAGGCGGCGGTGGTGCGGGTTGCGCATAATAACCGCCAGGCCCCGGAGGTGGGCCGGGGGGGTAGGCATAACATCCTGCCAATGCCGCCAAAGCACCCAAGGCCGCGATACGTAATGCGTGATGCCACACTTTACGGCCTGTCAGATACTGGATTTCACGTAACATGAGATTCTCCTTGAAGGGGATCGGTTCTCTTCGCTACCCGAATACGGGAATCAATGAGCTGAATGATTCACGCAATAAACATTCCAGAGTGGGGAAGCAATGCTGAAGCAGAGACGACACCCGTGGTGGTTCTCAAATCAAAGAAAATACAATGGGTTCGTTTTACCTTATCGGAAGCCGATAGAGACGACGTTGCGATTGGTTGTCGCTTAAGCACAACAGATGCGCTCGAGAACTGACCCGGCAGCACCGAGATCCCGTGAAGCCCGCAGAGCAACTTCATGAACGAACAGAGCAGGCCGTTGATTTCACCAAGCAATTCAGCCTGCCGGAACCTTTGGCACACATTCTGCTGTCTAAATCTCGGGCTTGTCAGTGAGATTTCTCATACTTTCTGTCATAACCCGAAGGGCGGTCTGATCGCATGGTATGGCTTTTTTAAACCAAATAGGCAGGAGTGTTCTGATGATTCAGAAAAAAATATGGTTAACCGCATTGACTCTCGCAATCACTTTACCGATAGGCGCCGAAGCATCCATATATGGCGTCATGAATCAAGTCGGTGTTTCCGGCAATGTGCAAGGGACTACCAATCAATATGGGAACACCACCGGCGGACTGGGTCTGCGTGCCAGCCTTTACAATGGTGGATTGTTTGGTACGGCTAAATACCGCCACGAGTTCGGAGCCACCTATCAGGGGTATACCGGGGGCAATATCAATACGGTTGGACTCAAATTCGGCTATCTCTTCCATGCCAGCAACATCCTGGCGGTCGGACCTTATGTGGGGTATGAGTATAACCGTTTTGCACAGTCCAACAGCTATTATGACTATCACTCCTCGCTGAGCACCAATGATCTGGGTGGGGGTCTATATGCAGCAACTGCATTGCCGGGTATCAATTTTACCGGATACATCGGGTACCTTGGTGGTATCTCTGAAACCCATCATGTCTCTGGATTTGCACCGGCCACTTTCAACAACACATCGGACCTGCTGCAAATGGGAGTAAATGCATATTATCCGTTGATGGCAAACGTATCCCTCTATGTAGGATTGCACGATGATGATTTCACACAGCGAGGCGCTCCCAACATACTTCGGGGGGATGTGGGCTTAGGTATGCAATTTTAAGTATCCGCCGAGGACATCATCAAATCCATACATCGATATGGTTACCAGGGCAACCGCCCGCCATCGTCGGCCTATGGGCTGGATCCTGGCAATTACGGGTATGGCAATTAACCGCCAGGGTCATAAAGCGGATCCGCGGCCCTGTCGTATACCAATAATCAAGGAGGTTAAAATGTCCCGTAACGCTATTTTACTCCGCATCCCTCTCGCGCTTGCCGGAGCAGGTTTGTTGTCTAGTTTTGTACCGGCTGCGGCCTTTCCCTTCGATATCAGCGTATTGTCGAGAGATATGGGTATCAACATCGGTAATGCCGGATGGCCCCAGCAATATGCTTACTGGCAGCCGCCCTATGGGTACACCAGCTATTACAGCCAGCCGCTCTATGCACAATATATGATGTGGTACTACTATCCGCAATCCTATTATCAGTATTATCCAGCGCCTCCGCCGCCTCTACCTGCGGGTGCGCCTCCACCTCCGCCACCTCCTCCAGGCGCACCGCCACTGCCACCGCCGGGAAATTTTTTCCATTATCTAGGCATGCGGCAAGCACCTCCGCCCCCGCCCGGAGCGAGGCTACCCCGTCCACCGGGTCCACCAGGAGCCAATCGATTTTATCCTGGTGGGCCTGGATTCGGCCCGCAACAAGGTCCGCCACCCGGAGGACCAGGACCTGGAGGCCCTCAGTTCCAGCAAGGACCGGCGGGAGGGCCACCGCAAGGTGGCCCAGGCAGACTCGGAGGTCCGGGTCCCCAACAGCCCCCACAAGGACCTATGGGGGGACCGCCACGTGGAGGGCCAGGCGCTCCCTAATATGCTTAAAACGAAACGAGCCGCTTATATGGGCGGCTCGCTCTTGGGTCTTTTATGCA
>JAJYPA010000537.1:1316-5555 GCA_021795795.1 Pseudomonadota bacterium | reverse complement strand
CTTCATACGGTCAATGCCCTGGTCAATTCCGAGACGGGAGCGCGTAAGCAACTGCGGGAACCGCCCCCCCGTGATTTGCATATTCCCGCCTTTGCTTTACGTGCCGTCCGTCTAGGGATGGTTGCCTGCATCACCCGTGGTACCTGTAAAAGTATGGCCACACCCGGTTTGTCTATGGCCGGCAAAACCGGCACCGCCGAAATCCCCGTCGGTTATCGAGATGGTCGGACGATTTATAATAACGATTCTTTGTTTATCGGTTGGGCGCCTTTGCATCATCCGAAAATTGCCGTGGCGGCGGTGGTCGAAGATGGTGGTAATAATGCCTGGCAGGCCTTACCCGTGGCGAAAGCGGCGATTCTCAGCGATCTGCGCCCACAACTGAAACTCCGGGATTTTACTAATGTCGTAGTGAATCCGGCCCAGGCTTTTGGATAAGGGGGCGATTCTCCTATCAATAAAACCAAAATCAGATGCCAGATACTAAACTCATCCATCGAAACCTCCATCGCAGCCACGGAGCAACACCTCACAAGGTGGCCCCGCGCTTCGTTTATCCATCATCGTTACAGATCATACTCCTTCGGAAAGGCAATACCGGGATTTCCCTGCATGTTCTTGGTCAATACCGGCAAGTCGCGAGGTTCGGCACTGACCGTCTTCTTGGAGCGTAACCATTTGGCAAAAATATCCCAGACGGGTGTACCTTCCACCGGATTCATGGCACCCCAGCCAGCTACCTTATAACGCTTGCTCGCCTGCACGAGTTTCCCGCCCACGCGCAGATCCGTAATCCGCTTGTCGATGCTTTCGCTAGGGTCCATCGTATACTGAATATTCCCCACGCGGATCATATCGCCACCCTGAATATAGTAGGGATCAGGATTAAACAGATTATCGGCCACCTGCTCCATCACGTTTTTCAATTCAGCGCCGGTATATTCTGTCACGGTTACCTGTGGATACGTGATAGCTGTCTGGCCCATAACATCTTCCATGGTGATCGTTTCCCCAGGGAGCTTGCAGTAGCCCCAGCGGAAACCCGGCGAGAATGCGGCCTCACAATCCATTTCCTCGCGTAGCGCATCGCAGATAATCTGGTCGAAAGTTCCGTTAAAGTTATCCCGGCGATAGAGAAGGCTTTCGGTAACGGCTAATGGCTCTGCCAGTTTTTCGGCATAGGGTGCACGTACTTTATGAATATAATCGACCATTTCCGGATCTGCGGGAATCATGTTGGAGATAATCGGCAGATAGTGAAAACGCCATCCATTCAGTTTTCCCTTGCCCACATCCAGATCAAAACGGGCCAGGAACTTCCCGTTGGTGCTGGTATTGATGATCAACGTCTTGTTCACCATGACCGGCTTAGGCCCCATGATTTCATGGGTGTGTCCACCGAGGATGATATCAATCCCATTGACCTGCGAGGCCATTTTCTTGTCCACATCCGCACCATTATGGGAAAGCACGACGACAAGATCGGCGTGATGCTTCTCCCGGCATTCATCCACCATCTTCTGCATATGGCCCGGATGAATGCCAAATGACCACTTCGGGGTGAAATAGGCGGGGTTGGCAATAGGCGTAAAGGGAAAGGACTGCCCGATGATGGCCACCTTTCGACCACTGACCTCGTGAATCGCATAAGGATCGAATACTGGCTCATCCCATGGAATCGTAAAAACATTTTGAGAGAGAAACTTCGCCTGCAGTTTGTGCTTCAGGAGATATTCGACCCGATCTGCGCCATAGGTAAACTCCCAATGACCCACGAAGTAGTCTTCCTTCAGGAGGTTTTGGGCCCCTACCATATCCTCGGCTTTGGTCCAGAGACTGGTCGCTGACCCCTGCCAGGCATCGCCACCATCGAGCAGAATAGCTTTCTTGCCCACCTGCTCACGATAACGTTTTACCAAGGTGGCAATATGCGCGTAACCACCGATCTTGCCATATTTATGCGCCAGTGTGTCAAAGTCCATGCAGGACAGCGCATAGCCTTCCGGCGTCCCTGCCTGTATATCATAATAAGCCAGCTTGGCATTCCCTACCAAGTGCGGAGTGATGCCCCACTCTTTTTGTGGGCGGGTGCCGATATTGGTGCCCGGTTCACGCCACCAGACGGGGAGCAGTTGTGCATGCGTATCCGTGATGTGCAGCAGTGTCACATTGCCATATTCCGGAACCTCATAGGGATCCTTACCCGAACCCCAGGAAGAGGCCACAGCAGCGGGAGACAGGAAGCCTGTCGATCCGGCAATCCCCATGATGGACATAAAATCTCTGCGTGTTAAATTCATATACTCTCCGTTCTACATTTCATTCATGAACACCTCTGCGGGCTGCTGGGGTCAAGCCACTTTCAAAGAGGCTTTGGCCGACCATACCCCGCCCTGATTATCCTTCCAGGTCATTTCCAATATGCCAGAGTCTTCGGCACGCATCTTGAAAGCAAGATAGGGGTTGGCACTAACCGCTGTACTCCAGTCCAGGTGAGATAGGGGCTTGGCACCGAAGGTGACCTCCACGGTCTGAATAAAGTGCGCAGGAATGATTTTCCCGGCCTTGTTTTTCTGAAGCCCGGTGGTCATGGGGTTCATGATTAATGAACGGACCTCGACGATCTCTCCTTTCTTGGCAGAAGAGGGCATACGAATCATTGGATTACCAATTGCAGGCATGTTGAAATCTCCAGATAAAATGAATGGACGATAAAACGCTCAGTGGTTAACCGCCACAACCGCCGATCGTCACTTTCACCTCCCGCGGCGCGGAGGCCATGAGCACCCCTTTGTTGGTCTTGGCCACTACCCGCATATGGTCTGTTTTTGCCATTTTTACGCGCTCCTGGAAGTACGCGCGCCCATTGGCCGGGGTAAAGTGAAATTCACTGGCGAGCGGGGTAGGATTGTGATCGATGTAGAGATAAATAGTGTCGATGTAATCACCCGGGTCCATGGGGTAGTCGACATCCACGGTAACCGGCACGGCCGCGCCATTTTCGGCGATGGTGGGTGCGGTGAGATGCACCTTAGGTGATATCGTAACCGAAGTGGTTTTGATACTAGCTTCCATGGCCTTGTCAAGGACCTTGGCGTCGAATGGCGCGGCAGGCCAACCGGGGACATTGGCGGCGTTCGCGATGCCCGGTATCAAATAGCTAGACCCTGCCACCACCACCATGCCCAATGCGGACTTGTTGATAAACTCGCGCCTTTTCATCATGTTGCTCATAACCAGCTCCTTTTCAATACGGAATGACGAAATTATTGAACCCAAGGTCCAATGCTAGAATTTAGGATAATGTGTGACTTCACGGGACATGCCCATACACCACGTAACTCGTTTGCCCCATGCTAAACACTGTCAGAGTAAGGGGACACCCCGCAGCAACTGGCCAGTCCGTATTGAGTAGATTGCTGAAGTCATAGGGATTGCAAAATGCTCCGGCCCTGACATCGGAAATTTCGGACGATAATAAGGTGGCTAATTTTACATGCTCTATGGAGACTCATTTCTCCGGCGGAGATATAGCTCAAATGAATCACCGGATTGCGTAAAGCAATAGCCATGCCACCCGCTTAAAGGTTTTTCCTGCCGATAACATTTTATTATAGCTTGCCAATTTCGAATAACATCTAAAATTGTCTTGTATTCATATATCATGATAAAAATAGCGTGGTAAGCAAGCCGCTTATTTCCTCAGCACTGAGGCACCAGCACTATAAAGAATTACAATGTCAGAAATTGTTAATAGAATGATTTGTTGTTCAACTGTGGCTCATATTGGCTAATATACACCTGTCTATGGGGACCATATGGAACAGTGAAGAAGCGGAGTTGGGGAAACCACTGGAGTTGGACCTGGAGGTCCAGTGCTGCGGGAGATCTCTGAAGGCACAAGCCATGGAAATTTTGTCGGCCGACGTTGGCAAAAACTCCATGAAGGAGCTGTCCGGATGGAATCAGCGCTGCAGATGAAGTCGTGTATTTTTGAAGATGAACTACTCAAAGCTTCTATTCTCTAATAATTTACAACTTTGTAAACAGCATAAACCCGGAAGAACGATCATGACCAAATCTCACCCCAATGGGGTCGATGTACAGCAAGAGGAAACCGCTATGAACCGCATCACAAAACTGACAATGGTATCCGGCATTCTGGTCGGCATCTTGGGCACAGGAGCTGCCATGGCAGCCACCGCACTTCCGCCTTTACCAAAAATGGCTCAGAGCAGT
>JAJYPA010000537.1:0-1216 GCA_021795795.1 Pseudomonadota bacterium | reverse complement strand
AGTATTGGCCGCCAAGAGTTTCGCTGCTCCCATGGGGACCCATGGTCCTGCCGGACTACCTCAAGCCAAAGCGCTGCCGCAGACCACGCATGCTCTGAAAGTGAATATGGCCGTGCTGCAAAGCGCCCATTCCATGGGTGTGCCCGCCATACTGTATGAGCACAAAAATGGCAGCACCGGTTTGATCCCCGGCATGGTGTCCCACGGGGAACTGCTGACTATGCTCCCCAATCTGAAATAACTGGCCTCAAGGAAAAAATAACCACATGACACATTCTTCCAGAACAGTAGCAATGAAATGGGTGATGATCGGTCTGCTGGGTTGCAGCATGGCAATAGCGGGGATTTCATCCGTTGTGGCGCAGACGGCACCGCCCAAAACGCTGACCGCAGGCATTCTCTGGAACCAGATACTCCCGCATCACATCATGTATATTCAGGAAGGGCATCAGGGTCCGATTATTTACGATTTCCAGGATCCTAATTGTCCCTATTGCCATGTGATGTACGAGCATGAAGCCGCTCTTATCCAGGCTGGTAAATTAACGGTGCGTTATGTGCCGGTCGCCTTAGCTGCCCAAGGCTAAGCCGACGGCGAAGACCAGTGAAGAGTTGAAGCGCAACCTCGAGATGATGGGAGCAATGGGTTTTGAGGGCACCCCAGCCATACTTTATCGCGTGAAAAGTGGTCAGCTTGGACGAATTCCGGGGATGATTTCGGAAAAACAACTCGCCGGACTTATTGCCCCATTTGCAATAAAACTTGGGCTGCCGATTGCCGCCCATAGATGAAGCGGCATGGCCTTAAGAAAAAGCTCTTCGGCGTATGGCACAAAATTGTCACAATCGCGTTTGGTCGGGGTAATTAAAGATGACGTAATCGCATGATTTAATTGGTGGAGCCAAGCGGGATCGAACCGCTGACCTCTTGAATGCCATTCAAGCGCTCTCCCAGCTGAGCTATGGCCCCGATGCGGCGTAATATATGGATTCATGTCGGCGATGTCAAACATTTTTTGCATACACCCGGCCATCAGCAGCATGCGCTCAAAGGTCCACGACCATACCGTCATAGGCGGGAATGATCGTTTCCGGCAACTCCGCAGCCAACGTCGCATAATCAATATCATGGGTCATGTGGGTAAAAATGGTCCGCTCTGCGCCAATGCGCCGCGCCCAGTACAAGGCCTCTTCCACATTAAGATGGGTGGGGTGC
>JAJYPA010000536.1 GCA_021795795.1 Pseudomonadota bacterium | reverse complement strand
TATCACCGGGGTCGGCAAAGGCCGTAGGGCTGCTCAGGATGATACTTCGTGAAATGTGGTAATTGTTCAAAACATAGAATCAATGGGATATGGTTGATCCAGGATGAAACTTTTTTGTCACTGAACAAACGGCACACATCGGGGCGACAAAGGGCGCTTGCGCCCAGCCCCGATCATATTATCCAGGTCAAGCCTAAGTATCTGCCCCGACTGCCCGCTGACGCGGGCTTTTTCGTCGGGGCATTACGCAGGAAGGGGTTGAGCTTCCCGCCACTTTCCAGAGTCTGGGGACGCCTCCAGGATGATCTGGGCTGCGGCTTTGACCACAGGCTCGGTTCTGGGGTGATTCCACAAGCTCAAAGCCGCATCAGACACCTCAACGCCGTTCCATCCGGCCACCTTTACGATGCCCCCCAGGGCCTCTAGCAAAGCGTCTACGGCCTCGTATGATGATATATCAGGGCCGTAGACACTTTGCTGAACTTTTTTCCAGGCGTCATAACGCACACCCGGCAAGCCGTTCTGCTGCTCCAGCCATTTATTAACTGCTCTGTAGCTTGAATCCTTGTCTGCGGCCTGAAGTGACGCCATTGCCGCCTGCACCTTTTTCTCTGCCCGTGTGTGGCTCTCGTCGTTCATATTCAATTTCTCCTCCCGATACTCATCGACGCCCAGCCCATACGCGGCCAACCCCGCCAGCGGCAACCCGCCAGCAATCCAGACATTGACTGGCTTGTCTGGCGAAGCCCATACCGCACGCGCGCGCCCGATGCCCTGCACCATGCGGCGGGCGTAATTGTCCAGCACCCATGTCCTGAGATAAGGATCAACGGGCAGGGGGGCTTTACTGATGACGATCTTGTTGCCCACAGTGACTTCCGCGCTGCGCTCGATTTCGGCATTCCAGTCCGGCGAAGACTTGTCACCAGCCAGCCGCTTCAACATCAGCTCAGCATTGTAGCTGAGGGCTTGAGTGGTCGGGGAAAAAATAGGTCCGCCGAAAATCAGCATGTCCCTGCCCTTCCAGTTATCTTGCCCTACGTCATCCCGGCCAAAATATCCCCATTCCGGATTCTCTGTTTTATCCGCGAGCTGACAATGCGGCATGTACGTCAGAGTGACAACAGGTGCGTTGCCGGTTTCTTCTTGCATCTGCGCTTTCAGATTCAGCAAATTTCCAAGTTCAGCTTGCTGATGCGCCTTGTTCTTCCAGGTCCGACCATGCAAATACTGGTTAAAATGAACGATCTTCACATGCTGCGTGGCAATCGCGCTCACGATCCGGCCTCCTTTCTGCTGCACCATGTATTCCACGGCGGGGCTTGGAGTGGCGTCTAGCAAAATCGTAGGCAAGCCTTTCTGGATGCGGTCGCCCAGGGTGGTGATCTCGTGGACGTGGATGACCCCCGCTTCAACAATGGCGGTCCCGGTTGCAATGCTTTCAACCAAGCCTTTCATCATACGGAGCGGCACAAAGGGTTCGTGACCATAGCGAACCTCCGCCTTTTCCCATCTGGCGGTTGCTCCTGGAAGCCAGTCCACATGCAAGTCCTTCACCAGGCGGATCATCTCGTCGGGGATTGCCTGAATACCTTTTTTCCCGACTGATCGGCCAAGCCATGCGCCCGCGCGCTGGAATAGATCCAGCGCCGCATCGTTGTCTGCGATGAGTTTATCCAGCATTTCCTGTTCTTCGGCGTCTTCAGCCGTGCGCTTCGACAGATAATCCGCGGCATCCAGACACTTGCTGGCATATACCCCCATATCTGAACTGCTGGCTTCAACATGCCGCGCCAGATCCGGGATCTCATCAACGATCACCAAACGCTCCAGAGTGTCCTCTGGGGTCTGCTGGTGGGCCAGGGTATCGCTGTAGCTGGCATTCGGGCCAACCACTGCCCGCGCGTGGCTTGCCGCCGCCTGATGGCTTAACCAGAGACATGCAGGGATTGGATCTGGATTGATGCCATTGGAGTAAAACCAATCCTTTGCGTCCATATAGGGCACAGACTTCTCATGGTAATTTTCCAGCATGAACTTCCGGCCATGCTCGCACTGACGGCAGGCCGTCAGTGCTGGGACGTGGTTTTTTTCTGCAACAAGCTCAATCACGGGATACTTGAAGCAATCGCTTGCCTTAAATGCCGCGCCTTCCTTTTCCAGATCATCCTTTGTGTAGCCGGATTTTTTAGAGGATGGCACGGTTTCAGGGTTTGAACGTCCGTGGTATGGAAAAGCTCCGACTTCAGCATAAGAGGCCGCAAGTTCATGCGTCCGGGTCAGGATCAACATTGGGATTTTTTCAGCGAAATTCTGCAGGATTTCGCGCATGATGTGGCTCTTGCCTACCCCGGTGGTTACTTTGATCAGTAACGGCGGCAACTTGGGCCTTTTCAGTTTTTCCTCTTTCCGCGCGTCTTTCGGCATTTTCTGCCATTCTTTCAGCTTTTCGGCGTATTCGTGGTATGCCATCAGATAGTCAGCCATAGCCTGTTCCATGACTTGAAAGGCAAAATGCTGTGCAACGGCCTCAGCGATGACTTGAGCCGTTTCTGCTTCACGAGGGCCTTTCTGAATCGTGGGGGCATCGTCAGCCACGGGAGCCAGAGCCATATTTTCATCAGACTTGTGCCATGCGTGGATGATTTCGGCGGCGATCTGGTCAGGAGATTGCTGGAGCAAATCGTTCCAGTCGCGATTGCCTTTTGCGTCCGACATGATCGTTTCAGGGGGCAAGAGATACACGGCACGGCCATGCTCATGTGCCGTGATCCTGCGCACGGCGGCGGCGCTTTCCCGCTGGCCGGTTTCCGACTTATCAGAGTCCACAAGGAAGGCCACCAGGGGCGCACCCTCTCCCGGTTGCAGGGACTCGCTCCATGCCTTCATGCCTGACCAATCCCAGCACACAACGCCGGGACGGTTCATGGTCTGGACAAACGATGCAACCGTTTCAAAGCCTTCGCCAGATCCCAAGACGGGCTCTGAGGTTGGCAGAATGACCGGGGAGCCAACGGCGGCAATGCTCGTGACGCCTTTCTTCCCCAACATCGCGCGGCCAATTTTTTGAACCTTGCCGTATTTGTCTTCCGCGAATTTCAGAAAAGTCCGCTGAACCCCGCAGACATTCTCAGTTATTTCGGCCTTGCCGATAGTGTACATGGGCATCAAAAAGGCAAAGTCAGCACCACACTTTTGCATTTCTGCATCCACGTTATCAGGCTCGCTATCTTCCTTATACCGTGGGTTCAGTTCAATCTGAATCCTGATCAATGGAAGGAACTGCACGGGGTCCAGGCCCCGGCTCATGAGGTAGTCATATACGGCCTCACGCTGGTCAGCATACTGAGACTGATCCGCATCCCAGGCAGCTTGTGCCCAGCCAGTCGGGCGTTTCGACTGAATGGCGGGAACGCCCCTCGACCATTGCGTTTTTGCCCACTGAATAGAGTTGTTGTCAGCTTTTTCTTGATCCGTCTTCCCCTTGGAAATCGCGGCGGCATCGATGACAATGCCGGCATCGTCTATGCCCAGCCGAGCACAGAGGGCGCGGACCCCCCCATGCTCTCCTGTGCGATGGTCTTTGAATGCGCCAGACTCGGCATTGACGCTGATCGCGTCGAGGTCGGGGCCTTTGAGCCTGAGCCAGCGGCCAGGACGAAAACTAATGCCCGCGCTGCTGAGGACTTCCTGAATCGAGAGTGACGTTTTCATACCATCACCCCCATCGCAATCGCCTCAAAATCCCAAGCCATCTGAGCGACAACCGCTTGAAATTGTCGGTTTTTCTTGCCGGTTTTGACTGGCTCTACAGATATCGGTACATCGCCCTGCCAGACGCTTCTCAGAAAACCTTCCAGCCAGGCATTAAGGCTTCCGGCCTCCGGGCGCTGAGCGTTTCCGCGTACGACGTTTCTCACGTGGCGCTCCGTGTAGCCCGTCGCGGCGGCGATCTCGCCGAGCGTCTTGCGCTGCATGAGCAGTGTAAGCACTTCAGGATAATCCCCGGCGTACTCGCGCAGTGCGCGAGCGCGAATGGCCTCAGCGTGAGCGTCAATCGCGTCTTGACGCTCATCCCCCGCCCGCCGCTCTTCGATCGCAGACGGATCATGGAGGGGTGCAGGAGCTACGCTCGCAAACGGCACGTACTCAACGCCCCGTGCCTTTTTAGCGCGTGAGGCAAGCTCGCTGGGCAGATCCGGCAGGCCGGACGGCTCACTAACGGCCGGCCGATAGTCGACCTCCTCCCGGCCATCTACTGCTGCTGTGGTGTAGTAATGCGAGTCTGGCGCGATCCAGTCGCCGCCAGCGGGCATGTGCAAGTCCCAACCCTCATGCTGGGCATTGAACTCTTTATAAGCAGCTTCCAGGGCGCGATTCATGATTGCACCCCCTTAACTGCAGGGGCAATTCTTGGACGGCCAGCCTTGCGCTTGGGCGCGACTACTGGTGCAGGTGCAGCAGGGGTGTGCCGTGGGCGCTCAGAGAGCCATTCCTCAACAGCCGAAGGCGTCCAGCGCGGGCCGCGGGCGCCTGGAATTTGGATTGCAGTAGGGAGAAGATGGGGGGTTTTACTGTAGATGTTCTGTACGGATTTTTTGCTGATGGTCAGCAGATCGGCCAGGGCGGCCTGATCGTAAAGCTGGAGCGGCTGGCGTCGCTCGGGTTCCGAGTCTGAGCCATCATCAGAATTAGAATCGCCTGATTTCGCAGACGAGCGCGTGGTATGCCGAACGCGGCGGGGTGCGGCGGTGCGGCTAGAAGACTTCTTGATGACGGTGGTGATGCGCTGCAAGCGTCGAGATGCGCTGTCTGTGTCACGACGCAGCCAAAGCGGATCAAAGTTCGTGGTGCCAGGAAAACAGTTGTAGATGTCGTGCCGGTTGCGCGGATTAGATACATCGCGGAACGCGCGGTGTCCGTGGATGGTGACGGGCTTAAGAATTCGGCTGTTCATGGCGTATCCTCTCGGTAATCTATCTCTCGGGCCATACATCTTAAGGATCGGGGAAGGGGCCGAGAGTCCCCGTGTCGCTCTAGATGCTATCCCCTAACTGTGATTATAGATTGGTTTCTCTCATGGTCAAGCATAAATTATTGATTCGATTGTCAAATATTGCTTTCAGTAGTATGCCATAACCCATATATCAGGGTGTGCTTATTTAACTGAGAGCAAGCGGGCATTGGGGATTTGGGGGTTTTGGCGGGTGGTGAAAAATTTATTTTTGGCATTGGTTTTGGGGTGTGGTCGGCGCTTTCTGATATAATGCGGCATGGCCGTGGTTCATCTGGACAATCTGGACACTGGCTGGACACTGAGAAATGGGAATAAGGGGGAATATAAGGGAATGGCAAGGAATAGGGTAAATGCCAATGTCTTGTAATTACACTACTTTTTATCATAACGGATTGATTCTGAATGCACCAAAATGGGTCAAAAAGGGACTTAAAATCCCTCGGCTTATGCCGTGCCGGTTCGAGTCCGGCCCTGGGCACCATCTTATAAACCAATTGGTTACACGAATACGCGATGCGATTTATGCGATGCGAACTGCGCTTTCGCTG
>JAJYPA010000075.1 GCA_021795795.1 Pseudomonadota bacterium | reverse complement strand
GACGATTCGCTTGTGTCGATCAGTCAACAGGGAAGGGCCAAGTCAGCCGTTACCCCCCAAGGTGCGCCGCGCCGCTTGGGGCCGTTGGGGCGGCCGTATCCGCACCCGCCTTGCGCCACCCGCGCATGTCCGCGTCGCCCACCGCGCAGCGCCACGTCAGACGCGCCACCGTGCCACAGGTAGCAACTCCGGGGCGGGAAGCGGATCGGGATCGGGAAATGATGGCGATGGCGGAGACGGAGAGCCGCCGCACCACCCCCTTGTCCTTACATACGAAGATCTGGCGACTCTGCTTCACGTCGCTGTCGGTACTCTTAAAAACCGCTATTCTCGGGACCCCTCCGGCCTTCCCCCGGCCATCCTGATTCCGGGATGCCGCGGCCCAAGGTGGTTGCTCGCCACGGTTCTTCGGTGGCTTGAAGCACACGAAGCCATGCCACCCGCAAACCCCGCACCAAAGCGCCGCGGCCGCGTAGGTCGCCCCCGGATTGCCCAAGCTGGCAAGGGGGGTGCGTCATGCTGAACCCCCGCCACCAGGCCAAAACCTTTACCGTGGATCAGGTGATCAGTGCGCTGCAGGAGAAGGGCATTCCTTTTCTCGTGGAAGGGCGCCAGGTCAACGCTGACCCGTCCGGTTGCGGCCATCACCACATCAAGATCAGCCCCCAGAAGGGGGTATATCTGGACGCCAGCACGGGCAAAGGCGGCACGATTGCCGCGCTCTTGCACCAAATCCATGCCCAAGTCCCAGCAGGGGCGATAGCCCCTGCACACCCCGCCAACGGCGGGCAGCGTTCAAGTCTTGCCACAACTCAGGAAGATGCTCTCAAGATTTGGAGCGCGGGCTGGACCTGCACCCATGAGAAAGACATGCCCGCCGGTTGGGATAAGGGGCTGAACGCCAGCCAGAAGGGTGCCCGCCGCGTTGCGCTGGAGCGGCACCGCGAAACGGTTCGAGCATACCTTGCTGGCAGGCTTGGCCCCGACCACCTGGACCACTGGTCCAGGCAAGTCAGGATCAGTAAAAACGGATTGATGCTGAGCCCGATGCAGAATGCGGGTGTCATCACCGGCATCCAGCGGACGTTCTTTGATAAGGCCGGGCAGAAGTCTGAAAGAAAGATGCTTGGACCTCAAGGCATCACGTTGTGCCCGGTCCCTGTAGGTGTCTTCCCCCGCGATATGGGTGTCGGGCCGACGCGGCTGATCGCGGAAGGCTGGGAAACCGATGCAGCGACCGTTCAGGCGGCAGGGTGGCCCGGAATCTCATGTCAGTATGATGGCGGCATAGTCAAGTGGGCCACCGAGCAGGCTTTGCAGGCTAAAAGCATGACCACTGACCAGCTCGCACAAGTCCCGGCAGCAGTTTTTCTGGTTGATCGTGACGCATCTGGCGCGGGGCAAAA
Organism: Pseudomonadota bacterium; assembly: GCA_021795795.1. Next base: position 22,189 of record JAJYPA010000075.1, on the reverse strand, counting down.
AGCGTCTGCCCGCGCGGTCAAAATCCTTCGCGCCGCTGGCTTGAGGGCATACTACGCCATCCCCCCATCCCCTGAAAATGGCGGCCCCAAGGGCGGCAAAAAGGGCAGCGATTGGGGAGATTATCCGCGCGAAGGGATGAGCACCGACGTGCTGGCCGCTCACCTGGCGCTTGCCATTGCCCATGGTGATCAGGAGATGCCGGAAGTGGACTACCCCGGCGGCATGGTCCTGTCCAGGCCGGTTCAGATCAGGGCATGGCGTCCTTCTGAAAATCCACAAGCACCCGCGCAATCCGGCCCGACGCATGAAGTCCGGGTTGAATTGCAGACCGCGCTACAGCAGACGGTGGCCGATTATCTGGAATGGATGAAGGACAAGGGCAAACCCTTTGCCCCGGTTCTCATGATGCCCACCACCGGCACCGGCAAGTCCACCGCGGCCAAGGCGTTGATCCGGCATGCCGGACTTCGGCTGGAAGCCGGGCGGGCGTGCGTTTTTGTGCCTGACCATGGACAGGCTGACGAGTATGCCGCAGAGGGGTTCTTCCACTTTTGGGGACGAAACCCTGATCCGGATCATTGCGGGTATTGTCCGAACCATCAAACCGCCCAGGAGGCCATGGATCAGGGGCATATCTCCCAGGCAGAGGTATGCCTGCAGTGCAGCAATGGTTTTGCCTGGCAGGTTGACTACTACACGGATGGGCAAGGGCAAACGACCAAGGCCGCCCCGGAGAAAGTCGCAAAGGCCAAGAGCATTCTTGCCGCGCGCGGGCTGGACTGGCGCGAAGTTACCCCTTGCGTCTGGCAGTCTCATTTGCGTGATGCACTAGCCGCGCAGTTTGTGGTGTCCGCGTCGGGCAGTTATTCCCATTCCCTAACCCGCGACTCGCTGGTCATCTTTGATGAGCATTTTGAGCCGGGCAAGGGCGTCAATGTGACACTACAGGACATTGATCACTGGAGCCGACGCAATCAGCAGGTCATCGAATATCTGGAAAAGGGCGAGGATGCCGTCGCGCTGGCCCGCCACCGGCAGGCAGGCGAGTTCTTCCGGGCAATGGCTATGGACATGGCGGGATGGGTTGGAAAGACCGGATCAATCAATATTGACGCCCCCTTGCTGGAATCCATCAAGGGTGTCCTGGAGACCGCAAAGCAGTCTAGCAAAACGGATATAGCCCTGGCCGGATGGGAAAAGCTGCAATTCAATGCCGCTGGCGAAATGTCCGACAATCCCTTGCGTGCCGCGCATGCTATAGCGGAATCACTGCAGTTTGGTGATGGCTATGTGTGCAACGGTGAATTGATCGTTGCCCACAGTCTGCCCGTCATGGAACGGCTTGCCCATGGACAGCCGACCATCATCATGGACGCCACCCCCGACCCCGTCATTGTGGACGTGGTGCAGGCGCAGGGCGGGCAGATCGTGAATGCCATAGCCCACCAGAATGTCCGCGTCGTTCGCTACCCCACGCGGTTCTGGGGACTCACTCCCTTGAACGTGAAGCGCAGCGGGGCAGAGCGCCGGGACCGGGAGATTGAGAAATACGAAAAGCTCATGGCACATCACGCCGGAGCGGCTTGCCTGTTCCACAAGAAGGTCGAGGACCAAATCGACCCAGAAGATGAGAACCCGATGCTTGGGCATTGGGGTCGGCACCACAGAGCGCACAACGGCTGGTCCGGCAAGCCGCTGGTCATTGTGGGCTCATTCTTCCCACCGATGGAAGCCTGGCGCGCCGAGTACCAGCGCAGCCGAATAGCGGCATTGTCTGCCGGAGCCAACCCCGAAAACTGGCCCGCATGGCAGGATGACATGCAGACCGTGGCGGATGAGTGGGTCGGCGAAGGTGACACCGACGTGCAGTGTCGCTTGCCCTTGCCCGCCGACGCACGGATCCGTGAATGGCTATTGAACCGCGTGACGGCTGAGACGGTGCAGGCCATTGGCCGCGCGCGCGGAGCCAATGCGGAGAACACCATCGACATTCATATCTATGGTGGAGTACCCCTGCATAGCCTCTGGCAGCACGGACTGTCCGTGGCCGAATATACCGCTGACCCGGAATGCCTGGGCCAAACCAAAGCCGAGCACATGCAGGACATGCAGGAAGAACGCGCAGTTAGCCTTGCCAAGGTGGACGTGTTGGCCGCCCGCGTGATTTCCAAGGGCCAGACAGTGACCCGTGCGACGCTTAAAGCGGAGGCCGTCATCATGCAGGCCACTGGCACCGATGGCCCGCAAAGCCCCGTGGAATATGGTTTGTGCCAGGGTGGATATAATATACATACCACCCCGGCACAAAGGGAAAGTGCCACCTTCACCATGCCGCACGAGCGGGTCGTTCAGGAGTGGTTCGCCACCCGGGCGCCGATACTATCACAGCACCTGTCCACCACTGGGCGGAACGCCCGCGTAGTGAAGGCCGCCCAGGAAGCCGCTCAGTACTTCGGTGAAGCAATGGTCCAGGAAGCCCTGGAAATGGCTGACTTGCTGTTCAAATCAACCGGCGGCGACGCCGACCGGCTGGCTGAAATCGCTTGGGACACGATTGAATACGGAGATGTCACCAATACTGAATTGGTGACCGCGCGGTTAGTGCTGGAAGCCTTGGGCCGGACGGAGGGGGTGCCGCCGCCGTGGTAAAGACAACCCCGTGTTTATGACTTGGCGTTTTCCCGGAGCCAATCCCAAAACTTTTTAGGCATCCATCCCTGCCTTTTTGTGGCGTCAAGTTTACAGATGAATAACGTCCCAGCGGGGTCGACCAACGGCTTAAGGCGTGTTTGCCATTTGTCAGGTTCGGATGTGCTTTTTACTATCCAGCAGTTTTCGCCATATTTATACCAGTCTATGGCGAGATCCAGCTTCTTACTGATATCATTCTCCGCAACTTCCGGCTTTGGTTTCAGGTAGATATGATAGAGGGTTGACATTAATGATTGTCCCTTCCGGTGTTATTCTGTTCGTCCTGAATATCTGAATCTGGATTCAATGCAATTTGTAGGTTTGCATCTGGGCCTTCTACCGCGAACGGTTGCGTTCGGTCAGTCGGCTCTACTATGAATGCAGGTTGCCCTTTTGTAGCTTGCTGCATCTGTTCATGCGCAAGAAACTGCGCCCCCTCAAGCAAGGCGGCTTGAGGATGTCTATCGGCAAAACTAATAAGCCGCCAAAACATGGTTGCCGCCAGCAAGAAGATTAGAGTTAGTGCTCCGGCAGAAAGCCAAATATTATGCGATGTCAAAGCGATACCGCCCATACATAAGGATGCGATAATCACTCCCAAAGTAACTTTTCCAACGACACCACCTGGGAGAGTTACCTTTGATATATTGGTCAGAGTTGAATCTATATCAGGTAGCAAGCTCACAGCGGGATGTCGGAGCGGGTAATACGCTCTATGTCGGGTGGTTCCGTGTCTTTGTGACGCATGCTTTCTCCCTTTTCGCTGACTTCACGCACTCAGATTGTAATTCATGCTGGTGTCGCTGCACAGCACCGGAATTTGGCAGCGCCTGATAGATGTCTACTCAATCAGGAGCACTGCCATGAATCCCAAAATCTTCATTATCCCCATCTTGGCCCTCACCCTTACCGGTTGCGCCACCACCCCCCTGTCTTATCAGCGGTATAGCAGTACCGAAAATCTTCAGGCCCAGACCTTGGCCGAAGGCACTGTCATTCGGTGTCAGCCCGTGGAAATCAGTAACACCCAAGCCAAAGCGGCCAATGGCACCTTGGGCGGCATCGCTGGCGGCGCGGCCGGTTATTTGATCGGCGGCAACGCCATCGGCGCGGTCGCCGGCCTTGTAGGCGGAGCCATCATCGGCAATGCCGCCACTTCCGGCCATGTGAATGGCACAGAGGTCATGGTGAAACTCACCGACGGGCAATTGTTAGGCGTCCCAGAAGCGGGCAACCCACACCTTCACCCCGGCGAACAAGTCGCCATTCTCAGGGGTGCGGACGGGCGGACTCGTGCCGTGCCGCTCCATTAGGCCGCTTTCCCTGCCCTGTGGTGCGTTTTCTGGTGGTAGGCAGTACTTACCTACCATAAACCCGCAAAACGCAGCACGGCACAAGCCAGACGCCTTTCGAAACGCGAGAACTTCTTGAGCACCTAAAAGTGCACGGATTCAGGCTGGTGGCTTGTTGTAAAGGCACAACAGTACTTTCTGAGTACTTAAAAGTACTGAGTTTTAGGTTTTCACCCCCGGAAGCCAGTCAACCGACTGGTTGGTATGTACTAAAAGTACACAGCAGGTGCACTAAAGGAGATTTTGTCATGCACGAAGCCTTAAGTCTGTCTCGTCGTATCGCTCGCGCTATATCGGTGTCTGTCTTATCATTTTTTCTTATGGTGTACCTGTTACACCTTATCCCGTGGGGCGGCTTGCCGGATTTTTGGGGCGGCTTGGTCCTGATCTTCAATAAATATGCGGCGGGGGATTTAACCCCGGGGTTTTGGCACGTCTGGTGGAAAGCGGTGACTTTATCGGGCACGCATTGGAAAGGCGCATTGGAGATAAGCACATCGCTGGAGATATCCCTGTTTTCTGCCTGGCAAGTGGATAAATTCTTCATGCGGTATCACTCAAGATTTTTGCTGGACGCTTCCCCAAAAAATTAATTTGGCAGTGGCCTATCTGTGAAGGCGGCAATTCAGCCAACTTCGCACCCGGAAAACCGGAAGGGAATACAGAACATGAAGCAGGCAGAAATAGTGACTCTGGTAATCAGGATCCGCGTTGAGCTCCAAAAAATGGGTGGGCTGAAAATGAATCTGGAAAAGGTCAAAGCAGTGATCCAGCGTGAAACACATGGTAGTCAAAAAGACGCGGAACGCATCTTTGCTTTGGTTGAAGCATTGGAAGCGCAGGGCGCCAACTAATTTGGCACCACCGTATAAGTGAAGTGAAACTCAAACTGCAACTGCAAGGGGCCATCGGCCCCAAAGGAAACGAAAATGAAGACGTTGCTAATAACTGGCATCTTGATTCTGAGCATGGGAATCATGGGCGGCTATTCATGGGCGGCGGCAAACAGCGTCCAAAAGCAATTGCCCGTGCGTAGCACATCGTATTGTTTGACTCACGGCGGCCGTAGTCTGGCATGCGTTCTGAATGGAAAAGCATAAGGAGTGTGACATGAAATACCTTGATCAAATCTGGAAAGACTGGATAGGCCGCGCGGCGGCTGCGGTGATCAAAAACAAAATCCTTTTGGAAGATTACATCATGACTCCAAAAGGAGCAGAAGAAGCAGTTGAATGGCTGGCTATATTCTTCCTGTTCTTTTTGTTGGACGCACTCTGGGCTAGCTGGAATTTGTGGCATCTGCTACTCGGCGCCATTATTTAAGTGAAGAGATAAGGAGACTGCAATGAAAACTAAAACCGAAAGACGCATTGTGTGGTGTGCTTATCTGGATATCACCTTGACTGTTCAATGGTGCATGGCAGGCAGTAAGGAAGCGAAAGCGTTGGCGAATTGCCCATCTTATATTGTGGGCTATTACTCAAAGCGCAAGGATCCGCGTGCACTCGGAGACGCAGCAATCACCCGTAATGAATTGCGGCAATTGCAGGCGGCAGCATGAAATAACCGGCGGGCTGGACGCCCGCCTTTACCGAATAGCGCGGGGTGTGAGATGAAAAAGTTTATATTTTGGGTGGTGTTCGGCTTTGTGGCGTTGAGTGTGGTTATTCAACTGTGGGGTTTGGCAGAAACACATGGGGTGCGGGTTGATAGTGATATTGCTAAAGCATTCACATTGAAAAAGGCGGGATGGAAAGTGCCGGTATTAACCGGCGCGATGTTACCCGTGCAGTGTGGAAAGGGCGCGGGGTTGGGGCGGCGGGGGCAATGGGTTTGTGCCAACGACTTTTTTGGAAGCGCGGCGGCGACGCTCGGGCAAAAAGACATTTGGGGAAAGACAGTTGGTAAAAATCCGTGTGCATTTTTCAGGGAGCATATCAGGTTATTGGAGATGACAGAATTTGATTCTCTGTCAGATTGGAAATCATTCAAGATTGGATTGGCTGCATGCATGACAGTCTAACCCTATCTATCCCTTATCCTTCACCAATATACCCCACTCCGAAAAAAGCAAGTGGCACCTGTTCGCTACGCTCACAGGTACCACGGTAAATCTCAGACACCGGTCGCTACCCCTTCGGGGATAGCAACCGGCGTCCCGCCGCCAGCAACGGCGCGGCTTTGCCGCGCAGGGCGCGGGCCAAAATTCCGCCATGCGCGATGCGCCAGGAATTTGGCACCGGCCCAATGGTGACGGGCGTCTCGGGCGCCCTGCACCACTAACCAGAAACGGGAGTAACTGACATGACTAAAAACATCCGTAAAAACTTCACCATAAGGCTGACTGACGGGGAACGCGATGCATTGACCAGAGAGTCAGAAATGCTTGGAATGTCGTCCACTGAGTACATCCGCACCTTGATGATGCACGGAAAAAGCAGGCTCTATATTGAGTATTTGCATGGCTTAGTGGAGCAGATAAACACGCGCATGGGTGAATTGGCCGAGCAAAAGACCGCGCCGCAAATCGCCACCACGAGCCAAGATGGTGCTGCAGTAGCTTCACCCGAAGTGCTGCAACGGATTTTGACAGGATTGCAAGTGCTGCGTCTAAAAGTGGAGCACATAGAAGCCTTTGCCGATGGACGTGGTGTCACTGCATTTGGAACTACCGCCTTGCATGCGCAAGGAGTTGATACACAGATCATGGAGCGTGATGCAGTGGAAGTGTTTTGCAGGAAGTTCAAGAAGTAAAACCATTAATCAGACAGGAGTATGCACGATGAAGATCGCAATACATAAAGTCACTTTTAGTGTTGGTTTTGATGCAGATGAATGCCAGGCAGCAGCGGAAATGGCGGGGGAGTTGGTGCGCCAATGTGTGTTTGCTACCAATAATATAAACATGCGTTACCACCCGTCCAAGCCGGAGCCGGATTCTGTTATGCAAAGTCCTGAAGATGCTGGATCGGTCACTAATGGGGTGCCAAAGTACGATCCGTTTTAATTGAATTTGGCAGTTCCCTATTGATGAATCACCACCCAAGGGAGTCATAGAATGGAGAACGAAACCGAGCTTGAAACACAGGACAATCCACTTTCAGGGGAAATTGAAAGCGTTATCCTGGACGATCTCGACGCCCAACTGGAAGACGAATGCCTGGAAAGTCTCTGGGCTGTTTAACCTGAATCAACCTATATAAAGGAGTAAATTACAATGGACGCAAACGCAAAACCCAACCGTAAGAAAGAGAAGTTTACAGCCGGAATCGGCAAAGCTATGTACTGGATTTGGACGCTGGTTATGGTCTCCAGCGGCCTTACCGGCATGGGTATGAATGCCGTAACTTACGGCCAAGGCATGGTAATGTTGCCCGGTTATGCCATGGGCATGATGGTCTTTTTCCTCGCGTTTTTGGGTGGCAAAGACACCCCCAGAAAGGGCGATCCGCGCCCTTCAAGATGGGCTTTTTTTGGGGCAGGCTGGGTGACAGGAACCGCAGCAGGAATAACCATGATCTCCTCCCAAAGCATCGGTTTTCTCTTGGCGATTGTCACCCTGTTTGCTGTCCACAGAATCCTTTTGCATAAGAAGAAAGTCGCCAGCAACACCGATGACGAAGACATGGATGGCGAGTTTATTCGTGGTGCGCGGATCTATGATTATCGGGATCCGAAGAAGCTGGCAGCGCTCAAAACCAAAGAGAAATACCCCATAACTATTGGGGGTGTAGAAATCCCGCGCGACGAAGAGCCTAGCCATTTCCTGCTTGCCGGCGGCCCAGGAACTGGTAAGTCAGTTGCCATTTCCCAGATGTTGGAAACGATAAGGTTAAGGGGTGAAAGGGCAATTGTATACGATCCAACGGGTGAATATCTCCAGTGGTTTTACCGTCCTGGTGACCGTATTCTTAACCCACTGGATGCCAGGTCTGAGCCTTGGACTCCATGGTCCGATGCGGATAATAGGGCGGACTTTGAAGCCCTTGCAGGCGGTTTGATTGCCGATGATGAGCGTCAACCATTCTTTCCACAAAGCGCACGCGCGCTGTTAGTGGCGATCTTGGAAACCACAAAATCCGTATCCGAGATGACTCGCATGATCATGGCGTCTGAAAATGAAGAGTTAATAGAACTGGTGAAAAAATGCGGCCTGCTAGGCCTTGTCGGCTCAAGTCAGACATTTTCAAACTCGCGGGCCAGCATGACAGCCCCAACAACCTGTTTGCGCTATCTGCGCGATACGCGCCCAGGAGAAATGCCCTTTTCCATACGGGAATGGGTGATGAATGAAGAGCAAAATAAGGGCTCGTGGCTCTTCCTGACAAGTCGTGCAGACCAAAGGACGACGCTAAGACCGTTGCTGAGTCTCTGGCTAGACGTGGCCATTAACGGCGTCATGATGCTTCCCCCAAGTCGTGTCCGGCGGCTCTGGTTGATGGTGGACGAGCTGCCAACGCTCCAAAAAATGCCCAAGATTGGAATCGCCCAAGCGGAATGCAGGAAATACGGCCTTGCCGTAGTAACGGGCATCCAATCAATCGCTCAACTCCGCGACACGTATGGACAATTTGGAGCCGAGACCATGTTGGGATTGCCTCAGTCCAAGCTGATTCTGCGATTGCCGGATCCGGACACTTCCCAATGGGCCGCGAAAGCAATCGGCACCCGAAACCTGGTGCGTGAAGTCCAGTCTGAAAGCTCCAATTCATCGGGGGGTGGCGAGTCCAGCAGCTTTCAGAACACGGTTGAAGACTCGATTTTGCCCAGTCAGATCCAGGGCTTGCCCAAGCTGGAAGGCATTCTCCTGTACCCCGCAAGTGATGATGGAGTGAAGATCTGTCGCGTCAAACTGAACTGGAAAGACCGTCCCAGCCAGGCCCAAGCCTATGTAATGGCGCGCGCCATCACCCCCGAACCTGATCTTATCTCCGAAACGGTCCCAAGCCTGCCCCAAGTGACGGAATCAACCCCCACTACCGTAAACGCGTCCGTGTCCGAGTTCCAGTTGCCCGGTGAAGTGGAGCAGGAAGAAATCGGCCATGACGATCCCTTCTAATCCAATTTGGCAATGACATATAGATGAAGGGGCCAACCGGCCCCCAAGGAGTAGGCAATGATCACCCCAAGCAAAACCGGCATCAGCGGCGACGGTTCGCAATACTATGGAAGTGCTGAATATTACAGTGAAAAAAACGACCTTGGAGAAGTGCAAGCCGCCGCCCATGCCCCCATGCAATGGGTAGGATCTGGAGCCGAGTTGCTGGGATTGCCCCCAGAAATCAAGACAGAACACGATTTGAAAGTGTTCGATGACATGATCAAAGGCAAATTGCCGGACGGCCGGGAAATGCCGCAGATCGTGAATAACGGAAACGAAAGGCGCACGGGCGAAGACATAGTAATGTCTGCCCCAAAATCAGTGTCAATCATGGCAACCTACGGTGGCGATGAGAGGATCTTAGAAGCCCACAACCGCGCTGTCTTAAAAACGCTGGAGAAAATCCAGGAGCGCATGATGGCTGTCCGGGGCATGGTGGATGGAAAGCAGGAAAAGGTGGCCGGCGAGTTCATCATAGCCCTGGCCCAGCACCTGGACGCGCGCCCGGTAAACGGGTTCGTGGCCGCAGACCTACACACGCATGCGCTATTCATGAATGTAGCGATCCGAACCAGCGACGGCGCGGAGCGCGCCGTTTCCTGGGATAAATACCAGGGATGGGAAAAGGAGATGAACGCTACCTATCTCTCTGAACTGGCAAGCGAATTGCGTCAGCTGGGGTATGATCTATACAAAACAAAAGACGCTTTTGAGATAGTAGGAATCGATAGGCAGATGGTGGAAGATTTCTCCCCCAGACTGAAAGCAATAGAAAAAGAACTGGAGAAGATGGGCCTGACCAGAGCAACTGCGACCAGCGACCAAAAGCAGGCGGCCGCCTTCAAAATCCGAGAGGAAAAGATCCACATCACCCATGAGCAAATGCTGGCCCAAGGTTACAAATTAGTGCTGGAAAAGGGCTACGATTTTAAATCCATCAAGGAAGCCGCCTTGTTAAATGAGCGTCACGAAAACCACGAGCAGCGCATGGACATGGCTGCAGCCGCACTACTGAGTGCGGCGCGTCATCTGTCTGAAAGGCAATCCGTTTTTGAAGCAAAAGAAGTGGTGAAGCATGCGCTGGCGGTTGGCTTGCCCAAGGGCATCACAGAATCAGAGTTAAGGCAAGCCTTCCCAGAAAGAAAGGATCAGCATGGCCTACTCACCGCCAAAGCCCCGGTAGATCCCAAGACAGGCGTGCAATCCGTTGAGCGATGGGTAACTACCAGCCTGGCCGTTGCCCGCGACGAAAAGATGATCAAAAATCTACGAGCCGGAAAGGGCGCGATTCCCTTAAAAGACCGATGGACAAAGGAAGAAATACAGAAAGCAATATCCACATATGAAGCCCAGAAAGGATTTAAACTGTCATCTGATCAGGTAGCCGCAATTCACACCACCCTGGAGTCAGGTGATCGAAATACCGTGTGGCAAGGTGTAGCCGGTGCCGGCAAGACGACCGCGCTGGAAGTGGTAAAAATCGCGGCTGAAAATCGCGGGCATAAGGTGCTGGGAATAGCGTCCGGAACGCAGGCGGTGAAGGAGCTAACCTCAATTGGAGTGGAATGCAAAACCCATGCGGCGTGGATAGCCGCTGGTCAAAAAGGTGGCCCGGACACGTTCTTTTTTGGCGACGAGCACGGGATGACGGCCAGCGAGGAAGGTGCAAAAATCGTTGATTCCATCGAACAAAACAAAAGCCGCGGGCTTTTTGTTGGGGATGACAACCAGCTCCAGGCAGTCGGATCCGGCAGCCCTTTCAGGATCATGAAAAAAGAATGCGATTCATCCACCTTGACTGAAATCCGCCGCCAGAAAACCCCGGAAATGCTGAATATTGCAGAACTATTCAGCCAGGGCAAAGCATCAGAAGCAGCGACGGCCATGGAGCAATTCATGGTGCCAGTGGACATAGCAGACGCCAAAGATTACAAGGAAATAGATCAGAAGATTGCTGATGCCGTAGCCAAGGAATACTTGGCCTTACCACAGGGAACACCAATAGAAAACGATAAAGGCATCCCCAGTCAAATGCGGGATAATACCCTGCTTTTAGTAGCTACAAATAGTATGCGCGAACGCCTGAATGAAGGAATCAGGGCAGGATTAAAAGCCGAAGGCACACTAGGCGCGCAAGACGTGCAGGCGCGTACCTTGCATGACGGAAAAGCAACCAAAGAAGAATTAAGGCAGGCCTATTACTATGATGGTAAAATGAAAGACGCGGACGGCAAAGCCGTCCAGATCGTCATCATTCCCGAAAAGAATTATGCCGTGCATGGTGCTAAATTTGCCGATGCAGCCCTGCAAAAGCATCATATAGAAACCCGTGCAGAAATGTCCAAGCAAGGCGAAGAAGCCAAGAAAAACATGCCGGTCATTCTGGAGAAGGGCCAGGAATACAGAGTCCAAAGCGTGGATCTACAAAAGGCTGAAGTCCGGCTCATCGATAAGGAAAACCGCGAAATACTCTGGAAACCGGATGAAGCGGGCAAGGTCAAAGAGTATCAGGAAAAGCAAACAGCGATGGCCGTAAACGACAAGATCATCTTCAAGCAAAATCAGGACATTGAGCAGCCGGACGGCCAGGAAATGAAGGTGTTTAACGGCCAGAAAGGAGTAGTGACCGGGATCGATGAAAGCAAGATCTACATTAAAACGTCCCAGGGTGAAGCCGTGGCGATTGATAAAAATGGCGGAGTAAGGGTGGAACATGCCTATTCAGGAACGGTCCATAGCATGCAGGGCGCAACGGCAGATTATGGCATTGCCGCACTGAGATCCGGAAGTCAAATCAATACAGGGAATCAGGGTTATGTGGGGCAAACGCGATTCCGGTATGAAATAAAGGTACACACCGATAATGTATCCCAACTCCAAAAAGATTGGGGTAAAGGATACCAGTACCAGCAAAACGCAATTGATTATGCACACTCTAAAGATCAACAGAAGTTTAACCAGCAGGTGGAGGAAAAGAAGATGGAAATTGTGGAAAAGGAAGATATGGATCCGAAAATGGAGCCGGAGAAAGGCTCCGCCGCCAGCGTAAACAGCGAGCGGGAAGCACCTGACGGCGACGGCGCACTCCGCGAGGCGGAGCCGGATCGTGATACTCACGAAACAGCGGCACCCAGTGAGAAAGAGGTAACGGATCAGCCGGAAACGCCTGTGCATGAACTCACCGAGTACGAAAAGGATGGGCAGGACATGATGGAAGCCTACCGCCTGGACGCTGAAGAGCGCCAAGCCAGGCAGCACATGGCTGAGATAAACGGGCAGGTAAATTCCCCAGATAACCCCCACCAATGGATTGACGAGCATGGGCGTTCAGTGGCAACGGATGAAGAGATCCAGAAATGGGAAGCGGAGCACCCGGAAGCAGCCGAGCGTTACCACCATCACACCCAGGATCAGCAGGCCCCAGAAACTGAAAAGGACGGTGCGGAACGCGCGGCCGAGTCAGCCCGCGAACCTGTCTGGGATGAAAGCGTGCCGTCGGCGATGGGGGAGCAGGACTACATTGAATCGGCCCCAGAGCCCGAACATCGCCAAAGCCAAGACATGCAGGACGCGATCCAGGGGCATCGGCATGAAGAAAAGCCGTTCGTGCCTTATGTCTCCCAAGAATTGCGCGAAAAGCTTATAGAGGAGCAACATCAGAGGCGCCTGGAGGAAGAGGCCTACCTCAACCCGATGCCCATTGACATCGCGATGATGGAGTACGATCAACAAATGATTGTCCAGGAGAGGGCTCTCAAGGCAATGCGGGAGGAAGGCATCAAGGACCCAGACATAGGTCCAACCACCCCCAAGGAAGAACCCAGCAAGGATAAGGCATCATCGGCAGAGAAGGGCGCGCCGGCACCGGTGCAGCAGCCTGAAAGCCCAGAAAGAGCGCCAATGCCACCGATGGACAAGATGGCCCAGTGGGTGGAAACGCAAAGGCCTGAAAGGGGCGACGACGCCGGAAAGGCAGCCCAAAATTGGGACACAGTCTTGGGGCGCGAGGCCGCTCAAAAACTGCGCTATGACCCAACCCAGCAGAATGTGGACAAGGACAAGGGCGGCATGGAAAGGGAAATCTAAGGAGACTCAAATGGAACCAGACACAGTGCAGCAAAACCAGCAGCAGGAATGGCCCGAAGAGGGCCATCCACAACCAACCGGCCCAACCGGCCCGGGCGAAGGCGGGATCCTGGTGGTTCCGCCCTTGGACTCAGAGCCCACCATGGACCGGCCCAGCATGGACGGCCCAGGTATGTCAGGGGGTGGATCCGAGATTGAAATCGAGTGGTGATGGATTTGGCATCACCGTATCAATATACGTGACACTGGCGTCACACATTCTGATACACCATTGCCGCCAAGCCGGTCAGTGGCGATAAACGCCGGCAGGTTGCCATTGGCTTGATGTAGCTATCTCCTTCCCCAAGGGGCAACCCGACTCGCCGCCGAAAGCGGCTCCATTTTCCACCACACACAGGAGTAAATCCGATGAAGAATGAAAAAGGACTCACCAAGCTGGAATGGGTGCTGATTATTGCCCTGATTGCGCTTCTGGCGGCAGTGGCGATCCCCCAGATCCACTAAATCCGCTTCATTACCACTTACTCACCAACCCGGCCATCGTGCCGGGTTTTTTTGTTTTCTATCCTTAACACCGGCAACCTTCCATACAACCCAGAAATAACCCAAACGGTTATTGTCTGGGTTTTGTTTTTTAACCACCCGGGTTATTTCTGGGTTTCAATAACCCCCATGTCCAAAAATCCCCGCGCATTTTAATTTGGCAATCCCCTATAGGTGTAGTCCCACATCAATAGAAGGAGTACCGAAATGAACCAGCACGATTTTGAAGCACAGATGGCAGCGAATTTTGTGGCGTCAGAAATCACCAGGAACGGCCAAAACGCCGGGGAACGCCGCAAGAAACTGAAAGAAGTGTATTCCCGCCCGAAATTTACCATGGCTGAACTGACGGAGGTTTTGGATCCCAACTGGAAATCCCCGGAGCAGATCCAGGCCGAGAAGGAAGCCGAAGAAGCCGCCGCCAAGGCCGAAGCCGAAGCCAAGGCAGCAGAAAAGGCCGCCCGCAAAGCGGCATAAGCGAATAACCCCGGCAGAAAAGCCGGGGTTTTATAGACCATCGCAACCCGTCATCAAATCAATTTGGCAACACCAGATAGATGAACACCCCACTAACTGATGAACAGGAGTAACCGAAATGAAAATGACAGACAAGCAAAAGGAAGTTTTTGCAGAGGTGGTGCTCTTGCCCATGATATTTATCCTAAGCACTCTCCTGGCGGTTTTTGTGGTGGAAGGCTTTTGGGATCTTGCCATGGCTAGCACGGTGACGCCGCCGCAGCATCAGAAAACAACCATCAACAACGTCATCATGAAGACGGCTGAAAAGCTGGGTGAAATGCCTTCACCAGCCGTAGAAAAGGCCCTGCACAGCGTAAACCGGCAGTACTGTCTGATGGATGCGGAAAGTCAGGGCAGGATGCAGCACAGACTGGCAATTCTGGGCATTAAAACCCCAGTCAGGACAGGCATTTATTGGCCCTTGGTTATGTATTACCACCGGGTATGTGCCCCAACAAAAGCGGATCTACGAATCTATGAGGAGGCGCATGTTCCCATGGTTAAAGCCGTCCGCGACCACTTCCATGTGCCCGTGTGGAACATCCCACAGGCCATAAATTTTTGCGCAAAGTGGGAAGGGGTGAAGCACTGGGATACCAAAACGGCGACGTTTGGGCAACTCGACAAGGTCGAAGCGCGCTGCTTTTCCCACAAAAAGTAACTCCGAACAAGATAACCCAACCGGCGGGCAATATGCCCGCCAAGGATACCGACATGGACACCAAGAGCCTTGAGTTATTTTCTGTAATGGATGACATGGAAGCCGCAATAAAACCGCATTGTCTGCACCATGGCATCCATTCCAGAGAAGCGGCATGGCTGCTTATGGATGCGCTGAATCGCGCTCGATTCCTGCTTATCCATGGCCCTATAAACCAGCAAGGAGACCGTCATGATGCACTACCAGACTGAACCACCCAGCGCCTATATAAAATGCGCTCCAAAAGCGGCTAGAAGGACGCTTTACGGCATAGCCGAGACCGAAACGGCAGGCACGGGCGACCCTCTGCAACTGGTGGATACATCCACGCTGCGAGTGTACCGGCCAAGCAATCCAGGCAAAGCGCTGGCAATCATCCACAGACTGGAAAGACAAGGGCATAACGTGGCCATCGGCGCTTTTGGCCTGAAAAGCAGCAATTTCCAGGGCTGGAAAATCACGAATTTGGATGCCTTAAATGCCTGCTATGCCGCGAATTTTGCCGCACATCTATTGAGTGAAAACCAAGGCTGGGCATGGGGACGGGGTTACCGTGGAGCGCAGGCTCAGAATTTGGCAGTGGCGGCATATACGACAGGGCACTTAAGCCTTGGAAATGGTGGCGGCGCATATGTGAGCACCGTAGATTATTTTTCGCAGAGATATACAGGGAGCAAGTCATGACGAAACTTTTGATAGTCGAATCACCCACCAAAGCCAAGCACATCCAGCACTTTCTGGATAGTGACTGGATTGTTAAAGCGTCCATTGGGCACATCAGGGACCTGGAAAAATCCGGCGACAAAAGCTATGTCCGGCCCCCGGATTTTAAGATGAACTACTCAATATCCGACGATAAGAAGGACACAGTGGCAGGTTTGAAAGCCGCCGCCAGCAAGGCTGATGCCGTTTTCCTGGCTACGGATCCAGACAGAGAGGGTGAAGCCATTGCCTGGCATCTCTGTCAAGTGCTAGGGATCCGCCCAACGGACGCAAAGCGCGTCACCTACCAGGAAGTCACAGAAAGCGCGGTGCTCAAGGCTATACAGAATCCGCGCTCCATGGATATGCGCCTTGTAGCAGCTCAAGAGGTTCGGCGCGGGCTGGATCGCATGGTTGGCTGGGAGTGTTCCGGCCCCTTGAGTAATGTAGTGGGATCCAAGGCATCGGCAGGCCGCGTCCAGACGCCCGCGCTCCGGATAATTGTGGAGCGCGAGCAGGCGATCCGCGCATTCAAACCCACCGCGTTCTTTCAGATCATGGCCCACATGCCCGGCGGCTGGCGTGCTGCATGGGTGGATGGCACCCAAGAAGGCGAGTATTTCCAGGACAAAGGCTTTGCTGATGCGCTGGCATCCACCCTGCACACCCTACCTCTGACCGTCACCCAAGCCGAGTCCAAACCCACCAAGAAAGGACCACAGCCGCCTTTCACCACGTCAACTTTGCAGCAGGACGGATCCCGTGCGCTGAAAGTCGGCACAGAGGCCATCATGAAAGCCGCGCAGGCTCTTTTTGAAGTCGGCGCCATCACTTACCACAGGACTGATTCCCCGAACTTGAGTCAGGAAGGCGAGACGTTACTGCGTAACGCGCTGGCAGCCGCAGGCCTTCCCGTCATTGAGACGCCCCGGCGCTGGAAGGTGAAGGAAGGCAGTCAGGAAGCCCATGAAGCCATCAGGCCAACGGATCCCATGGCAAGTGAAGCCGGATCCGACGCCGTACAGCAAGCCCTTTACTCTCTGATACTGAAAAGGGCGCTTGCCAGTCAGATGCCTGATGCCGTGTACCAGCAAACATCTTGTGTGCTGGATGGCGGCGAGTTCCAAGGCCACCCCATCGTATTCAAGGCCACGGGATCAGTCATGGCGGATCCGGGCTGGCGTACATTATATATAGAGTCAGAGGACGATGACGATCAGCCCAAGGAAGCCGCAAACCCCGTGCCAGTGCTGCAAAGCGGCGCAACCGTACAACCCGAGCGCGGGGAAGTCCTTTCAAAGACCACCAAGGCCCCGGCACGATACACGGAGGCGACTCTGATAAAGGCGCTGGAAGATCATGGGGTAGGCCGCCCCAGCACCTACGCATCCATCATAAAGGTGTTGTTCTCCCGCACCTATATGGAGCAGAAGGGTAAGGCCCCGGCCCTCTACCCAACACCCCTTGGCGAGTCCGTAATCACCGCCTTGGCTGGCCGTTTTGACTTCGCGGATCTGGACTGGACGCGGGAGATCGAGGACTCCCTGGACCAGATCACCCAAGGCCAAGCGCAGCCAAGGGTGACGATGCAAAGGGTGTGGGACTCGCTGCAAACCGGCCTGCAAGCTATGCCCGCCGGTGCGGTACCGGTAACGGAACCTTGCCCGGTCGAAGGCTGCACCGGGCAGGTGAAGCGCCTGGAAAGCCGGAACAAACCCGGATCTTTTTTCTGGGCATGCTCCATCAAAGATGGCCATGGATTGCTCCAAGACGCCGATGGGCGCCCCGGCGCACCCTTTGCCGACCGCCCAAAGGCGACACCTGAAGCCGAAGGCCCGCAGTGCAAGAAATGCAAGCAACCCACTGGCAAATTCAGCACCAAGAGCGGCAAACCTTATTACCGTTGCCAGAAATGCAGCGGCGCCTGGTGGCCTGACAAAGAGGATGCCGATGCCCTTGGGGAAAAGTGGAAAGCCATGCCAAAGAAGTGAATTTGGCAGCACCACATTAATGAGAGATTAACCACAGGAGACAGGAGTTTAAGCCATGAAAGCGTTCATTAAAGAAGTGTTCCAATCCATGAGATCAGCCCTGAAATGGCTGCTGATCGCGGCCATCATCGGCGGCGGTGGCATTTTAGTGGTGGAAATTGTCACCCAGGTGTCAGCATATGAGCGCATAGCTCACCAGGTGGCCCAGAAGGCGGCAGCAAAAGCAGGAGGCACCCAGTGAAAGACTCAGGAGATAAAGACAAAGACGTGATTAAGCTATTGATGGATCTAAGCTATCAGACCGCAATGATCGCCGTGGCGATCGAAGAAGACCGGGCGGCAGGCATGGAGCGCCTGCAGCTTGAGTTTGAGCAGTTGGATGACTTGCTGGGTGAAATTGATGAGCAGATGCTCAATTTCAGTTTTGCCAGGCAGGCCATGCAGGCAATGATGGCGACGCGCATCACAAAACGCGTCCAGTATCACCACAACACCCCCAAAACTGTCCAATAAGGAGACTGACATGAATACATTGGGAATGACTTACATGCTGGCAAGAAGCATTAGAGAAGGGCAGATGACCAGGGAAGACGCGATCGCAGAATGCGGCCATCTTATTGATTCTGAGACGCTTGATGAAGTCCTGGCAAGCCTGGATTGTACCAGGGATGAAGTGAATGAAGACGGGGAGGATATCATGGTGATCCAGGTGCCTGACACCTGGCAGCGCACCTGGAGCGAAGAAGACCCCAAAGCGTGAGCATCACGAAACCACACCCACCCCGGCCGTTGCGCCGGGTTTTTTTGTGCCTTGAGAGCCCCTTCCAAGGGGCTTTTCACGCCGGAAAATTTTTAATTTGGCAGTGCTCCATAGATGAAGTTCAACCAACAGACAGGAGTATTACCATGAAAAAGCAGATCATAGCAGTTGCAGTACTCGCCGCCTTCCCTTGTGTTGCCATGGCTGGCCCGGTTGTAGGCCTTGGCTATTCTGACATTGGCTTATCTGGCCATGCCGGACGTCCGGGGGTCACTCTGACGGCAGGCAATCTGTATCACCGCGATGTGGTGGCGTCTGGCTCTGCCACCTTTGCCCGCGGTTATTACCAGATGGATGCGTCTCTGGGAAAAATCATCCAGACCCACGGCTCTGTCAGCTTTGAGCCTTACCTCAGTGCTGGCTTTCTCAACCTGAATTACAACCAGCAGAAAACGGGGTACAACACCATCACCCAAAGTAGCTTCGGGTATTCCTACTCCTACCAGACCCCGTATTCCTACACCCAGGGTGCCAGCATCCAGGACCTCTACGGATTAGCCGGAGCGAACATGGATATCCCCCTGGGCAGCCGTGTTGGCCTGGAGATCGGCGGCGGTTTCGGACACACCTTGATGGCGCAGAATGGCAACGGTGGCGCGGTTTACAAGGGCACAGCGCGCGCTGGTTTTAAGATTGCCGGGCATGTGACGGCCAACATCAATGTGTCCTATCTCCACCTGCCCGGCGCGTCCCTGATGAACTACGGCGCCGGCTTGGCCTATCACTTCTAAACAAGGCTTTACCAGCGGCATATTGCCCCTCTTCATGAGGGGCTTTTTTGCGTCTGGACCCCACTTTCCAAGTGCCTGATTCCGTTACCACAGGCCAACTCTATGCATAACCCCGCATCAACAGAATCAACAATTTGGCAAAGCCTGATAGGTAGGAACCAAACGTAAAGGAAATGACCATGGAAAAGCTACTCAAGGCAGAGGATTTAGCGGAGATTCTGGGGTTTGCACACCGCAGCATCATCAACATGGCAAGGGAAAAGCCGCACCTTTTGCCCCCGTACATACGGGTCAGCGATTCATATCGCTGGCGGCCATCGGTAGTCCAGCAGTGGATGGATGACAAGAGCCAGACAGGCACGAAGGCGCAGGAAGTCGCGATTGCCAAGGTCAAAGCTTCACAACCCAAGCGCGGGCGCGGACGACCCAAGAAGGTGTAACGGATTGCGGCAGCGTCGCGTGATTTTCAAGCAAATCGCGCGTCACTTCTCGCTGGTCTTATTGGCTGACAAAAACTTTCAAAAAAGGCTTGCATGACTACTAGTAGTCTGTATAATAGAACACATGGGGCAAGCAAATCCGGCCAGCCCACAGCAGACGAAAGGAGCATGACATGAACATCAAGACCGCAATCAACACACTGGCACCCTTCATTGGCACAGCGCAGACCTGGGCATTGGTGAACGGCTGCAAGGGGGAAGAAAAGGAGTTCTTCAAGGGCAAGATTCTGGAAATGGCGGAGATCATCGAGGCCATGCCGAAAAGCTACGAAACGGACGGGCAGGGCAAGGAAGCCGTGGCGATCCTGCACTACTTCACCGGTAGCTGGGATTGGTACATCACCGAAAAGGACGTGGACAGCGACGGCAAGGGCCAGATCCAGGCGTTCGGCATGGTGGACGGCTATGAGTGTGAAATGGGATATATCAGCATCAAGGAAATCACCCGTGCCGGCGCTGAACTGGATATGCACTGGACACCCCGCACGTTGCGCCAGATCAAGGAGAAGGCGGCAGCGTAAACCACATGGGCGGCCACCGAGCCGCCCTTCACCAAGAAGGGGGTATCATGGACACGGAAAAACGCAAGGAGCAGAAGCGCCAGGCCGCCGCGCGGATCCGTGAAAAGCGGCATGTGGAAGGCCTGCATGAAGTCATCGTCTGGGCCACGCCGGCGCAAACCGAGATCATCAAAGCCATTGCGGCGCAGCGCTCGGATCCGATAGCCGACCTTTCACCCGGCGACCTGGAGACATGGAAACACGCAGCGAGTCTGACATGGACTGGCAAGAGCGGAGCGCCGGTCCGCAGCCTGGAGGCCGTCCGCCAGAGGTTACAGGAGGCGGGCCAAGACGACATGCGCTGGTCCTGGGCATATGCGGCACGTCTACTAGGCGTCCAGCGCGAAGAACCAACCGAACAAGAGATCTGCGAAGCCGTGCGGTATCTGCACCGTCAAGGGCGCAGCGCGGCCGCGATCGGGGCGCTGTTCATACAGTGGGGGTAACCCCGCCTTACCCACAAACTCCACCGCCTTGTGGACGGCCCGTTACTGCGTAACGACCAGCCAGCGCACGCGCCAGCTTGCCAACCACAACCCAGACGGCCACACGCCCTTGTGGGGGCTTTGTTGTCTGGGCAAGGGCCGTGGATTTTGGGGATAAGGCTACAAATCACCTGTCACTGAATCTGAACCTGACGCGTAAATTGTCGCACAAGGAATAGGGGCGTTAATTTCATTGAACGCCTCAATATGCTGAGGAAGATGGCCGGAACTTATTGTCGCCCAGAAAATTGTTGCAGCAAGAGCATACACAACGCAATGGTGAACAGTGGTTTTTGAGTCCATGATGGTTTCCCTATCGGTAAAACCTCATTGTTGACCCGCTCTATCTGGCAGTCTAGTGTTAGAAATTTTATCCAGAGGCTAATCTTTGGAGTTTATCAAGCACTTGCTGACAATCTGTGGAGTCATTAAGTCTAGAATTTCCCTTGTCTAACGCTTTACGTATTATCTTTTGGACTGTCTCTGGGTTTGATTCTAGAAATTCAAAAGATACTGATATGTTTATCCATGTTCCATTTACGTTTTTTGTGTGGTCAAGAATTATTAATTTTTTCGACTCCAACGATTCAAAACAATGTAGCAAGTTGCAGTTCCCTTTTTCATTAATAGACGCCCCAACAGTTTTAGCGGGCCAGTCTAGTATCCATTGCATAACGCAGCGCTCCGGTCCTTCGAGGTTATTTGCTTTATTTTTTATTTCCTTTCGGCGCGGGCGCTGGGTGAAGAAATAGTAATGAGTATTACTAATCTTTGTGTAGAGCCAATTCTTTAGTTCTATTAATCGCTCAGAAAGAACATTCAACAATCCATCAACACCTTCTAGAGAGAACTTAATCACGGTCTGCTCCAATGTATTGTTACGATAGTATTCTCTTGCACAAAGACTCCAAATGTGGCAGGTCTTCATGATGCAGCAATAACACCTTTGCGGCTCGTGCTATGTCCTGCGCTCCGGGCGTGTACTTTGCTGGCGTAACAACAGCGGCGAAGTCGGCAGACATGAACTTCTGCCCGCTTATAATTTCCTGAACAGCTTTGTTGCCAACGGTCAAGTTGGTTAGCTTGCATTGGAGCACAACCGAAATTCCGTTTTTCTCAGCATATACATCAGCGCCTTGGTCACCACTCTTTTTTGTGGCTTGGGCCATCCAACCATTTTCGTTTAATATATTTGCGCAAAGCTCTTCATAGTCATACGGCGATATTTTAGAGGTATCGAGCACATCATCCGTCTTGCTCTGATCGTTTAATTTAGGGTTATCGATTGTACTGTCTATTAGTTCAGTTAGATATGCTACACATGGCTCTATTACATGAACTTCAAATATTGCATCGATATTTTCGTTAAACCATACGCTAAAGTACCCGTTTATAATCGGAATAATT
>JAJYPA010000535.1 GCA_021795795.1 Pseudomonadota bacterium | reverse complement strand
TTGTTTTACATAACACGACTTACGCGCACCCAACCTATCCACAAAATCCGTGGGGCATCCTGTGGGCAACGCCGACAACGCCCTGACCGGGAACGGGAAAGCGCCCAGGCCGAAAAAAGCGGCAGAGCACAGGCCTCGACACTTGCCCCTTCAGCGATCCGCCGCCATACTGCTCACCAACGCCATCATCTAACGATAGTAATGCAACGGGATTTTCATGGGATGATCGTTTTGTCTCAAAACAGCCCTCAACCGGCAGGCCATGAACCCAACAAAACAGGCTATTCGTCCAGCCGTGGACCACGGCCACGAGACAAAACGGCACCTACTGTCTCGTGAACCACCAGGAAGATCATCCAATGTTATGCGGCATAACTCCTTGTTAGGCTCAACCCGTGGCCAATCCTATATCTAAGAGCATGGCTAAAGGCACGATCCGAGAGCTGCTTGTGCAGACCCGCCTGCTTCAGTATGGAGTGCAAGCTGCTGCTCCAATAAAGGACAGCGGCAACGATCTGATCGCCCCCAAGGGCTATGCGATCAGAACTATTCAGGTCAAGACCTGCACCGCACGGTTTGCCACTCCGCGTGGTCTTCCTGAGAAGTACCATCTGCTTGCACTCGTAAGTCTGCACGGATACGACACTGAGCTACTGCTAGACCAGACCAAGGTGTACTTGGTGCCAAAAGACCAAGTTGCCGGCCTCCGCGTCAACCGTAAGGCTGACATGGAACAGTTCTCTATCTCACAGGGGCTCGTTGATGCACTGTTTGTTGAGCCATGACGCAACCATGCGCTGCGCCCGGTGACCTCCATGTTAGCCTCTATGGCCCTCGCCGACATTTCACCCGTTGTCTCGGTAGTCGCACTGGCGGTTTCGCTGTTTACGCTGTGGTTCACCGTCTTGCGCCGAGGCACCGTCCGTAGCACGCATCCCTCATTCATCGCCTTCCGGTACGACTTTGTCGGAACGAAAGTGCCTCTGGCAAAGATTTTCTTGCGGGTGCTCCTTGTCAGTACGGCCAAACGCGGGCAGGTCGTGGAGAGCCTCTTTCTTCGGGTCCGCGAGGGCTCACGTTGCGCGGAGTTTTCGTTCTGGGGCCACGGTGATAAGGAGCTTGTTCGCGGCAGCGGTCTATTTGTTCCTGAAACCGGCGTTGTCACGAACCACCACTTCAACCCGCTCGACACTGAAACTCGGTTCTTGTTTTCCGGTGGCACCTATACGCTTGAACTCGTAGCGAAGATCATTGGCCGCGAGCCGTTGGAATCATTGTGGCGCATTGATCTTGAGATGCCTTCCGGTGTCTTCGGTGCAACCATTGCTCGCGAAAAGGCTGTCTTTTTCAGTTGGTCGCCTGTGCAGCGGCGCTATGTCGCTACGGTTGAAAGTCGCTCTGGGAGTATTCATGCGCTCTCCGATCCCCTGGGCTAACCCGGCAGTCAAATAGCTGATGATCTTTCTCGCGAATCCTTGCAAGTTTTTCTGCGCTGACCGCGAGGGCAATCAACGCTTCACGATAGTTTTTTGATATGTCTGCCAATAGCTTGGCCTTCTTTGTTGCGGGCCTGGCAATTGGGACCATCACTTGGCTTAACTCAGAAGTACGAATCCTGTTGTGGGAAGCAGATGTTCCGGAGGTCAGGCTCCGAATCTGGTTTTGTACAGTTCCGGTTTGTAATAAATAAGCCAGTGAATAAACATCGACCCCATTTCTTGTTTTCATGATTTCAAATTCTGACGAGCATAAAGTTTTAACCCCAAGGTCGGGGGTTACACACACGCGAGGAATTCGCGGGTTTATTCTAGATAGTAGCAACTCCCCCGGGTAAGTCGGAACACCAGGGGTTTTTGGTGCATAGCTCAATGCCCCCCCAACATCAACGAAGCCCTCACCCAGTATGTGCAATACAGAAATAAATCCACATCCCTTGTTCCAAGCTTCAGCTTTGCGAGTATCGGAACAAAATTCAACCAAGTCACACAATGGCACCAAATCAAAATCAGCGCCATTGCTAAGTGATTCAATGCTTTCAAAGCGCGATGCGCTGTAATGATTTGGTGTCCAGCTTCCTTTCAGAACATCCATCTCTGGGACAAGTACGCACGACGGATTTGCACGCAAAACTTTTACGACCGCATGTTCACGGATGACGCTGTCTACTTTGTAGGCAGCCAGAATGGCGTGTAGATCATTATGTCCTTGTGGCATCTTAATCTGCACACCCTTACGCGATGACACCTGAAACCCTAAGTCTTTAGAGACGCCCATAAATACAGAAGTTTTCTTTTGGCCGCGACCTTTCTGCAAATAAAGCACGGCTGTTTTCGTTCTGGTACCAGCTTGTGCAAATGTGGTGGCAGGTAATTCAACAACAGCCCGAAGCGTTGCCTCACCGCCCAGGTGTTGCCGAAGCAATGCTGCAATTCCCTTCGCTGACACAACGCCATCGGGGACAACAATAAGCAATCGCCCACCATCTCGCAGGAGCCTTAAGTTGCGATCTAGAAATAGCAACTCGGAGTCTATGCTGGCCGTCGATCGACGTAGTGAAGAAAAGAATGGGGTGTTATCAGCGCATGATGCAGCTACATGATCTTGATCAAATCTGGCACCAAATGGAGGATTGGTAAGAATGATATCCACACACCCGTTTAGATTATCAATTGACGACCCTCGCTCCAAAGAGTTTCCAACTGTTATTCGATGCTCCTCCACATCAAACAAATTAAGGTTAATGGTTGACAAGCGCACCATTCGCTCTACCTTATCTTGGCCGACAAGGCGCAAACGTTTTGGATTAAGCCAGTCGCTATAACGTGCGCGGTGATAGATTGCAGCAAGGAAAGACCCCACGCCACAGGATGGATCAAGAACGGTCCAATGTTTATTCTGGTCGTGTGCTGCTGGGTCCTCAACAACTAGATCGTGTAGCACCATATCCGCCATAAAATCGACCACTTCAGGTGGAGTCATATATTGCGCATCTTCTACGTTGCTTCGAAAATTGTCGCGCACAAAATGTCCGAATGCTTCATTGAGAATGTCAAACGGTCGTCCTTTAGCACGTAGATCAAAAGCTAAGTCGATACAATCACGAACAAGTCTTACTAAGTCTTTTGCCAACGATTCATCGCCATCTCGTATCGCTAACGTCGGCTGGGTTCCAAATATTGAACCCCCTGAATCAAGGCGGTACTCAGGGAGCGCTACAGTGGCCGCAAATGCCGATTGCAACTCGGGTATAAGCGCAGTTGAAGACACGCTTGGAAATAAAGTAATTTGACCATTTTTGAACGCCAGGTACGTTGCGAATAGTTTCGATACTTCGTCGAGTTTGGCGTTGGAGTCATCTAGTCTGCCTGATCGGTGGAACCCCTCTCGTAGCTCCGAGAGTGCGTCATAAATTTTCGTGTAGCCGTCGTGCAGCGGGTCTGCAGGGGGGGAAAGGTCATTCATGGGCGCTTCCGTTTAGATTCGCATCTATTCTGCTGGCTATGGCATGTGGATGTCAAGCGAGTTTGATAAGAATCTACCGAGATGATTGCTATAGCCATCAAATTCGGTCTGGTTATCCGAGCCAACCGCGAGTCTCGCGGACTGTCGCAGGAGGCGCTGGCTGAGCTTGCCAACCTTAACCGCAGCTATCTCGGGGAGATTGAGCGCGGCGTCGCCGTGCCATCAATCGAGACTATGGAGAAGTTGGCGTTGGCTCTTAGTGAAAAACTTTCCGACCTTATCAGCCAGTGCGAACATGATGACAAACAAGACAACTGACAAAACGCTTGCTTTACTCGACCTTCACTTTGAATCTTTCTATGCCGTAGAACCTTATGCCACTGAAACCGGTCATCCAGTGCCAATGGATACTCGTGGTTGGTCACAGATAATCGTAAGCACCCTGTGCGGAGTGAAGGGTCTTGAACGGCAAAAAGGAGCCGACTTGGACGATGGCTCTGACGTAAAAGGGGCTAATACCTGGAAAGCAATTGATACCCCACGATTCAACGGAGTTATCAAGGCTGGAACCAAAGCATCTACTTCCGACAAAATTGATAGCCTTGATGGCATGCCGCACCTCTATTTGGTGTTGTGGGATGAGACGGTGCGTAATACCGCACGCTGCCGAATATGGGTTGTACGTACTCAACAAGATGAAGTCTTCCGTGAAATGTGCTCGTCATGGTATGACAAACGCAGCATTGGCGAAATTACCAGCACAAATTTTCAGCTTCATCCCCCACGCGGGAAAGACACTGACATTATTCGCAACACCTGTGGCAATCTCTCTTATCCGCTTTACTTCAGTGCTGAGCGAGCGGAGGGTGAGAAATACAAACTATTACAGTTCAACCCGCAAGCTCGGCTTTCAGGTAGATGCGTGAAAGTGCTCTAACGGGGATTCGCTTTCTTCTTCAAACAGACCGTTTTTGAGAGTCTCCCCACGCCCGTCACTGTGACACGATGAATCAGTCCCTTGGCGTTCTCGAAACCTACTCATGAAACTGGTTTCTCGATTCAGACCGTGCAAAGCGGGTTTCAAGATTCACCGAGACGCTTTGCCTGGGTCGGCTACTTGGAGAGTTGACCCGGATTCTGGAATAGCCCGATTTGTCGGTTTGGGCAAAAACACCCATTATGAGGGGACCCCTTATCGACCCCCAAAGCCTAGCGGCCGCGCAACGCCTGGCGCGCCTGCGCCAGGGCCGCATCCATCACTGATTCATCGGCGGGCACGAACAGCGGCGGCAACTTTTCCTCCGGCGGCAGTTCCACGTCCAGCGCACGGGCGATATTCAGCGGATACGGTCGGCGATGGCCGGGCAGGGCGGCTATCGTGGCCCGCGCCACCGTCTCGCCGACCTCCCGGCACAGCCATTGCCATTCGCGCCGGGCGCGGTCATTGGTCAGTTCGGGTTCCATTGGGCCGTCCGTCGTAAATAGTCACATCCATCGGGGCGCCATCCAGGCCTTCGCCAGCTACCCGAACGGCGGGCGTCCCGGAGACTTCCACGCGCGCGCCGTGATAGGCCGCCGCCAGGTAGTACTCGATATCCGGTTCCGGGGTGCGCTCTATCAGGAATCGGGTCAGCTCGAAGTCGGTCATCTGTTCGGCCGGGGTGCCGGTGGTCCTGACCAACTGGTCGGACTTAATCGCCGCATAAACACGCTGTTGCAGGGATGGTTTTTTCAACGGTCGTCTCCTGTGCGAAAGCCCGTCTTAGGGTCGGGCAGGCCTTGCCGCGTGAGCGCGGCTGCGGAGCTGCCCCGTGAGCGGGCCAGCATGATCTCCTTTTTCTGTTTGACATTGCCTGGCGGCGGGCAGGCTACACCATACCCTCCGGGGGGATATACAAGGCTGGGGCGATTACGGGACACTTTTGCACCACCTATCGACCGTGCTCTTGCCGACGCCACAAGCGACGGCGATGTCTCGCGTTGATAGGCCCTGGGCGCGCATGGCTTGCGCCTGAGCGCGTTTCTCCTGGTTGGCCACCCTTACCCCTGCCTTGGTATAGGCAGTCTCGTAGCGGCCTTCTGCGGCCCGATTACGAGGTGCCCGAGTTTGCTCCTGGGCTGCGTTGCGGTCGGTCTTTCGT
>JAJYPA010000534.1 GCA_021795795.1 Pseudomonadota bacterium | reverse complement strand
TATCAAAACCAACAAGGAAAAACTTGCTACACTTTTCCAAAGTGGTGAATCTGCAATACTTGTTCCTAAGTTACCCAAGAAAACCAACCCAACCCCAAAACCAACCCAGGAACAGACCGAATTCTTCGCCGAACGCCTGGCGATCATCCAGAGCGATGGCCTGACGCGACGAAGGGCGCTTGAAATTGCCTTGCTGGACCATCCTCAAGAACTTTGGGGAGCGCTGGAAGGGCTGGTGACAAGCAAGGCGACCACAGTAACCATCCCGCGACCGAGCATCCGTCGCTTACGTCATCGGTGGGTCGGGATCGGGTAGGGCGAACACGGCGGCGGCGTCAGGTTTGTAGCAACCAGCCTTGCAACCTCCCCCATGAGGCGGATGGCGGCATGATACCCCCCCCCGCACGCGCGGGAGGGCGACCCTTGCGACCCACGTCAAGTCAGGCACACAGGGTAACGGACTGGGTAACAAAGGCATCGGAACGTCTGTAAAGCCCGTAAACGCGCCTTGTTGCGGAGTGCCCTTGCCACCAATTTAGAAGGCCGACTGTTCTCAGTCGGCTTTTTCATTCTGTTCGGGCGATTATATTTTTGGATCTGACCGGGAAGCCAAATGTATCGTCGGATGCTGAACAGAAGATTTGTGCGGATGGGAGAGTTCCTTGTGGGCATGGCGTATCACGGAAACGCCTGAGAACACTGCCAACCCGCCCATGAGCAGAGCGACGACGAGATCGGGCCACCTGCTCCCGGTGCCGAACACGCCAGCTGCCGCCAATATTACCGCAGTATTGCCGATGGCATCATTGCGGCTGCACAGCCAGACCGAACGCATATTGGCATCGCCGTTGCGGAAGGCGTAGAGCATCAGGGCCACGCTTCCATTGGCCGCAAGCGCCAGCACGGCGATCGCGCCCATCGTCAGCGGTTCGGGTGGGATACCCCCGATGGCGGCCCAGACGGTCTTGCCGAGTACGAATAGCCCGAACGCCGCCATCGATCGGCCTTTCACCAGGGCGGCGCGAGAGCGCGAAGTGGCGCCCATCGAGAAAACGGCCAGCGAAATTCCATAGTTGACGGCATCCGCAGCAAAATCCACCGCATCAGCCAGCAGTGATACTGACCCCGACTTGAGTCCGCCAACGATCTCGACCGCAAACATCACGGCATTGATGACAAGAGCCACCCAGAGCGCCTTGCGAAAACGTGGGCTGATGGCGGTTTGAGAGGTGCAGGCAGCACCGCAGCAACCAACAGACATGATTTTTCTCCTTTGCGTGGGTTCTGGCTGGTATTTCACACCCCGTAGTCACTCCAGAGTCAAGCGTGTAAAATGAATCCGTTCTTGGCATAAAGGGATTTTTCATGGAAACGGTTATGCGTATTGGCGAATTGGGCGCGGCCGCGGGCGTCGATATCGAGACGATCCGTTACTACGAAAAGACAGGGTTGCTACCCGATCCTGCGCGTAGCACTAACGGTTATCGTGCCTACGGGCCGGCACATCT
Organism: Pseudomonadota bacterium; assembly: GCA_021795795.1. Next base: position 4,095 of record JAJYPA010000534.1, on the reverse strand, counting down.
CGAACGGCTGGCATTCATTCGCCATTGCCGCGCACTGGATATCCCGCTCGCGGACGTAAAGCGTCTTCTGGAATTTGTCGCCTGCCCTGAGAACGACTGTGGCGATATTGACCGCCTGATCGATGCACAACTGGCTCGGGTCCGGGCACGGCTGAAGAGCATGCAGGCGCTGGAGCGGCAACTCGCTTCATTGCGAGGTCGATGTGGTGTCGCCCACGTCGCGGGCGACTGTGGCATCCTTCACGAATTGGTTGCCGCAGCACGCGGCGAAGCGTGTGCCTGTCACATTGAAGGCCTTCCTGGATCGAAAAAGGCCGAGATGTCGACAAGGCCGTCCGTCCGCCGGAGCGGCGCATGACGCGTGGAATAGACCATGGCGTCGTCGCCGCTCTGGCAGCGGCTGCATTATTTGGAGCCAGCACACCACTCGCCAAGTTGCTGTTGACCCACGTCAGCCCATGGTTGTTGGCTGCGCTGCTATATCTGGGCTCGGGGATCGGTTTGTGGTTGGTGCGTCGGGTGCGGCACGCGCCACCGGTTTGCCTTGAAAGAAATGGTTGGGGCTGGCTTGCCGGGGCGATTATCGCTGGCGGCATCATCGGACCCGTATTGCTGTTGTTCGGGCTGTCGGCGATGCCGGCATCTGGAGCCTCTCTCCTGCTTAACGCCGAAGGTGTTCTGACGGCGTTGCTGGCCTGGTTTGCCTTCAAGGAGAATTTCGACCGACGTATCGCCTTGGGCATGTTTGCCATCATTACCGGTGCCATCGTGCTGAGTTGGCCAGGGGAAGCGCATTTCGCCGGGGCGTGGCCAGCGCTGGCTGTTCTGGGCGCCTGCCTTGCCTGGGCTATCGACAATAATTTGACCCGCAAGGTGTCGCTTGTCGACGCCTCCTTCATCGCCATGACCAAGGGTCTCGTGGCAGGTGCCACCAATCTCGTTCTCGCATTGGCGACCCATGCGACCTGGCCGGAAATCGGTACGGTCCTCTGGGCGGCGCTACTGGGATTTGCCAGTTATGGCGCAAGCCTCACCTTGTTTGTGATCGGTTTACGCCACCTCGGTACGGCACGTACCGGCGCATATTTCTCGGTTGCGCCATTTTTCGGCGCGGCACTGGCTATCGTTCTCCTCGACGAATCCCTGACGCTGAAGTTGCTGGTAGCGGCCGGGTTGATGGCTATCGGTGTGTGGCTGCACCTCACCGAGCAGCACGAGCATGAGCATACCCACGAATCGCTTGAGCATGTCCACGAGCATGTTCACGGTGAAGGCGATGAGCACCATGACCACGGACACAATGAGCCCGTGCTTCCCGGCACCCGCCATACCCACCTGCACCGCCATGAGCCGATCAGGCACTCGCATCCTCATTTCCCGGACGCCCACCATTTGCATTCGCACTAACGGGAGATTGGTGTGGTGGTGGTTGCTTGCTCGAACGCGGTGCCATCGTAGATGGCTGAAGCGATCTGGCGGCCTTGCTATTCCAATTGGTTCGCGGCAAGATGCGCCGGTGAGAAGGCGTAACTACAACTTCGGCCGGCAACCATTGGGAAAAGGGAAATTGATGTTTCGATATTTAGTCACGACACTCCGCACTCCGCAATTTCAAATGTCCGTCATCGACGAGCATTATGCATTCCTGGATCGTTTGAGGCGCCAAGAGAAACTCGAACTGGCCGGTCCTTTTACAGACAAGTCAGGGGGCGCTTACATAATCAAGGCCGCCAGTCTGGAAGAGGCCAGAACTCTGGCATTTAGTGATCCAGTGCATACAACCAAATCTTCCATAGTCACAGTCTACGAATGGAATGCAAAGTGACGCCAAACACCAGGGTCATGTACTTTCTTTCGCGCGGTGCGAGCCAGGTTGCGGTGGAAGAAACTGGTACGCCACTCACGAGACGTACTTCCGTGTTCACCTCCCTCGACCCTCATCCAAAATGATCACTACCCCCTGAAAATCCATCAAAATGACTGATCATGCTCAGTAATCAGCGCAGTGCATTCAGCATTTTTTCAGCTTCCGGCCAAGGCAGCCTACGCTTGCCAGACTTCATTTTGTCGATCGCCTTGAAGGCGTCGTCGACCGTCAGCAACTGATTTTCAATCATGGCGCACAACAGCCCAATGGTGCCCATGACGTTGACCTGCTCCTTGCTGGCAACAATTCGCAAATTGGTGTCGCCCGTCAACAGAGTACAGGCTTCCTGCTTCGCAAGTGCCAGTGCCAGGTAATCGTTGTGACTGGGCTTGGGGCCATTTTTTGCAGGAAGCAGACGGTTGTGTTGGCTTGGTAACTGCTGGGCATACGCCACGAAGTCGCCACTGACCTCCATGATCTGCAAGCCCTGATCCTCGAGGCCTGGACTGCCGGGCTCGATTTCTTCGTAGTACAGCAGATCAGGGATCCCGAACCGCATCGGAAGCCGAAAGAGCGTTTCCATCAACGCCCCGGCCTCCATGTCGATCAAGATGTTGGCATCACTGATGAGCAACCACATCTGACAGCTCCAACTGGCGTTCTTTGTGGAAGCGCATCATCGGGATGCCCAGGAGTTCGGCTGCCTTGCTTTCGGAGATGTACTGCTCGGCCAAGGCACGGTATACCAGTTGATCGAATAGTTGTGGATGCTCCTTTGGCAGCGGGCCGCCCGGCTCGTTCTTGCGCCAGCCCTTGGCAGAAAACCGCTTGAACATCGAGAGGTGAGTGGTATCGGTGATCACATCACACTGCCTGGCACGTTGCAGCCATCTGGCCATCGACAGGCCAAATTCATGCTTGAGAACATAGAGTTCTTGCCATTCCAGAGCGTGACGCTGCTGCCCCAGCAACTGATGAACCGCGATACGTGGCGCCAAGAAAGCCCCCGCGAATCGGTCGCAGGCCTTCTCTTCGTTAATTCCACCAGCCAGCCGCCCTTCGAGCAGCAGATGCCCAAGTTCGTGAGCCAGCGTAAACCGCTGCCGATCGCCGGGCCAGCGCTTGGAGACGACCACGATCGGATACTCACGGCCGTCGTCCGTGCGCGCCTTGGCAGTCAAGCCAGAGAACCCAGGGTTTTCCTCCTCGACCACGATGACCAGCAAGCCCAGTCCTTCGAGGGTGTCGGTGAGGTCGGCGATCGGGTTCATGCCCAACTGCCATGCACTGCGCACCTGGTCCGAGAACGTCTCGATTTCGTCGAGTGTGGCGATGTGGTCTGCCAGCGTAGCCGGGGGAGCGAATGCCAGAATGGGAACCTCGGGGAACGCCCCCAGCAACTCGACGCGCTTTTCGACCAGTTCTATGACTTTGATCTTGAGTGCCTCCTGTGCCGTCTTGCCGAAGGTCGAGGTCTTTCTGAACTCTGGCTGCAACAGTTCGACCGTATGCGTGCGGAAGAAGTATTCGGTCCGGATGTTGCAGGCGCGAGCCAGTTTGAGGAGCTGAGATGACGACGGGGTCAACAGGCCCTTCTCGTACTTCTGGATGGCGGTGTGCGAAACACAGACCTTCTCGCCCAAAGCTCCCAGCGTCAGGCCTGCCGCCAGTCGTGCTTGACGAATGCGATCTGCGATCAAGGCGCCTCCTGGGGTTTTGTTTAAAATATTTTGAAGTCTAGCAAAAATTTAAACCAAATGGAAGACCGTCGACCGACAACGGGAACCCATTGATCCGGCCAGAAAAAATGGCATTACGCGGCACAACATTTCACCTTCTTCAGGAAGACTGATTACTTCAGATTCACGAGACGGGTGTATCATCGGAGATCTGAACCTGCTGATTTCTTGGTGAACCTCATGATCATACGTCCCTACCTTGGTCTGATACTTTCATTCGCCCTGTTTTTTTGTGCGGCTTCCGTTCGTGCGGACGTGCCACCCAAAAATACTCCATGAACATGGCTGGCGGTGCGATGACGAAATACAATGGATGCGCCGCCCTGGGTTCAAATCAGATAGGTAGGTTCACCGAATACGGGGCAGGTTTAGCCGGCACCGGGGCGCAAAAACAGGTAAGATGGAGCCGTCTTTATTCAGCGAGTGATCTGTATGCCCACTTTTCAGGTGACCAAGCAGGAATTCCACACGGTGGTCAAGACCTACATA
>JAJYPA010000533.1 GCA_021795795.1 Pseudomonadota bacterium | reverse complement strand
AGAGAGCCTCCCGCTCCAGCATGGACTGCATGAGTTTGTGATGGATGCGCCAGGCCGTGGGATAGCTGACGCCCAGTTGGCGCTTCAGCGCCAGTGCGGACAGTCCCGTTTTGGACTGGCTGATCAGATAAAGTGCCAGAAACCAAGTAGTCAGGGGCAAGCGGGTACCTTGAAAGAGTGTTCCGGCAATCAGGGAAGTCTGATGACGACAATGGCTGCACTGAAACGTCTTGCGCGAACCGCTTTTCAGAACAGAATGCTGGGTACCGTCGCACTGGGGGCAATGAAATCCGTCCAGCCAGCGGGCCGTTTCCAGTGCCGCAGCGCACTGCTCTTCCGTGCCAAAACGCTGTATGAATTCGGGGAGAGACAACCCTTTCTGAAACTGCACACGATTCATCGCCATAGGACACCTCTATGCCATAACAATCAATGCATTATATCACAACGGCGCATTAAACTGAAAACACAGCGGAATCATCGTGCTAATCAGGATTTAGGTTATGCCGGAAGGACATGCTACCGATAGTTACAATTTAGCCTAATAACGGTCGCGGAAAGGCCTCAATATGACCGGATTATGGCCACATCTTGAGTCCATGATGGAAAATGTTCTGTGTATAGAAACATCCATAAAAAAGTTTCAGTACATCGTCTTAGGCCCATGAGGAAATCACATAATTAAGGAGATAGTTATGAATATTGACATCAGAAATAAAGATGCCGTGTTGTCCATGCCAGAACTTCATGAGTTCTCGACTACGAAAGAATATCAGGCGGCGATGCAGCGTTGGGTGAGAGATTCTTTATTGTTGAAGGGAGATAACGGCAATCAGCGCAAACCTATCACGTTGCAGACACTCCGGGCAAAAGCGCATATGCTCGAAACCAGGTTTGGTGATCTGCATCTTGCTGCGCTCTGGATGATTGGAGACGATGCCCAAAGGAGCTTGCGCCCGTCCACGTATCGGGGATACCGGTTGGCGATAGAACAGACATTAACAGATCGTAATGATCAGGAGGGGCTGCTGATTATTTCGCGCGCTCAACAAGACTTTAAAAAAGCCAAGACCGCCAAGGCTTCTACTCGGCGCCGAAGAAAAACGGTTACTCCACATGATATTAAGAAAATAGCGGATTGGCTTGATAAAGAAGGCATGCGGAGGTCAAAAAAAATGGTGGCCACCCTTCATGATGCAAGGTACGCTGGTTGGCCGATTCGCACGCTGGCTATGTTTCTGGCCACCATTGGCACTGGACTGCGGCCCAGTGAATGGCAACATGTGGAAACTCGTTATGACGCAGATGGCATGCCTTACCTTTGGGTAAGATGTGCCAAAACTCAGGGTGATATAGTTCTGTACCGCCGCGTACCGTGGCCACTAGATGGCGGTCCATATCAGGTTAGTCTTTCAGCGCATATGGAGGAGATGGGCGAATTCATGGCCAATGGTGGCAGTTACGAACAATATCTCAGGACGTGTAGGCGCTGGCTCCATAAAGCAAACCATGCGGTTTTCACGGACAGGAAAATGGTGATAGATTTTCTTTCTGGGCGGCATACATTTCATGCAAAACTACTCAATGACGGGGAGTACAGTTTGGCGGATATTGCCGCGATCATGGGGCATTCAACCATGACGGATCAGGTCTATGGAAAAGGCAAACGAAGTGGGGGGTTCGGCGCATCTGTTCAAGCTGTTTTAACGCCAACTGGTACTGATCCTAAGCTCTGCGATGGAAGCCCATGAACCAGTGAATGAGGCCGACGCGCTGCTGGAGGAATGGACACGACTGTTCCCGCCGGATCTGTCAGATTGACAGCAAATATGGATAATGACTTCGCTAGCCTTCAAGAGCAAGATGTACCGCATGGCCACGAGACAAGATACGACACTCCTTTTTATGCAAGATGCTGTAGGTGTCAAAGTGGGGCTGTCATCCCGGACGGTTCCTCACTCACGGACAGCAGATCGGCCAAAGCGGCACATCCGTCGCAACGTCGTGAATGCGGCCGGTAGCCGACGGTGAAAGTGCCGGGAGACTGAACGTAAGGTTCTTGCACCGGCTAATTCACACATCATGCAACCTCTTCGTCGAGTGCCTCTTTCGGTAGAGGCACGAACGGCGTCACCTGATCACGGAAGAACAGCGATAGCAAATGATCAAGACGCTGACGCGCGAAATCCCTCCCCATCCTCTCCATCTGATCCAAGTTGTTCGCACCATCCAAGGCGAACTTTCCGGAAGGTACGGATGCCTCCAAGCGAAACACGCGCTCCGGCGCATTTGGTCGGTCGCCAAGCAATAGGTAGGTGCCGCCGACTGCGCCGCTTGACTGACCTTGCATGAACACAGTTGGCGCGGGGAGGGCCCACCGCAAGAGGCCGCCGCCGGACGGCGGGATGTAGTCTTCCTTGATGCACCCGAGCGCGAGCATATATACGTCGTGAGCATTCCATCCCAGCACACCCACCGCTTCGACGGCCGCAACGAGCATCGGGTTGTTCGCCCACACGCCGCCGTCAATGAGTCCTGTTCCCCCTCGCTTGAGTGATGATGAAAAGTAGGTTGGCGCTGATGCTGTAGACACCAACGCCTCAACGATTGGCTTGCTGTGGTCAAGTCGAAATCTTCCACAGTGCCTGGTCTTCCAGATGTATACGCCCTGCCCCGTCGGGTTCCATGAAGGAATGACCAGTCTCGTGCGCGCATCACCAATGAGCGCCTCCTGAAAGTGGTGCTCGAGTTCTGCACGCAAGACCGACGTTGGGTACTTTGTCCGCACAACCCAGTTCATCCAGAGCTTGAGGCGAGTGAACCAGTTGCCCGTCGGAAAGATGCGCGGACCGGACTTCTTGTAGATATCGACAATCTCTTCGGCGCGCATTCCACAGGCAATGCCTGCGGCAATGATCCCGCCCGTTGATGTGCCGACGATAAGGTCGAAGTATTCGTGCAGGGGGCGCTCAACCTGCTTCTCCAACTCTGCCAGGAACGCGGCCGGCACGATTCCCTTGAGACCGCCTCCATCGATCGTGAGGATTCTTCGCTTAATCGCTGCGCTCATGCTCTTGAGCTCCTGACGCCGTATCTGCCGCGCTCTTCAGGTTTGGGATGCTCGCCGCCTCCATGCCACTCGCCGTCGATTAGCCACAATTCGAAGTAGCGCAACCACTCAAAGGTCCAGGGGACGAACGTCTCAGAAAGCCACATCCCAGGATGCCACTCCCCAGCGACAGGCATGTATAGGCACAACTTCGTTCGCCCGGCGCTGTGCGCATAGATGTGCGGCGGTCGCTTGCCGCCAGATAGTTGCTTGAGGTCAGGACTGAGAACATAAGCAGCAACTGGATATCCGCTACGGTGCATTTCGACGCTACAGCGATATGCCCGTGCGCCGACAAGCGGCCTTGCCGTGAAATCGAAGCGCAGTTGCGCACCCGCTCTGATCACATCAGCCCTCGCCCCATCCAGCCCAAGGTCGCGCAGCCGGTGCGCTTGCATGGCAAGCGACGGGACTTGGCGCGGCGGCCGGGCCATTACTCGTCCCGCCCAAAGAAGCGATGCGGCTGGCTCTTCATCCGCACCGGCGCCGTCGACAGTAGCGATGCGGAAGTCGAATCGGCAGAGACCGGCACCACGATCATTTGCCCGTCACGGTGCCCGTTGATCGAGGCGCACAAGGCCGCGCTGACACTATCTTCAGCCCTACTGCCGAACAAGGTGGACACGCTCTTGCACAGCGCGTCCATCCCTTGATTCTGACCGGCCAGCTCGATCATCCCGAGAACGTCAACACCGAACGTGCGGTGCCAATCGTCGAAGGCATCCTGCCGGTCAGGCGACGAGTTCATTCGATCAGCCAAATTGTCTTCGGCGGCCGTCGGATTGCCCAGGGTCCAATGTTCGCCGCGCGGCATCGTGCGACGTTGGATGTAGGTCGGCATATCACGCCACATGCGCATCATGAGGTCAAGAGGAGTGTCAAAGGTGTCGCCAAGCGCAGCGAGGTAGGACTGAACGGCGGTCGTCGTGATGACGACGCTCGGCGGTGCAAGATCGGGCATTTGGGCGAAATACTTGTTCCGGTGAATCTTGAGTATCTGGATGATGCGCGCCAGCAGGCGATCGAAGATCTCGATGGATGGAAGCGGCGTCACCCCTGCCTTTGCCAAGGCATCCATGTCCGCAACCCGCTTACCGAATAGAGGCGTGCGTGTCGCAACTGCATTGACCCAGAGCCCGTAGCCCTTCGGATTCGTCCCCATGTACCGGGACAGTTCACGGTCAGGGACGAGTCCGAACGTGTCGCCGTGCGGCCCAAGCAGCTTCGGGCTGTGCACAACCGGCGTCACATCTGCATGCATCTCATCCGCGTACTGCAGCTGCACGCAACGCCGCTTTTGCTCGATTCCGAGATCGTGGCGCATCGCGTACTCGTACATCGCCTGATGAACCACGTCGAGTAGCTGACGGCAGTTGAACTGGTCCTGCACGCCAGGTTTGAGCAGCAGGACAAGATCGACGTCCATTTCGGTCCGCCCCTCCGGTCTGGTAGACGTCCCGATCAGCATCGACCCCTGAGGGTGGACCTCGACAGTCACGCCGCCGAGCGTCGGATGCTCGGACAAGAATTGCCCGATCGACTCGTAGGCAGAGGTCAGGCGATCGCGTTGTGTTTCGGTCAGCGCGTGCGCATCCGTGATTGCGACGATGGCGCCGCTCACTATGCTTACAGATTCATCTGAGAAGCGCGAAGGAATCAATCCCCGCGCCGACAAAGGCATGGAAGGGTCTCGGTGCATACATGTCCGTAAGTCTGCGGTTGTGGCGCACTTCAAGGGGACCATCCGAGCTCGAATTTTATATTGACGATGCCAGTCGGTCGAGCCGACAATGCATCTCTGCAACTACACCGAGCTTTCGGTGATCCTGAGTCGCCCGCGCCAAGTGGGGCGACTCTTTTTTTGATCGTTGTCACTTCGGTGACACTATATCTTCCCTGTTTTCTTTTGGCAAATGCCATATCTAGTGTTTCACGTGTCGAAACCGGCCGCCCAGCCGAGCCACCTCACATGCTCCATGTCACCTACCCCGGATCCTATGGCTAAAACCGACGGCCTGCTAGCAAACAACCGCAACGATCTGTTCCTCGTGTATCTCGCTTATCTTATCGAAACAGCGATTTTTTTAAGTAAAAACAGAACCGCCAGGAACGTCAGGACTGTTGCCACTAACCGGAAGGGTCTTCGTCGAAGGTTTCGCCATTGGTTTGCCAGAGCGTTCAGCCCAGAAATCCCCAGCCTGCTGACGAACCAGTAGCCGAATGCGGCCGGAATACGCACCGCATACCCCCCTGAAATCTTCAACGGTACAGGGCGTCCATATCCACGCCCATATCCGCCCCCAGGGCCACATCCCGCAGAATTTCCGCCCACCAGGGCAGAGGCTCCGTGCTTTGCCGGAGGATGACGCCTTTCTTTATTTCCAAGAGTAAGGGCGGCTGATAGTCGGCCTGCAGGTTCAGGTCCACCGTGGCGCGGTTATCGTACACGCGCAGGCGCCGCGCAAGATGCGCGACCAGCGCGGCGTGGGTAAAACCGCCGAACAGA
>JAJYPA010000532.1 GCA_021795795.1 Pseudomonadota bacterium | reverse complement strand
CTTTCTGGCGTCGCATGGCGGCCCCAATTTAATGCAGAACCACTTCTCCGCCCAGACTGTCGTCCTCCTTTCCGATCATGTACAACCAGGTCTCGACGGCCTGACGCAGTTTCCGCAGGTCCTTGCTGGCACGGACGATCCGTTGCGCCAAGCGTGGATCCATTTCGGGAATCTGATCGGCAGCCCATCCATAGAGTTGCGCCACTTGCGCCACGGTCTGGGGTAAGGCCCGCAACAGATCCGTGCTGCGCATAAAGCCCTGATTGACGGTCCGCACCCGACTGAGCAAAGGACCGGAGAGATGATCTGCCCGATTTGCCGTCATCAAATAATTTACCGCCGACAAATCTGCTAGACCCAACAGAAACTCGTCATGCCACGTCGCTGCACTGGACGGCTCGATCAATTGTAGAAGCGTGTCGAGCAAATTTCCGTTCTGGGTACCGGACCCGCATTTGTCCACCTCATCAATGATGATGATCGGGTTCGCCACCTTGGACTGCTGAATCAAACGGATCACCGCACCGGGCTGTGCAGTGCTCCACGCTCGGTTGCTCCCCTTCAGAATCAACGAATCGGAAGCGCCACCTGCGGAAATCACCAAATAGGGCATATCCGCTAACTCGCAAAATCGTCTAAGGAGCGACGTTTTACCGATGCCCGCAGGCCCTATCATTAACAATGGCGGTAACCGTAAGACCCTATTACCCTGGCGAGACAGCACACAGGCCCTCTCCAATATCTGAATGGTATTCGCCAACCAGGGGAATTCCTCACCCAATCGATCAAAAACACCGATCTCTGGTACCTGCCGCAGATCCAGCGGTGTTTTTTCAAGACCCGCAAACTCCTGCACGATCGCATCATTCCGCCCGGTCTTCGGCACTTGATGGAACACCACGTGGGTTAGTGGGAAATGCGATTGGATCAACGCTGCATCTTCTTCCGCACCGTCGTCGTCCTGACCGAATGGATCGTCCTCAAACTCTGACAGATCAATGTCTGCCAAAGGATTGGGCGTCGTGCTGGATGCAGTAGAAGCGGATTCGTTATCAGAAACGGTGTCATTGTCTTTACGGGCCATCAAAGTCTCCTGCGTCCGTGGGGCATTGAGCAGATAAAAGCAGGATAGCGGATCCCAAAGAAAAACACAACAGCTAATGTGATAGTCCTGTCCTGTCAATAAAAAGTGAAGTTGCGCCAAAAAGCAAAAAAAACCGCGCGTCAGTTCACCTGGGAAAATGCTTCAAAACGCCCCACGACCCTCCCGATCCAGATGTCGCTGTCTTCGGGGGTGTCGGTGATCTGCAGGTGGTCGATTCGCCGTACCAGATGATGGGACCCACTCTGTAACTTTCCATTTGTGACGGAACCGGGATGTCCGCAGAGCGGCGCACCGGCCGCCATGACGACCAGCCAACATGCGCCCTCGGCGTTTCCTCGGCTTTCCTGATAAAAGCGCAAACGCTGCGCCTTTCCCAAGGCCAACCTTTCCGGACCCAGAAAGGCCAGGTCCATGCGGATCATCCCTGAAGGATAGTCATGCCGTCCCTCCAATAAAAACAGGGGAATGTCACAGATTTCGCGATGGGCCCCGCCACCCACATCCAGGCGACGGGTCAGGAGTTGCCGTGCCTGGGTACAAGAGATATCCGCAGGGGCGGGAGGGTTCCCCATATCGGATTTCGAAAGGGGCTTTTCCGATGCCGTTTTCACGTCCGGAAAGGACGTGCTCCATGCGCTGTGCGAGGGCATGACTTGATCATCGACGCTGAGGCAGTGCGACAAATCCAGATGTAAATGCTGACGGGCCCGGACGGCCCAATCGGCGATGTGGTTGGCTACGACGCTGTTGACGGAGCCAATGGGAGAAAACACCGTCTGCACAGCGTCGCTGGGACGGTAGAGCGGGGCACTCCGTCCGCTCTCTGCTACCAGTCTCGGCAAGGTATAGGGCGGCCGGAAACACTGCAGCGTTTGCGGGCAATTCAGAGCTGACCAGCGATCCTGCAGTAGCCGGAAAAAGTCTGGACGACTGGAGAGCAGAATATGTCGGTCCTCCCGCAGATGGATCAGCAGATGCACCTGGCTTTCATCGATCATGGGAAGATCTAGAATCAGTTCAACATCGGTCAGGGTGCTAGGGTCGGGCAGGAGTGAGGGGGTCAGCGCAAAAAAGGCATCCATTTCGCGGGCCGAAGCGATTTTCCAGAGATGCAGACCGGGAAGGATGCTCAGCGTCGTATCCGGCGCCTGTTCCAATCCGGACCATGCCAGCAGTTGATCGACTTTATCCGGTCCAACGGTGCTTAAACCGCTCAGCAATCCCATCAGATTAGAGCGACTCAAACCGAAGCGACGAGCCATTTCGGAAAGACTCAGATGCGATAGTGTAAAAAATGCCCGAAGGATATCGAGGGGCAGGGGAGGGTGATGCCGGGCCAAAGAGATTCTCCGCAGGACAGTAACCGTGGTGTGCCTGTCGTTAGCATGCCGAGGCGGGTAGACGTTGGCAAGTCTATCTTGGCGGCATGCGCAGCATAGAAGTCACGTATACGGGCTTTATAAAAGCGAGCGACACACACCCGACACCCAGCGGCGCACGGGTGCGATGTGCTGCAGATCTCCATCGAGCAGGCGGGCCATACCATCGGTAGATCATTCTTGAGGCTGGGGGTCGCTATGGGTTGTGTTAGTGTCCTGTGCGAATGGATCACGCAGGGTAGGGAGCTTGTCGGTCTCTGGCAAATGCCTTGTGTGGTGTTTTTGCTGTCACGGGAAGGTTTTGGTGTTATGCGGAGCAGGGTCTGAGCGGTCCGCTTTTCGTCCATTGCATAACTCATTGATCTGAGTTACAATATGTTAAAGCAAGCCACCGAATCCGTAAACGGATTCTGGCTTGCCAGGGGGGATAAATCCCCCCGTGGACCCCCGAAGAGGAGGAAGCGATGCCGAAGATAGCCGGGATTCCGATGACCACGATAGCCGTCAGGCTGCCGCCAGAAGAAGCGCAAGAGCTGCGCGAACGCGCAGAGATGGCCGGCCTGGCGCATTCCGCGTTCCTGCGCCAAGCCTGGCGCAACCGTCCAGCACTAGGCCCCGAAGAGCGCGACGCCCTGAGGCGCGCCCTGGATCATCTGGTGCGCATCGGTGGCAACCTGAATCAGCTCTCCAAGCACTGCAATCAAGTACAAGACGCTCCGACCCTGACCGCCATCCGGGATATCCAGGAAGCGCTCGTTCCGGTTCTGCAAGCCGTGCGTGGAATCCTGAATCCATGATCAACAAAATCACCCTGCATAACGGCGGCAAGGCGCTGGCCGCCCACCTGCAGAAGCGCGAAGAAAATGAACAGGTGCGGATTGTATCCGTAGGCGGCGGGCTACTCGAAGATGTAGATGTAGCCATAGATACCATAGTGGACTTTGCGGCCGCCCGTTCCCGGCATGGGACTAAAAGGCCGTTCGTGCACTTTGCCTTTTCACCGGACAAAGCGTTAAGCGAAGACCAGGTACAGCAGTGCGTGCGGGATACTCTGTCGGAATATGATCTGCCGGCTGAGCAACCGTACGTTCTGGTGGGGCATATAAAGCGACGGGAAGACGGAAGTTGTGTCGAGCACTATCACCTTGTCGCGTTAACGGTAACGCCGGATGGTAAGGTGGCAGATTTCACGAACCGCTATCAGCGAAACGAAGCGCTGGCGAGGAAATGGGAAATCGATTTTGGGCACGATTTGACTTTAGGGCGACACAACCGAGCCGCTGCCCACATTCTCGCCGAGAGAGGCTATCTGGATGCGGCGCAGACCCTGGCGACGCTGATTGCCGCCCCCAAGCCGGTGGCCAGATACACACACGCGCAAGCGCAGGCCGCAAAACGTAAAAAACGCAACAAAAGCGAGCTGACCGAAACGCTCCGTGGTATTGCTGATGCATGGCGACAGTCTGATGGAGGGGCCGCATTTGAGGCCGCGCTTGCAGCGCGAGGGATGTTTTTAGCCCTGGGTACAAAAGCCGTTCTAGTCATCGATCCAGAAGGCCAGGAGCATCCATTGCTGCGCACGTTGAAAGGTCAGGGCCTGGATCTGCGCAAGAAGGATATCGATTCGCGACTAGAAGGGTGTCCGCTACCGACCCTTATGGAGAGGAAACACCGTCACAGGCGGCAGGCCGCGCATGCCGAGTTAGAGGCTTCTCACGGTGTGGGGGCTCTTGACCTTGTCGTGATGTTGCAGATGGTGGCCGCGCATATGCAGGATCAGATAGCGCGTAAGCGGGCGGATATCGCGGCACGTTGGGCGCTGCGCGGCCAGCAGCGTAAAGCGCTGTCGGCCTTGGCAGAGGCTCCCATGCCCAGGAAAGACCCACCACCCGCATCCCCACGGCGCGTCGGGTTGGGGGCGGCGGTGAGCGCGTATAATCGCCAGCAGGCAGACCTGAACGCACAAGCCAGGATGGAAACCCGGAATGGATTTCGTGCGCCAGATGCTGATCCAGGGGCACTGCAGCCTGCCTGGGCAGTGTGGCGGCAACAGGTTTTGACGGAAGCCTATGGGCAGGAGATAGGGGTGTTGCTGGGCCGATGGGTGCGTATCGAGCGGGGTGATGCGTATTTACGGATACATAATAAGCAGCTAGACATCCGGGACTACGGTGATCGGTTGGTGGCGGATATGGGTGGAAACGCAGCAGAGATTGAGACCATGCTGCAGCTTGCGGAAGCGAAGGGCTGGAAAGACCTGACGGTAACCGGGAGCGACGCATTCCAGGAGCGGGCGGGTGCTGCGGCATTGGCAGCCGGGTTCACCTTGACGGATAAAGATCTGGTTGCACGGATTCAGGCGGCGCAGGAAAAAGCGCGGCAGGCGTTGGCAGAGGTGGTTACGCCAGCGGATACGGAAGGCGATGAGGGTACCGATGGCGACGGGCACTGGATGACACTGTGACGGTCGCGGTACCAACCGTGCAACTGGTTTCTCAAAACTCATCCAACCACACAGTGGTAAAATGAGATGGAGTTTCGATAATTCGAGAGTCCACAAATATAGGGGCTTGGTTCTCACCATGCGGGGCCTCTCAAAAACGGCCAGTTATAAGAAGATAATATCTACCCACTCAAGATATCGATGAGTTGGCGCGCTCCAGAATGAAGTGCAACACCTATGGTCCAAAGGGGCCGGAGGTGATGAATGGGCCAGTGTTACAAGCAGTTGAGTGTTGACGAGAGAAATCAGATGCAGAGGGGGTTGAATGCTGGGCAGAGCCTGAGAGCCTTGGCCCGAAGCATGAATCGAAGTCCTGGTACGCTGAGTGCGCATTCCACGCCATTCGGGAATACATCGAGATTTTTTACAACCGCCAACGCCGACATTCACGGATTGGCTACTTGGCCCCCGCTGTGTTTGCACAGACCTTCACACGGACGGCCGCTTGAAACGGGACTGTCCACTATTGTCAGGGTACCTCACTGCCCGACGCCCGGATTGGCAGGGTTCTTATTCAATTTCTAAATCATTAGGACATCTTTAATCCAGGGCCAAGAGACGATGGAACGGAGGCGCTCTGGATCGTTCTCGAAAGCTCGCAGAGCGGCTTCCAGGTGATTCTCCAAGGCATCGATACTGTCAAA
>JAJYPA010000074.1 GCA_021795795.1 Pseudomonadota bacterium | reverse complement strand
TTCTTGCTCATGGTGCTCCTCTCGGGAATAAAAAAACCGCCCGGAGGCGGCTGATTGGGTTGTTCGACCTGGATTGATTGGTTTGGTCGGGTGGGTGGCTCACGCCAGAATGGCTAACCGGCTACGGCTTGAACCGGAACCCTTCCTGACCGGTTGCGGGTTTTTCGCCGACAGTTGTCGCGCCATGCCCTGCAAGACCTGCGGCAAGGTCATGACGCCGTCGATCATGTTCTGTTTTAAAGCATCAGCCGCACCCAGCACCCGGCCTTGTCCCATGCCGTTTTTCACGACATCGGATGTCACCCCTCGCGCTGACGCCACCGCATCCACGAAGGCCGCATAGTAATCATCCACCCGCGACTGCATGAACGCCTGCGCATCAACATCCAATGGCTGATACGGGTTGCCCTCGGTCTTGTATTTACCCGCCGAGATCACCGTGGTTTGAATGCCGGCGTTGTCGAGCATGCCGGAAATATCCATATGCGCCTGCCACACGCCGATCGAGCCCACCTCGCCGCCCGGCGTGCAGTAAAACGATGATGCGGAGCAGCCTATCCAATACGCGGCAGAGGCCGCTAGACTGTTGGCAAACGCCACTACCGGCTTCTGCTCGCGCATGGACAGCATCATCTCGGACACCTCCTGTACCCCATACACCGAGCCGCCGGGCGAGTCGATGGAAATGAGGAGGGCGCCCACCGCAGGATCCTTCATCGCCGTCATGAAATCTGCCATGAAGCCATCGAGGCTGGTGTCTCCCATCCAGTCCGGATGCTGCGTGATGACGCCGGACAAGGAGAGCACGGCAATCGCACCGGGTGATGTGTTGCTCACCCGGCTCATGACCGGACGCGCCTGTGTCGGTACGGCAAAAGGGTGTACCACCGCCGCCAGACACTCGGGCATCAGCGCCCAGGGGCTGGCGGCCATCGCCAAGCGGCGAGCATCGAGCGCTGCGGAGCCCAGCCTCGTCTTGTCAGCAGACCCTGTTGGGGTCGCATCATCGTGATCACGCGCATCCCGATCCGCATCGATGAGCCCGATCAGTTCGCCTGCCGCCTCGAATATCCCCGCCGCATCCTGCTGTCCCGCACGCTGTCGAATCGCAATCAGCGCTGCGCGATACACGTTGTCGGCTTTACCCACCGGATAGCGGTAATGCGCTTTGGTGTCGCTGTTCTGGGTGTCATCGATCCCCAGAAACCACAGGCCGTACTGCGCCCAGTCGTCATCGCCCAACAGTCCGTTCTCTTCCTCGGCATCGATGCTCCAGGGTGAGTCACGATCCACATGACCGTTTGTGATGAGTTGCCGGGCGTGCGCTTTGGCTTTGGGGTTCAGTTGTAGTGCCATATCGTCCTCAAGGTGTTCCGGAATTCTGTGGCGGCAGCGGATTGTTTTGATTTTCTTCGGCCATGTTGAGGGGCCGCAAAGGCTGATCCAGACCCGGCAGCGGGTTCAGGTTTTCTGCGATCCGGGCTTCGTTGCGTGTCAGCCATCCTGACTGGATGCCCATGTTGTAAAACGTGGCGCGCGATTGTGAATCACCACGCATCAGCTGCGAGAACTGGAATTCTGCTTCCAGCTCCTCATCGTCGAACAGCAGTTCGGCTTCGATCGAGGCCTCCCAGCGCTCGGCCATCGGCCCCAAAGTTTCCTGCACGAATTCCAGCGCCTGCTGCTCGATGTTGTTGTTGGTCGCCCGATCCAGGTCACCGATCTTGTGCGGCGGCACGCCGAACCAGCGGGCGATGTCGGTGACATGAAACCGGCGCGTCTCCAGAAACTGTGCGTCTTCCGGCGTCACGCTGATCTGGTGGTACTTCATGCCGAACTCGAACACCGCAAGTTTGCCGTGATTGATACCCGACTGCGCTTCCTGCAGGGATTCCCGGAATTGCTCCCGGGATTGCCTGTCCTTGAAGGAGCCCGGATACTCCACCCAGCCGCCGGTAGGTGTTGCGTCGTTGGCAAAAAAACGTGCGCCATAATCCTGTGCCGCCTGCGCGCCACCGATGGCGCCTCTAGCCAGTGCAATCGGGCTCAAACCGATGATGCCATCCGAGGATAGGCCGCGCAGGTGCCAGATTTCGCCACGCGTATAGGTGACGATCGCGCCATTCAACGAGGTGTACCGGTAACTGTAATCGCCGTTGGTGGCGAGCAGAATCTGCATCCGGTCCGGGTGCAACGGGATGAGCGCCGTGATGTTGCCACGGCTGTCGGACACGATCTGGTTGTAGGCGTTGCCGCGTAAGGCGAGGTGTCCTGCCATCATCTCGCGCCACTCGAAGGCGTTCTGGTACGGATTCGGCCGTCGAGCGAGCAGGGTGTATATCGGATGATTCGTCACTCGATCCTTGCCGCCGTCCGGCCGGTTGCGATACAGCGTAAAGGGGAGGCTGGCAAACTGGCTCGCAATGATACGCACGCAGGCGAACACGGCCGACAGTTGCAGGGCGCTGTCGGCCGACACCCGCATCCCGCTCGTCGTATGCACGCCCACCGGCTCGAACCAGAATCCGCCGTAAGGCGAGCGATCGCCGCTGGCAAAGAGGCGGGAAACCCATGCGCGTATCCCCATCAGATCACCATGATGCGGTAATCGGTGTCGATCACCGTTGTCGATGCGTTGTTGTGTACCATCTGTCGCCCCAATGCCATGATCAATGCCACCACGCCGTCGATCTTGTTCTCCTCGCGCTCTTTGCGCGGGTAAATGTTGTCCTTCGCATCCCGATGGCAGACCACGTTGGAGATCATCCAGGCCAGTACCGGATCGCCGTCATGCACCAGGCGTTTTTGCAGCACCAGCGCTTCCAGATGCTTCATCGGTTCCGAGAAGTTGAGCACCGTCGGCCGCATCTCCACCATCGGTAGTCCCTGCGCGATGAGATGACTCGATAACTGGGTCGCCTGGAAGGGGTCGAACGGCACTTCCGCCACCTCGAACCGGCTCGCGTCTGCCAGCAATTCCGCTTCGATTTGATCGAAGTCGGTGACATTCCCCGGCGTCACCGTGAGCCGCCCCTGTTTTGCCCAGCCCGAATACTGGCTGTTGCGTCCGTCCTCGATCGCGGATTCCGGCAGGTAATAGTCCAGAAACACATACAGCTTGCCGTCGCGTTCGAAGATCCGGGCCTTGGCTGCCATGTCCACCTTGCTCGCCAGGTCGATTCCGATGAAGCAGCGGCCGCCTTCGAACTGCTCAAGTGGAATCGTGCTGTTCGCGCAGGCATCCCAATCCCGCATGTCCATCCAGGATGAATCCGCGCTCACCCATTCGTTCAGGTGCTTGGTCTTGAAGTTGTTGATGGCCGAAGGCAGTTGCATGGCTTTCGCCTGCAGCGGCAGCAATACTTCCGGCCGCACCGAGATGCCCCAGTTCGGGTTGGCCTTGATGAGCGCGGTTTCACTCGTCCAGTCGTCCCCGTCATCCAGCCCATAGATGATGCCGAACTGGGAGTCGTCCTCGAACAACCGTTCCATCAACTTGGTCACGAAAGTGCGTGCCTCATAGCAGATGCCGGAGCGGTTGCTGCCTGCGGTGGTGATCACCCACAGGAGCGAGTTGTCGCGCTTGCCAGTGGCGGTTTCTACCACGTCATAGACCGTGCGCGTTTTGTGCGCGTGCAGTTCATCCACGCAGCCGAAATGAATATTCAACCCATCGAGCGTCGAGCCCTCGGCGGATAAGGCCTCGAACTTGGAGCCAGAAGTCAGTACATGAATATTGTGTGCGCCGACCGACACACCGAACCGGCTGCGAAACCCTGTCGAGCGTCGCGCCATCATCTGGGCATCGCCAAAGACGATGCGCGCCTGGTCGCGGGTGGTGGCCAGTGAATAGACCTCGGCGCCGCCCTCGCCATCGGCCGCCAGCATGTACAGCGCCAGAGCAGACGAGAGTGTCGACTTAGCGTTGCCGCGAGGCACCTCGATGTAGGAACGGCGGAAACGCCTCTTGCCATCCGGTTTCACCCAGCCGAACACCGTGGTGAGGATGAACACCTGCCAAGGCTCCAGCTTGATGGTCGTCCCGACCAGTGGTCCCTTGACATGCGGCAAACGCTCGATGAAGGCACACAGATTGTCGGCGGGATAGAAACGGCGGCCCTTGCCATCCGTGAGCCTGGGATTGAAGCGATACGGGCTTGCTTTGCCCTTGAATCTTGCCAGATCGTCGATCTGACGCTGGCAGGCGAGATGCACCCAGCGGCAGGCCGCAATCTCTCCTGTGACCACGGCTTCGGCGTAGTGACGGGCGATGATGGCGTATTGCGTTGCCATCAGCCGGCAATGTCCGCCCACGGATCGTCGGCATGCTGCGCATCCTGGGCCATCTGCACCCGTGAACGGGAGGCCGGTGTAAAACCCATCTCGGCCTCATAGCCTTTCATTTCCAGCGCGAGATCCCGGATCACGTCCATCAGCGGCGAACGCCGCAGGATACCGCTGGGGGTTTTGATCAGCATGCCCGATACGCCAGATCGGTTGATCTTGGTCAGTGCCTCACGATACATTCCGGCGCAATTGGCCCAACGCTCCAGCACGGCGGCGTCCAATGCCGACAACAGACCTGGAGGGGCATGTTGGACGGCATAGCGCCACGCTTCTTTAGCGTTGTCGGACATGTACTCAGGAGGCTCGCCCAAGGTGCCGACAGGTTTGGGCTCATGATCGTTGGTGCGACATTTTTGCAGGGTTCCCTTGATCTTCTTCACAGCGACAGGCAGCGGTTTGCGTCCGGCCATGTCATTCCTCCATCGTGATGACCGAGCATCAGATTGCGCAATTATCGGTTCAATTTCGTGGTGTCAAAAAATGCCAAAAATCCAGAAACGGTGGGGCTTGCATGGCAAAAGTCACCAAAAAAAGTTTTTCATTTTGCACGCGCAAAAATCTGGTTAAGCGCGCGGTCCCGCGCGGCGAGGTTGCAAGGATTTGACCGCCCTACCGGTTTCGAATTGCCAAACCCGCCGTCCTCGCGCGCGGTTTTAACATCGTGGCAGGGCTTGCACAGCCCCTGCCAGTTATGTTCGTCCCAAAACAGTTCTCGGTTCCCCTTGTGCGGTTTGATGTGATCGACGACCGAGGCGGCGACCGTCCTGTCATGGCGCTGGCATGCCGCACACAGCGGATGTAGGCTCAAGTACAAAGCGCGCGCACGGCGCCATCGGGAATCATATCCACGACTTGCTGCCGATCCTCGACGATCATCCTGCTGCTTGCGGATCGATCGCAGATGCCTGTCGCAATATCCAGGCGATAAGATCAATGCCGGGCATCCCGGGTAACGGCACGGGGTCGGAGCGCGAGTGACCATGACGATCAAAAACTCTGCAGAAACCACTTGATTGTCTTCGGAAATGAAGCGTTCATAGGGTCGTCATCCACCACCACACAAGAGCAACAAATGACCTACACCACACAGCAATTCACGATCGACGAACTCCCTCACGCGGCCTCAACGATAAAGGGGACTGGGTCGGATTCGAGCGCGCCAAGCAAATCCACCACGTATAACCATCAGGAGTTCATCATGATCACAAAAATCCAACTCACCCCAGCCCAACATACCATCCTGGCCCATGCCCACCACCACACCGACGGCAAGATCACCTGGTTCCCCGACAACATCAGGGGAGGTGCCCGCAAGAAGGTGCTGGACGGCATGTTCAATCGCGCCCTGATCACACCCATGAATGACGACTGGTTCGTTACCGCCGAGGGTTACGAAGCGCTGGGTGTGCCGCGCAAGGCGCCGATCAGCGCCAAGGCGATCAATACGGTCATCGAACAGGCCAAACTGCACACCCGCGACAACAGCAAGCAGTCCAAGGTGATCGCGATGCTCAAGCGATCTGAGGGTGCAACGATCACTCAGATCATGGACGTCACCGGCTGGCGGGCTCACACCGTGCGCGGCACCTTCGCCGGTGCATTCAAGAAGAAAATGGGACTTGCTATCACCTCCGAAAAATCCGAAGGTGGCGAGCGCGTTTACAAAATCGTCGGTTTATCAAGCTTTTCCGAATCCACGAACTTCGCGCCATCACTGGCGCGTTCCGCTTCCTGACCCGTGAATTCCTGCCAGCGGCGCACGATCACATCCACATACTTCGGATC
Organism: Pseudomonadota bacterium; assembly: GCA_021795795.1. The sequence goes on along the minus strand of JAJYPA010000074.1, from coordinate 17,727 downwards.
GAGTTCGATGAGCCGCGCCCGCCGCCCGGATTTCTCGCAGGCGATCAGGGTGGTGCCAGATCCGCCGAAGGGGTCGAGTACCAGATCACGTGTTTTGCTACTGTTGCGAATCGCGCGTTCCACTAGTTCGACCGGCTTCATGGTGGGGTGAAGGTCGTTCTTGTGCGGTTTCTTGATCTGCCAGACGTCGCCCTGGTCGCGGGCACCGCACCAGTAGTGGTCAATGCCATCCCGCCAGCCATACAAAATCGGTTCATATTGACGCTGGTAATCGGCACGACCCAGCGTAAACGTGTTCTTGGCCCAGATGATGAAGGTGGACCATTTGCCGCCCGCTGACCGGAAGGCCGACTGCAGGGTGTCGAGTTCGGATGAACTCATCGCGATGTAGACCGCGCCTTTCGTCACCGCCAGGATGTTCCGGCACGCCGCCTCGAGGAAAGCATGGAAATTCTCGCCCAGGTTGTCGTTCAGGATCGGGCGATGCTTGCCGCGCAGTTTGTCCTTGGCCGTGTTGGCGTAGTTTACGTTGTAGGGCGGATCGGTGAAAGTCATGTCCACCAGTTCGTCGCCCAGAAGGGTTTTGTAGTCGTCGGCCTTCGTGGCATCGCCGCACAGCAGTTTGTGCTCGCCCATCAGCCAGAGATAGCCCGGCTGCGAAATGGGGGTTTCAGGCACTTCCGGAATCTCATCCTCATCGGTGAGACCATCCTTGCTGGTTTCTTCTCCGGCGATGAGTGTCGCCCATTCGTCTTCGGTAAAGCCGGTCAATTCCAGATCGAAACCGGCATCCTGTAATTCGGAGAGTTCCAGCCCCAACAGTTCATCGTCCCAGTTGGCCAACTCCGCAAGCTTGTTGACACTCAGCCGGAACGCCTTGATCTGGGTTTCGGTCATGTCGTCGCCGAGCAAGATGGGAACCGTTTCGATCCCAAGTTTGCGGGCAGCCTTGAATCTCAAATGGCCGTCGATGATGGTACCATCGCGTTTGGCCAGGATGGGAACACGAAATCCGAATTCACGGATGGCCGCCGCTACGGCATCAATGGCGTGATCGTTCTTGCGCGGGTTGCGCGCGTATTCGATCAATCTTGATAATGGCCACTGCTCAATATGAACCCGATGCTCAATCATGGGGACGTTCCTTATTCTGACGATCGAGGCTGACATTTTCGAATGTCCGGCCTGGAGAGCTCAATGTGACTGGATTGAGTTTTTTAATGGGCGTAAAAAACCGCCCGAAGGGGGCGGTTGGCGCGGGTTGGAGGTGGTCGCTTAATCTTCGACCATGGCAGAAATATACACAAAAAATGCCTGAAATGCGACACCCTGAAAATGGCTTGAAACCCGCACTAATACTCGATTGTCTGCATGGCTTCGCATCTATTTGCAACTTGCCGCAACTACACGCATTTCGTTCAGGTTTTCGGTAAGCTGCGACAAGGCCATGTTCCGTCTGCGCTGAACAGTACGGACGGTGCTGCCCGCACGTTTGGCGATCTGTGACCACTCGAAGTGATCTGCCCGCATCCAGACGATGTGGCGCGAATCGACATCGAGCATCTGCATCCAGCGCATTGCCTCCAGCATCCTTTCAACCGCTGCCGGTGTGGGCGGGAAATGCCGTTCGTCATCGTTTGGCTTCTGTTCTGGCGCCATACGCAACAGGGTTGGCCAGACGTTGAAATAACCCTGCACCTTTGCAGGTGGCAAGCGTCTTGCTGTTTCTGCTGCTTCGGCAAACCTTGCTGCGACGATATCTGGTGTCCAGTCAGTCATGGCGTTTCCTCCCGTACAGCCGTTCACCGATCCGCCGCACGAATTCCCGCTCAACGAAATCCAGACGTTCGTCCGCCTCATTCACCACCAGGATATGCTGCTCGCGCCAGCCTACTTCTTTGATGGCATCAAGGTCAGCAGGGTTGGGCTGCATGCGGCCCAATGGCGATGGATAGCGAGCTGGAGGAATTTTCATATCAAACCTCCATGGAGTCGACTGCCCAATGCAGCAAGGCCAGTGCATCAGCTTCGTTGTCATCCGTCACCGGATGGCCCTTGGCTCGCATGGCTGCGATCACCTCATCCTTGCCGGCATTGCCTTTGCCGGTGGCGTGCTTTTTGATCGTGCCGACCGGCACACCCTGATACGGAATGTTGTGGTGCTCGCACCAGGCGGTCAAGGTGGCCAGGAATCCGCCGTAGGCGTGTGCGGCGTCGACGCCTGCGTGACGCCTTACTTCCTCGAAATAAACGGCATCAATGTCGCCAGCCGCCTGTTTGATCTCGGTGAGCCAGCGGCGGAATCTCAAATAGCGCATGCCGCCGCCTTCGAAACGTTGCGGTTTGAAATGCTCGGTGCCACTGGTGATGCTGCCATCCAGATGGCGTAGCGCCCATCCGGTGTGGGTGCCCAGATCGAGGGCGAGGAGTATTTTTTGCATTTCAGTCATCCTTTCAAAATTCGGTTTTGACCACTTGCGGTTGGCGGGAAAGAGGTCTTACATCTACAGGGGTAAGTTATTACCCCCTGTATGTAATACAGGGACTCCGTGTGCAATCTGAGAATGGCCGTAAGTTATTGATTGGTTATGGGGTATCCTAGATTGCGGGAGTTTGCGGCGCCAAACCCCTGCAATCTGGAATTTTCCTTTATAATCATCAAAATTTGATTGCGGCCAGATTGCAGATTGCAGCAATCTGGGTCAGATTGCAGACGTTTTTCCGATGTTTTTTTCATGGTTCCATCTCCTGTTGGTATATCCAGATATCCGCGTTTTCAACAGGTAAAATCACACCCGACCGGGGACATTTGTAATGGGTCGGCATCACTCTGACGGATTCAGTCAGAGGCTCGCCGCACTCCGGAGCTGGCAGATCGAAAGTGCGGGTCAGCCGCATGTCCTCCACGCACAGATAACCGAATTTGCTGCGCTTGACCTGTGCCAGCCCGTAATCCTGCGGGTTGCGGAAGAACTTGATATAGCCAAGGGTGGCGAGTACGGACAGACGTTCGTTGATGGTGCGGTTTGCCCCCAGTCCTCCTTGACCTTCAAAGGCTTCAGCAAACTGGTTCGACGTGTAACATTTGCCCTGTGCAGCTTCATCGAACAACATCTGCACGATCACGTCATGCTTGCGCCGGCGCTCGGCATCGAGTTTTTCACCCCAGTCATGCATCACGGACCGAACTGTGGGATTGACCTCGCGCCATTCCCCTTTGCTCTTGTCCACGTGCTTGAACGGAATACTCGCTCCGTTGCGCAATTCAAAAATCAGCTGGCGCGTGGTGTGTGTTTCATCGGGGCGGTACAGCACCATCCCGCTTGAGTAGTAACCGCGCAGGCTGCTGGCTCCGGCCAGTGCCTGGAACGGGTCTTCCTCGAACTGCTTCTTGCCAAGCTTCTTGGTGTGGTGGGCGAGGATGATACCGGCGTCCGGGTTCACCGCTTGACGAATTCGTTCTACCCGTTGGGACAGGAAGAACAACATCGCGCCATTGTCGTTCTCGCCACCGGCGTCGCCGCCATCGAATACGTTGCGGATCGGATCAATGGCAATGATGTCTGGCGGCAAGCCACCAAATGCATTTGCGATGGCGGGGATCACCTGAGTCAGCCCTGCATCATCGAGCACGAGATGCAATTGCGGGGTGGCAATGAAATTGGCACGCGCATCTTGCAACCTATGGGACGGCAGACGAATTTCTTTTACCCGCTCGCGCAGGTAGTGATATTGCACTTCGGCTTGAAGATAGAACACGCGCAATGGTCGGGGAGGTGGCATGCCCAGGAAAGGTATGCCTGCAGCCATATGTATGAGCCATGACAGTAGAAAATCGCTCTTGCCGACCTTGGGTGCGCCACCAAACACCAACATGCCGCCCGGCGTGAGCACGCGCGGCGAGATCAGGTCTGGTGGTAGTGGCGAGTCATCATCGAGCATCTCACCCAGCGTGAATGTCGGCAGTGATGGAACCGCCGCCTTGACCACGTGGCACCCTCCGTGCGCGATGAAATCCACGCAGTTGAATCCCTCGGTGACGGCGTTGGCGGCGTCCCACTTGTTCGGCTTGTCAGTCGGCGGCACCAAGATCGCCACGGATAAACAGCCTGCAGTAACACAAGCGCGTGCGGCGTTTTCGGCGTAATCCCAGCCAGGCGCATCCCGATCTGGCCAGATCAAAACAGACTTGCCAGCCAGTGGCTTCCAGTCAGTCTTGTCGATTGGTGCTTTGGCCCCGTTCATGGCTGTGGTCGCCACGATGCCAACAGCAATCAGGGCATCAGCGCATTTTTCACCCTCGACCAGGACCACCTGCTTTGCCTTGGATATCGCGGGCAGGTTGTAGAGCGGCCTGGGATCAGGTGCGCGCCACATCCGTGCCCGCACATCCCAGGGGCGATATTTCTTGCCCGTCGGCGGGTCATAGCGATAGACGCATGCGATCAACAGTCCATCGGGTGTGAGGTAGTCCCATTTGCCGGTGTGGGCACCGAGATCGTCTAATGGCACTTCGGTCCTGATTGGCGCAGGATGGCTCAACGGCCCGCCAACCAGTTCGGCAGCGACTTTCATCACCGCGCTGAAGTCAGATCGGGTGTCCAGCCCGTGGCGTTTGGCAATCAGGTCAAAGATGTCACCGCCGCTACCTTCTGCGCGATCGGTCCACAGTCCTGCCTTTTTACCAGTAAGCACGACTTCGAGACTGTCGCCGGGACTGCCAAACACATCTCCGATGTAAAACTTGTCGTGTCGTTTTTTGCCTGCTGGAAACATCGTGAATAAAACAGATTCCAGACAGGCAAGCACATCGCGGCGTATCTCGTCACGATCTCTGGTGTGAGAATGCTTAATTGGTGCCGTAATGTCGTTAAAATCCATCATCCTTTAGTCATCTTTCTTGAATTCTTTCTAACGGCTGGAATTGTTGGTGTGGTGATGGTGAGATAGCGCGTCCGGCGTGCCACCTCCCTGACAAATTCCGGGTTGATGTCGACAAGATCGGTGAAGAAGTCGAGACGTCTGCTCTGCAAAAACTCACAGGCTCTGCGCCGGAGATAATCGTCAGACGAGACTGCATCAGCCATTGCCTGACAGATCACTGCCACGATCAGCTTGGCCTCTGGCACCGGTGCGAACACATGGCGCAAAAGCATGCGTTCGATGATGCGTATCCCGACGAGAGGCCGGTTCGGATGCGTGGGAATGAGTGCTGCGTTCATGCCATACCTCCCATCTTGCAATCTATAGTCCAATGAACTACTATTGGTGCATGGAATTTGAATGGGATGAAGCCAAAAGCGAGGATTGCGCGCGAACGCGCCGGTTTAACTTTGCCTACGCGGCGCGAGCTTTCTTTGATCCTGACCGGATCGTTGAAGCCGATACTCGCCATAGTTATGATGAAGATCGCTACAGACTGATGGGCAAGATCGATGATCGAATCTTTATCGTGATCTACACGCCACGCAACGAATTCATTCGCATCATTTCCGCACGTAAGGCAAACCAACGAGAGATCAGATACTATGAAGACTGTACGCGTGAAGATTGACCCGACACAGCCTGCGACTTTGGCTGCGGGATGGATTGATCCGGCTGGTGTGGATGCCACCTCCGAGGAAGACATTGCCAGGCAAGCGGCAGCTGACGATGCCGAAGCCATGCAGGACGCGGCAAAGTTCGCACGCCGCGTGCGTAAGCGTCTCGGATTGAGCCAGTTGGAGTTTTCACATCGGATCAATGTTTCTCTGGAAACCATCCGCAATTGGGAGCAGGGCAAGCGTTGCCCGACAGGCGCAGCCAAGGCGTTGCTGAAAGTGCTCGACAAGGCTCCGGAGGCTGCGCTGTCCGCTTTGAGATGATGCCGAAGGAGGTGCATGTTCATGCCGCACTTCCGTTTGCATGCGTGGCCCAACAGCGATCCTGCCAACTGCAGAACTTGCACTCGACATGCGTCGGCGTGGTGGCATGGCGCGGTAACAATTCCTGGCTGTCCGTCGCCGTGATGATACGGACCGCGCGGTCCGACATGCGCTGCGCCAATTCGCCGTCAAACGGCAATAATTCGAACCAGATTTTCTGGGTGTCTTTGTTGATGGCGGTGAACAACGCCGGGTTTGCCGAAATGCCCGGGATGCTGGCTTCCATGTAAGCCTGATAGACTGCAACCTGCGCGGCATAAACGGGCTTAGACTTGGTAACTCCCTGTTTGACCGTGTCCCGCCACGACTTGTCATTCATGGTCTTGCACTCCCACAAGGCGGGATAGCGCATTTCAAACTCAGTGAGGCCGCTGTTCAGAACCCCGTCTATGTGTCCCTGTATGCGACCACCCGCGACAGAAAAGCCGAACTGACCACCGCTGGCTTTCTGGGTGTACAGGTCGAATCCGGCCATGCGAAGCCAGCGGATGGCCAAGTTTTCCAGCGTGTGACCGACCTCAAAGATGCGCAATAAGCGGCCCGAGAAACCACGTCCTACGTCGACCGGCGTGTTCTTGTACTCGTACTGCAAAGCGCGCTCACAAGCGACCCCGAGGCGCGAGGCGCCGAGATAGTCACGCGATGTTTGACCCGCGCGTTCGCGGATCAGTGCCACATCGATCAGATTCGTGATCTGATCTTGAATTTTGGGACGAGCGTTGAAATCCAGCATCAGAATGGCGCTCCCATGGATGAGGGTGGGTTTTTCTGGGCCAGTCGCTCCTGCAAAAACGCACGATCCCAGGCGGCCATGCGTTCGTGCTCGGCCGTCATGTGTTGCTGATAGGCCGTGACCACGACATCAATGAGGGTCATCACCTCCTCGCGGCTGTAATCGGCAAGCGGACGATCCATGCCGATGGCACCCACAAACTCGCCCAACGGCGACAAACAACACCCCATGGCAGTTATTTCCATTTCACTCGGATCTAACATTTTTCCCTCCGTTTTATTCATGAGCATTGAAAACGCGTTTTGGCAGCGCATTGAGCAAAACGCCCACTTGTCGCAATAGCGCTTGGGGTCGCTGCGTTTGAGGTTGGCGTTGAACCACCCGAGGCCCTTGGCCTGGCGGGAGCACACGATGCATTTCACGCAAGCTCCAAGGCACTGGAGGCATGTGCGTCGTTGGCCGCTGTCACCAGACGCGCAATGGCGTTTTTGTTGAATTGGAACGACAGAAGTGCCGAAGCCTGATAGCGGGTCATGCCGAAATCGGCACGCATCGGTTCTGGCAGATAGCCCAGTTGCTTGGACGTCGGTGGCTCGTTGAGCCAGCGCCGGGTTTTGTGCGCAGAATCTGCCGACTCGTTGTCATTGAGCCAGTCGTCTGCCTTGGCCATACAAACCGTGCGCTCGCCCACGGCCAGTAATTTGGGGCGCTGCGACTTGGCACCGCCAATGGCATGCCAACGTCCATTCAGAAAAAATACACCACCCCAGGCACTAAAACCCGTGGCCATCAACGCATCGTCACAACCGAACAGGTCGCACCAGCGGAAATTCGAGCGTTTCAAGAGATCGATTTCGCTCATGATGAAGTCCGATAATTCGCCTACCTCATCATGGCCCCGTTCCCAGACATGGCCGCAAAGTGGGCACTCCATGCAGGCCAGCGGTACGATGGCATCACACTCCGGACAATCCTTGGTAGGGGCATCGCCATCGTGGGGGTGACCATCCAGATTGACGTCCTGCTCGAGTGCTCCATGCATCAGGCTGGCCGTGCCGAAGTCCAGCACAATGCAATCGGTTTTGATGACACCGGGGAACTCGTCTGGATCTACGGTGCGCAGGCCGCGCCCCACCATCTGGATGAAGGTGGATTTATAAGAGCTTGGGCGCAGCAGCACGACACAAGCGGTGGGCGTGTAGTCGTAGCCCTCGGTCAATACCGCCACATTGACGACCACTTGGGCGGAACCGCACTCGTATTTCTTCAGGCGCGTCTTACGCTCGGCATTTGATAGTTCGCCATGAATCAATACGGCTTGAACGCCGGATGCGACAAAGGCATCACAAACGCTTTGCGCATGGGCCACCGTTGAGCAAAAGATGATGGTTTTGCGGTCAGCTGCTTTCTGCTTCCAGTGTGCGATCACCGCTTCAGTGATGAGCGATTTATTGAGAATCGACGCGACCTGTTCCATGTCGAAGTCGATCGCAGTGCGCCGCACTTGCTGCAAGGCTTCCTGCGCACCAACATCAATCACAAAGGTGCGTGGTGACACCAGGTGGCCGGATGCAATCATCTCGCCCAGACTGATCTGGTCAGACACGTTCGAGAACACCTCACGCAGCCCTTTGCCATCGCCACGATTCGGGGTGGCGGTCAGGCCGCAGATTCCAGCCTTCGGATTCTTGGTCAGCACCTGATCGATGACGGCTCGGTAGCTGGGCGAAGACGAGTGATGGGCTTCGTCGATGATGAGGAGATCCAGAGTCGGCATCTGCTCGAGGTGCGGCTGCCGTGACAAGGTCTGCACCATCGCGAACGTCACCTGGCCTTGCCAGGATTTCTCGTTGGCATCGAACACGGATGTGGTCATGCCAGGATTTACATGTTCGAACTTGGCGCGGTTCTGACCAGTGAGTTCGGTACGGTGCGCCAGGATACATGCCTTAGCATCGGGTTCGACCAGATAACTGCCAGTCACCGCCGACAGCATGATGGTTTTGCCCGACCCGGTCGGCGCGACGGCCAGTGTGTTTCCGTGTACATCGAGCGCAGACAATGTGCGCTCGACTAGCAGCGATTGGCGGGGACGGAGTATCATGAGCGTGACCCTCCGTTACTGCGCCCAGCTCGGACGACCCGGGATCGGGGCGTGGCCGGTGGCTTGGGTGTGGGTGGTCGGTGCGCCGGCTGTCGATACGGGCTGGCTTGCTTGCCCCATCAGCGCGGCGTAGTCCCTGTGTTCAGATGTAATCGCCGACTTGATGACGCTCTTGTCCTGACCGTTCTTATCCTTGTCCCAGTCGACCTTGCCGAGGAACTCAATGCCATCGAGATCTGCGAATCCACTGATCCGGCGCGCGTTCTGTGCGGCAGGGCTGTTGTCGCCCGGGTGAACACCACGCGCCGAATTGAGGATCGCTTTGACGAATGTCCGGCCCATGTTGGCCCATTCAGGCCCCTTGGGGCTATACAAACCGATCAGCGACCACATCTTGCGGCGGCCATACTCGCCTTCCATCACCACGAATTCGCAGTTCAGATAAACCGAGCCTGTGTTGTCATTACGCGTGGCGTAGCCGCCAGTCCAACCTTGGGATGCGTCATCGAAGCCGCCCGGGCGGATGGTTATGCGCACGCGGACCAAGGTGCCTTTCGGGATGGGGTCGAAGGACGTCTGTTCGGAAGCGGAATTGAAATCGAAATAGGTCATGATCAGGACTCCTGAGTTGAAATGGATTCGGGGGTGGAAACGGGTACTGTGCGTGCGAAATCGAGTCGTTCGGTGGCGGGCTTGGCAGGGCCGGCGATCTTTTCCATCAGGCGGCCGAGATGCGGCTCCTCGATAGCGTCGAGCCGACCGGAACGATCCTTGGCAGGGTAGCCCCAGTCGTTCAGGGTGTGGCAGACGAACGCCCGGTAGCCACTGCCGTCGTCGGACTTCAATTCGGCCAGGGTGATGACCTCATCGACGATCCCCGGCAACTCAAGTCCGGTTTTCGAGCCATCAACCTGCAGTGAAAAGACGCGGCGATTGAAGTCGTCCATGGCCTCGTTCAAAATGCCGACGAACCAGACGTTCTTGCGCCGGGTGTGTTGCAGGTGGGTGAGCCAGCCGATCATTTCCTGACCCATCAAGCCGTAGGCCCCACGGCTGTCAGGTTTGCCGGTTTTTTCCGAAAATGCCTGCGGCTGCCCCTTGCACCATTGCAGGCACAGACGACCCGCAACGGTGATCGAATCGACGAAGACGGTCTCGTACTTGTCCAGAGCCGACGGGTCGCCAAAACGCGCGCAGACTGCTTCAAAGTGGGCCTGGCTGTAGGGCTGCTCATCACGTAGCGCCGGGTTGGGGCCGCCGATGAAGACCGCGAAATCCCGGCATTCCTGCCAGGTGCGCGGCCGAACCGTGTCGCCCGCCCACCCCTCGACGGCGAGATCTCCGGCCTCGAGATCAAAGAACAGCGTCGACGTGGGGCTCAGCGTCCACAATTGGGACGTCTTGCCGATGCCGCTTTTGCCGACGAGCACGCCCTTGACACCACGCTTTTCCGCCAGGCGTTGATCGGCAGTAATGATGGGGAGGCTCATTTGCGTGCCTCCCCAGTGACGAGATCGGCAAAAGCCTCGGCTACGGTCGTGCTGCCGGATGAACCACGTTTTCTTGCGCCGTCATACAACTCTCGCAGCGCGCCGAGGCGATGATGGATTGCAGTGGATTCGGCTTCAAGCCCTTGGATGGCGAAGGCAACGTCATCCACAGTTGAGTCCACAACCGGGCGCACTACATCATCGGGGCGGCTGAGTTTGAGTGCGGGGATACGAATCGAGTCCGGTAGATGAGGCAGGTACATGGACGACTGCTTGCGCAGAAGATCGATAAGCGTGACAGGGATTTTCATGACAGTGGCTCCTGAATTAAGGCGAGACGGAATCCGGGTTTGCCGGTTTTGATGGTGCGGGCCGGCTCGAAAGCGCCCTTGAGCGACTCAGGCCACGTACCAAATTTGGTTTCAGACACGCGGTAGGTGATCTCAACGTACTGGGATGAGTCATCACCGCTGGCGACAATGCGGCGAGCGATATCGGCCAGTCGTTTCTGATCCCACTCGATTTTTTTTGGCAGGTCAGCCGTGATACGCACGTGTCCGTCATCGAAATGCACGACGCCGGTGTCCTTGCCAGCGGCAAGGCGCAGTGCATGCGTGCGCTCGGCGTACTTAAGGTACAGGGCTCGGTCGATATGCTCGACGATGGCCTTGGCGGCAGAAAGCAGATCAGCCGCATTATTTTTGAGTTGAAACAACGACTCGCTGGATTGCTTAGCCAGATCGCCGGCTGGCGTAGCCAGCACTTGTTCGTGGGTATAGTGGTTCATACCGCACCTCCCACGTTGACGCGCTCGGACGTGCTCCTGCGCAGGCTCTCGGACTCGAAGTTTTCGACGTCCTCAAGGCGATAAAGAACACGACCTTGCAGTTTCAGAAAGACCGGACCGATTCCTTCGGACCTCCAGCGTTCCAGGGTGGCTTCGCTGACGTCCCAACGGTCCGCCAGTTGGCGTTGGTTAAGGTGTTTGACACTCACGTTTTTCTCCTTTCATGTGGTTGCGAAAACGTGATGTCATTTTCATATTCGGTGTGTACGGGCGTCAGCCACCGCCATGTACGGGCTGATGTACGGGCTCAACAAAAACAGGAAATAGCTGGACCCAGAAAGCAAAAAACCGCCCGAAGGCGGCTCTGAGGAATGACGGGGAGCGGTGCTGGATCAGTCGAGGCAGAAGCAGTACTTCCCCTTTTGCGGATTGCAGATGTATTCCTTCCACTCTTCATTTCCGCTGAAGATGTTCTGCATCCGCTGGCTCTTGCCGACCTGCTTGTCGGGATAAGCTGCTGTGAGGATCTCTCCAGCATCAAGCAACCAGCGGTCGAGTTGAGCCTGCTCGTACATGTACCTGACGGCGGCAGCCTGGCGGACCCCTTTGATGGGCCAGGGCTTTTTCTTGGTGCGGATGGTCAGTACGTTGCCGACCTCGTCAAAGTGCACCGCCATCACTGGCGGCAAAACTCCGTCGGCGGGCAGGCTCAAAATGCGATGCAAAAGTGTCATGTCGATGCAGGGCTGTGGCACATAGTCCACCAACACCTGTTGCATGGTCGCAAACCGGTAACTGCGGGGAGGTCGGACAAAGGTTGGTAGCGGTGCTCCGGACGTGAGGATCAATCCCTGCTCGGGCACTGCCGTAGACTGAAAGTGGCGGAACACCTGATCGACGGTCTCGGCCAGGGCACGGGTGAACCAGATATCGACCATCGCCGGGCCGATGCGGGCCTTGCCCAGATGCCAGAGTACACCCTGGATTGCGGGGCGTTCGATACCACTCCTCAATACCTGCGGTACTTCCAGCAGGTCGGCGATCATATTGAGTAGCCTGTCCCGCGACACGGCGTAGATCGTCACCATCTCGGCTGGAACGTACTTTTTCCGGAAGGTCTCGGGGCAGCGATACTGGTAGCGTGCAGAGTCGTCGCCTTCGGTGAGTTCCACCTGCATGCGATCCCCATCGCACGGAGCCGGATAGTGACCGGCGTAGCCGATGCACTCCGTCCACTCGCCGATGTCAGGTGCGGTCAGGGACGTTCTACCGATGACGTCCCAACCGGGAACGCCCTGCAGTCGCTGGCCTTCCAGATCGGAAATCGACTGGATCGATCGCTCGAACAGATCAATCAGGTCAAGCAGCGATCGGGTCGGCAACCGTTTCGACGACATTACCGATCTCCTTTATCAGAAGCCACTTGGCCAGAAGCCGGTCGCAGAGGGCACGATCCTTCTCTCGCTTGGTCTTGATGTTGCACAGGTTGTCTTCACGCAGGACGATGGGGATCGTTCGCGCCCGTTCCTTGCCGACCTTCCTGGTGCGGACGGAGATCTTGGCGTAGTTCAGGTGGTGCTGACGGAAATCAAACGTGGAGTTGATCAGCGACCTGGAGGCGGTATAGATGTCGTCGTTATCCCTCGCCCCGATCTTCACGAGCAGCGACCGATGGTCTGAAACCGTGTAGCCGAGCTCAATCACCTTTGCCGAGGCCACGTTCTCCCCGGAGATGTCGAAAGTGCGCAGTGCGGCGAGGCTCTGATAATCGTACTGCTTCAATGGAATCTTGGTTCCGGTAATGGGCGATTTCAGCAGACAGTCGGCGACGGTGCGCGCCAGTGCCTCGCGACCGTCAGTATTCTTGGACAGGACCTCCAGATGCCCGTTGGCCGGCTCGTAGGTGATGTGGGACGAGACGGCCCGGATCACCTCCTGCGAAACCAGTTCACTGGCCTGGACGCAATCGATGATTTCCGGCGGTCGGTTGTGATGGACGCTGATCTGGTAGAGGTCGACGTCCTCTCCAGTATGCGTATCCGGCCGCAGCCGCTTGAAGATCTGGACCGCCACGACGTCTTCTGAGCAACCGAACTGCTTGGCGATGGACTGGTGGAAGACGAGCCGGGATGAAGTATCATCCATCACGGCCAGATTTTTGGGCGCAATAAACCCGGAGTAACAGAATGAGCTTTGCCGGAATACGTCGGCCTGCCTGGCATTCAGTGCTTCCTCGAACAGCCCGGCCTCGTTGAGGTAGAACCACAAGGCGCGTTCGTACTGATTGTTGATCGCCATGAATTCTTTCAAGCTTTCCTCATCGAAGATGGCGTCACGGAAACCGTCGATCACATCCTGGCCAGGGCCATCGGACAGCAGAACGATACGCTCCGCCATTTCTTCCAGTTGTTGCCGTTCCTTCACCCCGAGGGCGGAGAGAACCGCAGTCATCCCTTCTCGCTGCTCACGCTTGCCCTGCTTCTTGTCCAATTCGGGCAAGGGCACCTTGAACTTGTCGACCATGAAATCGCGGAAGATGGTCGGCGATATGTGGCCGAGCAGTTTGGATAGATTTTCAGCATCGTTCATTGTCATTCCCCTTCTTGAAGTGTTTAGCGGGTGAAATCCAGCCCGGGCGGCCCCTTTTTCCTGTTGGGGGTGTGTAGACCGATTGCGTTCTGTGTGCCGAACATTTATGATTATTTCAAAGCGATGATGGGTTTGTCAAGCAGTTACGGATTCGTTCGGTATTGTGTTATATTTGCGGCCCGATTCAAGAGATTCAGGAGAGACACGTGCCTTCACCTTTGGGTGACAAGATCCGCACCTTGCGGAAGCAGAAAAAATTGAGCCTTGAACAACTGGCAGAACTGACCGAATCCAGCAAGAGCTACATCTGGGAGCTGGAGAACAAGGACGAGCCAAAACCGTCGGCTGAGAAGATCAGCAAGATTGCGGTGGCACTCGAGGTTACTACTGAATTCCTGCTCACTGAGTCCTCGGCCACACCGGACGAGGTCGTGCTCGATGAAGCGTTCTTTCGCAAGTTCAAAGCCATGTCCGAGCCGGACAAGAAAAAGATCCGAAAGATTCTTGACGCATGGGAAGACGAATGACGGATGCGAAAAAGCCCATGGCCGAGGCCAACCGTATCTCGTCCATGCTCAACGCGGTACTTGGCGCTGAACGATTTCCGGTCAAAGTAGATGATCTGGCGCTGGAGTATTCGCGTCAATGTTTTGCAGATTCGCCGATCGACAAGGTTCAAGGCGAAGATCTGGACGGTTTCGATGGTTTGCTGAAAGCGAACAAGACGCGGTCGAAGTGGTTGATCCTCTACAACAGCGCCACTCATTCAGAAGGTCGCAAGCGTTTCACGATCGCGCATGAGTTCGGTCACTACATCCTGCATCGCCATCAGCAGGATCTTTTTGAGTGTGGTGACGGTGACATCGAAACGGGTGACAACAACGAACGGGACATCGAGGCTGAGTCGGATCTGTTCGCATCGACATTGTTGATGCCACTGGACGATTTTCGACGCCAGGTTGATGGCCAACAGATCAGTTTCGATCTGTTGGGACATTGCGCAGACAGGTATGGCGTCTCCTTGGCTGCTGCAGCATTACGCTGGATAGAAGTTGCGCCCAAACGCGCCGTGCTGGTGGCTAGCCGTGATGATCATATGCTGTGGGCCAAGTCGAATATGGCAGCGCTGAAGTCGGGCGCTTACTTTGCGACACGCAGGAACACCATTGAACTGTCTCGCGATGCGCTGGCGCATAGCTACAGCGCCGTTGACATGGTTGATAATCGGACTGGCCGTGCGCAGTCCTGGTTTTCTCGCGAGCCTTCCGGCATGCCGATTACCGAAATGACCCGAGCGGCAGGCCAGTACGATTACACACTGACGTTGTTGTTGATGCCCGACGCTGAATGGCAACGACCTCAGCATGATGACGAAGAAACTGAGGAGGACACCTTTGATCGATTCGTCCGCAATGGCCAATACCCTGTGCGGTAACAGATGAGGCATCGACCATGAGCGCGCACAAATGGCAGTTCAGCACCCGTTTCCGCCGCCACGCTTTCGGCTGGCGATCAGACACGCCGATCCAGCGTATCAAGGAAGCCCTCGCGGAAATCAAACTGGTCGGACGCCAGGAACCAGTGCTTGCGGCTGAAGGCGCTGTCTCTCTGTTGGAAAAGCTCTCGCCTGCGCTGGAACAAGTCGATAGTTCTTCTGGCACCTTGGGCTCGGCGGTCAACAAGGCCATCGAGACACTGGTGCCCCTCATCGCCAAGGCAGACGTCGACGCATCATTGCGCCAGCGTTGGATGGAACGCCTGTGGCAAGCGTTCCAGGACGACAGGATCCCCTACATTGAACTGCTGGGCGACTACTGGGGCGAGCTATGCGTGACCCCGGAGTTGGCATCGCACTGGGCCGATGAGTTCATGCCCATTGTTAAAAATGTTTGGAGCCCTAAGGCGCCTGGCCATGGATTCTTCAAGGGCACCAGTGCCTGTCTGGCGTCCCTGTACACGGCGGGCCGTCACCAGGAATTGTTGGCGCTGATCGATAAGGTGCCCTTCAAGTGGTGGCACAATCGGCGCTGGGGCGTGAAGGCATTGTTTGCGATGGGCAGACGAGCGGAGGCGATCCGATACGCAGAGGAATCGCGCGGTCTCAATGACCCGGGCTGGCAAATCGCTCAGGCTTGTGAGACGATTCTGTTGTCTTCCGGGTTGGCCGATGAAGCTTATCAGCGCTATGCGGTGGAAGCCAGTCGTGGTACGACTCATCTCGCTACTTTTCGGTCCATCACCAAAAAATATCCGCATATACCACCAGAACAGATACTTCGCGATTTAATTGTCAGCACGCCGGGTGAAGAGGGCAAATGGTTTGCCGCCGCAAAGGACGCCGGTATGTTCAGCGTTGCCATCGATTTGGTCAATTACAGCCCAACCGATCCGCGCACATTGGTACGGGCGGCGAGGGATTATGCCGAAAGCCAACCGGATTTTGCGCTCGCGGCCGGGCTTGCGTCGCTGCGTTGGATTGCACACGGATATGGTTACGATATTACTGGCCTTGACGTGTTGAATGCGTTCTCAGCGGTGATGAATGCCACTGAAAAATCCGGACTAGATGCGCAACGGATCAAGCAACAGATCGTTGATTTGTTGTCTGGCACATCCATTGGCCAGCAGCTTTTGAAAACGATTCTGTCTCATGATTTGATGCGCTGATATGTTCATGAATGCGGAGCTTGCTGCGCTGCATTCTGGCGGCAATCCGCACCAGTACGCAGGTGCATCAAACTCCCTCATGGCGTCGAGGGTGGTTCATCCGGACAATTTCGCTATTCAAGCGAGTTTGATGGAGAGGACCGATACCAATGCACGCAATCAACCAAATACCACCCGATCGAATGACGCCAGAGCAGCGTCGTAACGAGATCGCATCACTGTTGGCAAACGGTCTGGCACGTCTGCGCAGCCGTGGTGTTGCGCAGTCCGCAAACATGACCGCAGAGAGCGAGTTTGAACTTGCTATTCCGTCCAAACGAAGCGTTCATAAGGTCTCCAACCCATGTATGAGATAAGGAGATCCCATGAGCCACCAAACCATCCCATACGTCACGCCGCCTTCAGTGGTGGCACAGATCGCGCAATTGCCGAACCTGGACATGGCAGCGATCAAGGTGTTGTGGAGTCGCCTGTACGGCGGCGATACCCCCACGCACAACCGCCAGTTTCTGGAACGGCGTATTGCCTATCGGCTGCAGGAAATCGAGTTTCGCAAAATTGATCGTAACCTGATGGATCGGAATGACCGCCGCATCAAAACCATCATAGAAACTGGTCAGAACAAAAAACGCGATCGCGATCACCGGCCGGTTGCCGGTACATTGTTGACTCGGGAGTACAAGGGAGTAATTCACAAAGTGGTGGTAACCCCCGATGGCCAATACGACTTTCAGGGGCGTATGTACCCGAGCCTCTCCATGATTGCACGGGAGATCACCGGGACACGGTGGTCTGGTCCATTGTTCTTCGGGCTCAAACCGCCAGCCACGTCCAAGGCCACCCCCAAGAAAGGAGGCCGTCGATGAGCGAAGTTCTGAAGCGCCGTATGCGCTGCGCGGTCTATACGCGCAAATCCACTGATGAGGGGCTTGATCAGGAATACAACTCAATCGATGCTCAGCGCGATGCCGGTCATGCGTACATCGCCAGCCAACGTGCAGAAGGCTGGATTCCGGTGGCAGATGATTACGATGACCCAGCATTTTCCGGCGGCAATATGGAACGGCCCTCGCTCAAGCGTCTGATGGTGGACATCGAGGCCGGCAAGATCGATGTGGTCGTGATTTACAAGATCGACCGGCTGACGCGCAGCTTGACTGACTTTTCCAGGATGGTCGAGGTATTCGAGCGCTACGGCGTGTCGTTCGTCTCGGTCACCCAGCAGTTCAACACCACAACCAGTATGGGACGGTTGATGTTGAATATCCTGCTGTCCTTCGCCCAGTTCGAGCGTGAAGTAACCGGTGAGCGCATCCGCGACAAGATCGCGGCCAGCAAGCGCAAGGGTATGTGGATGGGCGGCGTGCCACCGCTGGGCTACGACGTCGAGAACCGACGGTTGGTGCCCAACGAGCGTGAGGCCAAGCTGATCC
>JAJYPA010000073.1 GCA_021795795.1 Pseudomonadota bacterium | reverse complement strand
TACCAGTTACCGAAAATGCGAAAATCGCCCACACGGAAATGTTATAACGCCATGTTTTATATGGTACGCCTGGAGGGACTCGAACCCCCGACCTACGGCTTAGAAGGCCGGTGGAATCCCCTTTTACATTACTTCCATTTACCACGCATTACCATAAAACATAAATCTTTCATGGCGTTATGATGTATTATGGTTTGCTAATGAGTGATAGAGAGTATGGGGGAGTGCAGCAGATTTGCAGCAGAAAAATATGTAAAAGCCATTGTTTCGGCGTGCGAAGCCGTGAAAAAAAGTGTTGACATGGTTTTCAAAGTGCGAGAGAATCGTACATAGATCGCCGGGGGCTTTACACCCGGACACCAGCCAGCAGGTAGCTCCTGCTGGCAAATTCGCAGCATGAAGCCCCGCCTTCGGCAAGCGGGAAACTTACGAAGGCGCCAACCCCGGACCTCGACCGGATAGTTTTATAACTTCCTGATTTAAAAGCGAGTCAGGCGTTATCGGGGACAGTGAGTCGGCAGGCGATTTTATTTTCGAGTTCCTGCCGGCTTGTTGAAATACAGATGACAGTGCGGTTTTAGGTAGCGCGATGTTACCCGGCTTTCCGCCAGAAGTACCAAAAAAGCCTGCTAAGCAAAACTCGTTTTGAAAAAAATCGAGGTGCTTAGTCATGTCTGTAGCTCAAGCCATATACGAACCCGAAGAAAAATCACAGGCTCGCTCTTTTTTGCGTCAGAAATTCTTAGAAAAAGAGAGCCATCACACTGAAAACGCTGAATATCAAGCCGACCACGAAAGCGCACAAGGCTTTGAGTATGTTGAAGTAAACGAAGCGTGGAATGTGCTTTGTGAAGAAATATCGCATATTTTAGAGAATCGCGGTATTGATGCAAATGTAGATTATATCAGTGACTATCTAAGTGCTTATGCGAATGCGAAAGAAGACGCTGAATATACAAAAAAAGCAGAGCAAGCAAAAGCAGATAAAGAAGAATTTAATTTGCATTTAAGAAAGCTAACAGAGCTGCAAGCGGCTTTAATTCTTTTAAGGATTAAATACCATTACTCTTTTGCAAAAATCAGTGATTTGTTAGGTTACAGCGACCAACAAGCCGATAATCTCTATCAAATCGCACAAGCAGCTTTCGATTCTGATGATATACAAAACGCCTTTTTCCAGAATCATGCCGTCTATTTTGACAGCAAAGAGAATGATTTGACTGGCATTCTGCTCAAAAATGCAAGGAACCAAAAATCCAGAGCCGGACGCCCCACTAAAAGCCAAGCCAGAAAAGCCAAAGCAAATAATTTGGCATCTCAGGTTAGTAATGGCGATTTGCTGGGATTGGGGGTGTGACCATGGCTAAGTCAAATGTAGACTACATTCCAGGTCTTGACCTTGAAGAAAAATCCCGGGCAGCGCGTGAAGCCCTTCGCATTAAAATCGATTTTGAAGCCGAACCAAATAAACTTGATTTTATATTGCCGGGGCTTTTGGTCGGGACCGTAGGTGAGATAATTGCACCCGGCGCGTCTGGTAAAAGTTTCTGGCTCTTGCAAGCGGCTTTGTCAATCGCGAGCGGTGAAAATCTTGCTGGCTTTCAAGTAGATAAAAGCGGTGAAGTGCTTTATATCAACTTAGAAGACCCCACCGAAATTGTGCAAAACCGGATCATTTCCATGGGCACTTTACTGCATAAAGAAGCGCGGGAAAAGGCAATTATTAACACGTCGATTGTTGATATGCGCGGCGAAATGATTGATATTATAAATGATAAACATTTAGATATAATCATAAAAATGAGCTACGGAGTACGTCTCATTATTATAGATACGTTGTCGCGCATTCACACAGCAGACGAAAACAAAAATGGGGAGATGGCGGGGGTTGTGTCGCGGCTTGAAAAAATTGCAAAAGAAACAGGCGCGGCTGTTCTTATTGCACATCACGCTAACAAAATGTCGCAACTCGATGATCTCAAGGAGAATCAGGCGGCCAGTCGCGGTGCTTCGGCGCTTGTAGATAATGCGCGTTTTGTGTGCTATATCAACAAAATGAGCGAAAAGAATTGCAGCGATTATATGGATGGTTTCGGAAATTCTGTTAAGAAAGAAGATGCCTTCAAGTATGTGAAATACGGCATCAGCAAGCAAAATTACGGCGAGCCAGTTGCAGGACAATGGTTCAGACGCGGCGAGGGAGGGATCCTTTTGCCGACACAGATTTATGAAAAAGGGGAAGAACGGGCAGAAAGTAAAGCGGATAAAAAAGGTAATGCTTATGCGAAAGCAACTGGAAAGGGAGGAAACGATGATGAGGAAATCTGGTAAGCAAATAGTACCGACATCCACAGCTATACAAGTGCGGATTCTCCTCTGGCAGCCTACCCAGAGGCCCGTTTATCAAAATGGGGTCTGGAACACAACGGCATGGGGAAGATGCAGAGTGACAGGCAGGCTAGGCCAGCGACATGCAGATATCACAGAAACCATGCTCTCGGTCGCTGAAAAACGGCGGATGGTCGAGGATGGCGGGGTCGAGTTACTGGTAGACCCCGCCAAAGTTAGGAGAAATCTTTCTGATAGCGGCTACTCCCATTCGCGTATGTGGTCACTATTGCGAGAAATCATGGCGGCAACTGTGGAAATAGAAACAAAAAACTTTCGGGCTTTAGGGCATCTGATTGATGACGTGATCGAATCCCCGGCTACTCGGCCGGATCCGCTAACTGGCGGGATCCGCCACTTATGGCGGGTTAGGCTTGGAAAGCTCTTAGTGGCTCTTTTGGAGATAGACTTACCGCTATATTACGACCCTGCGCCAATTGCCCGGCTGGAACATGGGATTAGTCAAGCAATCGCTCGACATTGTCTATCACACAAGACTCAGCCTCGGGGCGGCTGGACGATTGACGGACTCATTCAAACGGTCTCAAGGCAGCCTCTACCCCCCCAAGTACAGCGAAAAGCGAAATTTTTACTAAAGGCAGACTCAGAAGACTTAAACAAAATCGGCATAATCATCGATGGCGATCGCGTTATCAAAAATGGGTAGGCGTTCCCTATCGGCCCGGTAGCGTTCCCCACCGGCCCGGTAGCGTTCCCCACCGGCCCGACGCATTCCCCACCGGCCCGACGCAAGCAGTTTTATTCAGGATTATTAGAAGGCGGCTAGCGCCCCGCCTTCCGGGCGGGACTTGCCGCTTTATTAGTAAAACCGCCTTCGGCGGTTAACTTACCACGTGATCCGGCCATAGACCGCGTTTCATAAAAATGACCGCAAACCCGAAAAATTATGAGCGCGGCGGGCGGTAGCGGTGCCGGATGCCCGCCAGGGCACCATAGTTGCCCCAGAACGCATTTAACCGATGCCCCCGCACTTCTCCCCGCCCTAATCTGCATTGACGTACCAGATCGGGTTACTCGCCGTTCCTCTCGCGTAAAAAATAATTTGGCACTGGTGGTTTGTGAATCCACACAAATCAGAGGTGTTCAGATGAAAAAGCAGCAGACGAAAATCAAGGCCGTGGCCGTGGCGGTTGCCCTGGCGATTATGCCAGCCGTGGCGATGGCCGGTACTAATACCGACAGCGTTACCACGCGCGAAGCCTATCAATATAAAGATGCGACCGGTAATGCTTACACGCAGTTCGATTTTTCGGGCAGCGAAGGCTCTTTGATCATGTCCAATACGCAATATTGCGGCTCTGCCCCATGCGCGCCGACTTATCCGACTTCACTAACAGGCGGCGCGATTGGCCTGGGTGCGGTTAATGTCGCGGCTGGTGGGGGTGCAGGTATCTACCTGGGCAATTCTGCCCCGTCATCACAGCTTTTAATCTCCGGCTCTGGTATGACTGGGACTGGTGATTTCACTGTAGATACCGACCGTTCTGCATATAGTGTGGAGCTGGCTGGTAATCAAAGCCTTGGGGCAAGCGATTTGACTTTAAGTGGCCCCGGCACAATCGATTTTGGTGATGCTACGCTAGGTACTGGCGATACGCAGACCTTACAGCAGCTAAATGCCAGCGAGATGACCGTTTATGACTCTAATGTGAGTATCGGCAGCGGCGACCAGGGCGGGCTTACGCTGGATGGCGACTTGTCACAAGTGGCTGGCAGCACGGCCAGCAGTACGGTAAAAATCGGCGGCTATGCTTCCAGTTTCGCAGGCGTTGAAAATTCCGGCGCGAATCCTCTCGATGTCTCAATATCCGGCATACTCGACGCCCCCGGCGCCGATTTTAATGCATCTGGTAATGTAAATCTTACTTTCAATAACGCAACTCTTGAGGCGGATTACACGCAACTCGATGCGGCTAATGTTGTTTTTGGTAGCAACAACGGCGGTGATACGATCTTAGAGTTACAGGGCGGGCAGATGACCGTGGATGCTCCGCAGACCGATCAATATGGCATTGATTTGAATACCGGAAACGGCGCAACAAGTGGGCCTGGTTTTCGCATGACTGGCGGCACGCTAGTCTTTCAAAACAGCGCAAGTGACTACCTGGGCGCTGGTGGCATGGCGTATGCAGACATATACAGTGAAAGCGGTTACACAGTGCGCGGCGGGACGGTAATTTTCGACGGTGAAAAAGGGGCTTATAAAGCCGGTGACACTTATACGCTTTTGCAATGTGGCAGTGGCGTAAGTAACACTTTCGCGCCAAGTGGTGGCTATTATGTCTACAATGGCGCGAAAAGCCCGACGATTGACGGGTATGATCCAGAGCTTGAAGTGCATGCAGACAATGTGCAGGTTGTTTTGAACCCGCCATCGACGCCCGCGCCTGCAAAATCGACACCCGCACCGGCACCGGCCCAGGTCATCCCGGTGCATGTTGTGACGCCGACAGAAGAGGCAAAGCCGATCCTTTCCGATTCTTCGCAGGCAACTCAGGCTGATGTTCAGAATACTACCAGCGCCCTTGTCAGCACTGGCGTTGTTGGCGGTGGACCCAGGGGCTTGTGGTTGAAAACCTTGGGCGGCTTTTCCAGCCAGAGCGGCTATTCCGGGATGAATTATGGCCTGATCAGCGGCTATGGGTTCAGCGTTGGCCGCGACGTAGCTGGCTTGGCTTTCAGCGCAGGGCAAGCGGGATTGGGAACGGGCGCCAGCGACTTCACTAAGGCTTCTGATTATGGTCTCTGGCTCTATGGCACCTACTATCCCACGGTGGCCCGCACCTGGAAAATTACCGGCACCCTGGGCGGTGGACTGTCCACCAACACCATTGAATCCACCGCGCTTGGCCTCCCCCAGGCGGCATACTTTTGGGGTGGCTTCATGGGTGGAGAGATCCGCGCAAGCTACTGGAAGACGCTGGATGACGGCGTCATCGTTAGCCCGCGTCTCTCGATTGGTTATAACCAGTCCTGGACCAACGGGTTTAGCACCCATGGTGGCGGTCCCTTGGATGTGCAGGTAAGCGGGCAGAGTGACGGCCAGTTGTACCTTTCACCGGCCATCTTGGTAGGCAAAAAATTCAACTACCGCAGCCAAAGCGGGAACCACACCATTTTCCCGCAGATCCGTTTGGGAGCAGTGGAGAGCGTCGGCCCAAACCCCAGCGCGTCCATCAGCTCAGGCCAAGTGGCAGGGCAGGTGCAGGGACTTGCAGCGCCGCATTTGCAGGGCATGGCAGAAGTGCGGCTGGATGTGATCAGCCACACGCACTACAGCAAGGGCCTGTCTGCGAATGTCTCGGCCCGCCAGCTTTTCGGTGGTGGCGCCGCATCTATGGAATTCGTGGCTGCAGTTAAATACCACTGGTAATCATCAAATCATCGTCACCTATTGGCCCCTCATTTTGAGGGGCTTTTTTATGCTCGAGATTCTCCGAAAAAAATAATTTGGCAGTGCGGGTAGAAGAGGGCGCGGAATTCACCCGCCCCAGATAGATAGAGGTGACTTATGGGAATTAAGACTGTCGAGCAGTATGACTTAGATCTTGAAAAAGCGGCGCAAGAATACCTGGATCGTAAATCCCGGGATTCACACCCGAGCGGTACTTTTGACAGTGCGCGGCGGTGGGAGCCGGACGATAACGAATGGCAGGAATGTTGTGAGTATATTCGCTGGCCATCGCGCCGTTATCCTTTTTCGTTGATGGTCCATTGCAGGACCATCGAACACGTTGCGCATCTTTTTGGAGTAGATAAAAGCGATCTACGCAAAAAAGTACGGGCGATGCAGTAGCGAGTAGCATAAGTGAAAATCCGGTCAACAAACGCCCGCCGTGTTTGGCTGGCACTTGGGAAGGAGCAGATAAATGAAAATCGAATTTGATCCCATATCGAGAAGCATGCGCTTTATAAAGGTTTTTATCATGGGGTTGGTGGTTGCGGTTTGGCTAGAGTCGGTTGTGTCCGATTTTTTGTTCTCCGCTTACAAAATCTCGATCATCGATTTTTGGGCATGGGGTAAGTTTTATGTCGAATCATTACTCAAGATAATCCCGCCCGCCAGCCCGAAGATGTGGAGCATTTTTCTATCGGGATTGACGCAATGGCAAAATGCGCTAGCGGTTGCATCAATGTTGATTTTTCCGGTGGGGTTGGCAGTTTCTACAGATTGGTTTTTCCTCTGGTACCAAAGAACACACATGCAATCTAAAAAATAAATAATTTGGCAGCGGCGGTAAGTGTAGGCACACACAAACGGAAACGAGGTGACACATGAAAGAAATCATTTTTGGCGGGCTACTGGTAGCAGTTTTATTCCTGGTCGGTATCTCACTTACTCATGAATATTCAGGAGTAGCCGGATACTATCAAAATCATTGTTCACAAAGCGACGCCGTTGCTTGCATAGAGCACGGCCAGCGTATCCCGAATAATTGAAAAGAGGGGCGCGGCGATGGCAACGAAAACAGAAAGAGCAGCAGAGAACAAAGCGGGCATGTATCTCTACTATCTGAATTGTCTCTTGCATCTGGATAGAGAGAAAGCATCAAGTAAAGAAGCACGGCTTTTGTTAATAACACACCCCGATTTTGTGGTCGGTGTTTACACAAGAGACGCCAGCAGAAAATTGATACTTGATGATGCAGCTTTTACTAAAGATATGCTCATCAAAAAGATGGCAGCGTAACGGATGGAGATCGATGCAGTGCAGAAACCGCATGCACGGGAAACACGGTACAGCCGACAGCCCTGGGGGTTCCCCCCAGACCCCCTCGGAGCTTCAGGCAGGTCGCTACCCCCTAAAGGGGTATCAACAAGCCTATTCCGCCAACGGACTCAACAGGATACACGCGCACCACTTTTGCCAAAGAAGTGGTGCATTTTCCCGGGAAATTGGGCGCCAATGGCTTGTGTATAAAGGGTTTGAGCGTGGTGCATAGAGTATTCATCAATGAGGGTTAAAAGTTATGGAAACAAAAGATATAGCAAGGTTCTCGGTAACGCTTTCAAAGCAGCAGGCGGAGCTTTTGGATGCAGAAGCAAAAGCCTTGAAAGTGTCGCGCTCAGAGTATGTCAGAGCATTATTGATACGTGGGCGCGATGGCCTCAATTTTGCGTTTTTTCAGAGGCAGATGCAGGAACTAAACGCCAAGATTGACACCATCAAGGACATTAAACCGGCAGGGCCAGCGCCTATGCAAACGCAGCATCCCGCACAATCGGCGGCGACAAACCCGGCGATAGAGGCGGCGATCATGGAGATACTTGCCTTTACTAGGTATCGGTTTCTAGGGGTTTTATCTTACGATTCCATGCAGAAAGCAGGCGTTGTAGTAGATAAAACGGCGGTGCAGGAAAAGGCAGCAAAAGCGGTTTTAACTTCAATTCGCAACAGCGAAAAAGGTGAGGTGTAAAATGGCAAAGGTACTTGGATACTTGGCATACATTTTTCTAGCCATGGGCTTGCTAATGGGCGGCATTACCAGCCTTGGCGGCGGATCAGATGCAGAAATGGCCCTTATGGTTTCATTCATGACGTACATCATGTATGGTGGTTTTTCGGTGGCTGCATGGGTCATCGTAGGCCATCGTAAACACAAACTGCATATAAAAACAGCTATGCTAGTTTTTGCTATTTTCATTGCCTCGGCCTTTTTTGCGGTTATGTCAGCAGGCCCGTGGCTCTTGATTAGCGCCGTGGTAAACTTGACTATTATTTGGTTCAGGCTGTTAAAGCCAGAGACAAAAGCCCCGGATGAGATCGAGGGTGGCGGGGAGATTTTGCGGGGTACTGTCATCGCAGATAACCGGGATATCATGCAAGATAAATCATCGAAGAAATCAGATGATCTTGCTATTAAGATCGGCGGTGTCACCATACCAAAACAGATCGAAGCGAGCCATTTTCTTATGCTTGGTGGACCCGGTACAGGTAAATCAACAGCTATATCGGACATGCTGGAAACAATACGGAAACGCGGGCAACGGGCTATTGTTTATGATAGTACAGGCGAGTTTCTAGCCAAGTTTTATAAAGACGGCGATACCATTCTAAACCCCCTGGATGCCAGGTCTGCAGATTGGGTGCCGTGGTCCGATGCGGATTGCCGCGCAGACTATGAGCAAATTGCGGCGGCAATCATTCCAGATGATGAAAAACAGCCTTTTTTCCCGCAGAGCGCAAGGGCTCTATTAGTCTCTCTTTTAGAGCACACGGATTCTATTGAAGAGCTCACAAGAATGATAATGGGTGCGGATAGCGATGAGCTTATGAACATCGTTAAATCAAAAGGCATGGCGGGCTTGATTGGTAGCGGCCAGACATTCGCAAATAGCCGCGCAAGTATGACCGCGCCTACCACCTGTTTACGTTATTTGAAGGGAGGCGCAAACCGTTTTTCTATTAAAGAATGGGTTGCAGATGAGGATAATAATAGCTGGCTTTTCCTCACTTCGAGAGCAAATCAGCGCGCGGTTTTGCGGCCTCTTTTGAGCTTATGGATTGATATTGCCGTGACCGGCGTGATGCTTTTGAAACCGAACATGGACCGTAGGGTTTGGATGATTGTTGATGAACTGCCTAGCTTGCAAAAAATGCCGAAAATATCCATGGCGATGGCAGAATGCAGGCAGTTTGGCCTAGCAACCCTAGTGGGTGTCCAGTCAATTTCACAATTGAGAGAAACTTACGGTAGGGATGGCGCAGATGCTTTATTGGGATTACCGCAAACGCAGATGATCCTCAGGCTCCCGGAGCCAGAGGCAGCGGGGTGGGCAAGTAAGGCGATCGGTGATCGTCACATCATCAGGAAAATTGAAAACGAAAGCGCGAGCGGATCGGGCGGCAGCACCGGAACCAGCCAGCAGCACGCCACCGAACCCGCTATTTTACCAAGCCAGATCCAGGGCTTACCGAATTTTGAGGGTTTTCTAAAGTATCCCTCAAGTGGCGGCGTGGTTGTGACGCGCATTAAACTGCGGCGCACGGACAGGCCTGATATTGCACCGAATTATGTGCCAGCGGCGATAAAGGGGGTGCAAAATGCTCAGTAAATCATCAGACGGCATCAGGTATTCAGGGAAAGACCTGGCAGAAGAGCGCGACAGCGCGGGTGCGGCGTACTTTTCCGAAAATGAAAAGGCCCCGTTTGAGTGGTATGGTGAGGGGGCGCAAGCCATTGGATTAAATGGCAAAGTTGATGCAGAAATTTTTGATGCCCTCAAAAAAGGCGAACTTCCGACCGGCGAAAAATTGCCAGGGACAGACAATCCCGACAATACGGTAGAAAGGCGCGCTGGTGAAGATTTCGTTTGGTCAGCCCCGAAAAGTGTATCGATCCTTGCAGAGATCGGCGGTGATACTCGCATACATGAGGCGATGGACCGAGTAGCACGGCAGCTTGCAGATCGCATCCAGCAGCAGCATGTGGGCACCCGTCAAATGGTGGATGGTCAGCAAAAGCGCATGGTATACGAAGACGGCACGCGGGCGGTCATGGCGATTGCCCGCCATAGCACAAGCCGCCCGGTCAACGGCCAGGCAGACCCGCAAACCCATGTTCACATTGAGTTTTTGAATGTTGCACAGCGGCCAGATGGAGAGTGGAGGGCCACAAGTTGGGACATGCCCAAAGGTTATAGGGAGGATTTAGGTGCCTGGGCAGACGCGCAACTGGCCCGCGAAATGCAGAAAATCGGGTACGAAACCGAAAAAAACGGCAAGAGTTTTGAAATATCTGGCATATCAAAATCGACCCGCGAGGAATTTTCGCAGCGCACAAAGCAGATCGAAGCGGAGCTTGTCAAGAAAGGGAAAAGCATAGAAACAGCGAGTTACGCAGAACGTAAGGCGGCAACGCTCAACACGCGCGAGGGGAAATTAAACCAGTCTCACGCCGCCCAGGCAGGCAGTTGGGAAGACCGCGCGGAGCGGATCGGCGCCCTGGATGAGATCCGGCAGACTATCCAGCAGTCAAAAGAAAATGACCGCATCTACACCCAAGAGGACCGCCAAAAAAACGCGCTTGAGGCCGTAAAATCGGCAATGCGGCACCTCAGCGAGCGCGAGAGCGTTGTAGATGAGCAGCGGTTAATCACCGAATCCCTGACCGCTGGAATGGGGAAAGCCGTTGTGGAACAGGACGTTACAGACGCACTCAAAAATACAGCAAATCTGGAAAAAAATGGCGTAGTTCCGGCCATTCGTGCAGGAGAATGGACGACGACCGAGCAAATCGCCAGGGATGAAAAGATCATCCAGCACGTCCAGGCTGGCAAAGGCGCGGTCACGGCCATCTATACAGAGCCGGACGCCAGCAAATTTATCGATAAATTTGAGCAAGAAAAGGGCTTTAACCTTTCCCCCGGCCAGCGCGACGCGGTAATGCTGGCCCTCACAAGTGAGGACCGTTTGACGTGCTGGCAGGGTTATGCCGGGGCCGGGAAAACCACGGCGATCGAGGCCGTGAATGACGCTGTAAAAGCTAAAGGTTTTGAAGTCATTGGCCTTGCTCCGACCTCCAAAGCCGCGAGCGAGCTAAGCGCCGCAGGCATCCAGGCCGATACGATAGCGAAGTGGCAGGCCAGCGGCGCCCCGGGCACCGAAAAAACGCTATTTATCGTTGACGAAGCTGGCATGATCAGCAGTAAAGACATGGCACAATTGCTGGATCGTATCGAAAAAACCGGCGCCCGTGGCACCCCTCTCGGCGACTGGCGGCAGCTACAGAGCGTAGAATCCGGCGCCCCTTTCAAACTTGCGCAGGAGAAAGGGGAATCGCGCACGGCGGTTATATCAGAGATAAGGCGCCAGAATGATGACAAACTCAAAAAAACGGTGGAGAAATTCGCCGCTATTGATGGCGCATGGCTTAAAGA
This sequence comes from Pseudomonadota bacterium, assembly GCA_021795795.1. Next base: position 12,589 of record JAJYPA010000073.1, on the reverse strand, counting down.
AGCCGCGAAAGAGGCAAAAGAGTATATGCGAGAAGTAAAAACAGAGAAAGGCCAGGATAAAATTGAGGAAATTGCCAAAGCCGCCGCAGCAGCTTATACGCAAGCGAAAGACCGTGATAACAGCGTGGTCGTGCTGGACACCAACAAAATGCGGCAGGCGGTTAATCAGCATATCCGTGAAAATCTCAAGGAACGCGGCGAGCTAGAAAGCGGCATACAAACCCGCGTACTGGAAAAGAAAGACTTATCGCGCGAGCAGCAGAAACATGCCCAAAGTTTAGAGGCTGGCGACAAAGTAATTTTCCGGCGCGACTATGAAAAAGGCGCAAAATTCAAAGACCCAGAGCGTCAAAAGGAGTTTCAGGATACGAAATCAGCACAAAAAGAAGATTATGAAAAGGCGATGAAAGAATACATTGCACAGCTAAAGCAAAATCACGACGCGATAAGTGCAAAAAGTGCGGTGTATCAGGAAGTTAAGCGGCCAGAAATACCCAAAGAACAGGAGCATGTCATTAACAAATTTGAGGAATATACGGTAACGGAAACAGATGTAAAGAGGAATACCGTAACCTTGGAGAACAAAAAAGGCGAGCAGATCGAATGGGATTTATCAAAAACGAGCGCGGAAAAGTACACCGCTTATACAGAAGATAACAAGGAATTTTCCAAAGGTGACAAAATTCGTTTCAGGGAAAATCAGCGGCTAGAGGATAAAGACGGGCATGAGGTGAAGGTGAATAACGGCAGCACCGGACGGGTCAAGGAAATAACCGAAGACGGCAGCCTAGTGGTGCAGACGGTTGACAAACAAGGGGCACAAAAAGAGGTCATTATCAACAGCGACGACGGTGTAAGGGCCGATTATGGCTATTCAGGCACGGTGCATGCAGTCCAGGGCGCAACGGTAAAAGGTGAAGGAAAAGTTATTGCCGCGATTGATTCAGAATCATCGCTCTCTAGCGCAGAGCAGGGTTATGTAACGCTCTCAAGACTGCAGACGAGGGAAAATGAAAACGCACAAGAAAGGCTTGAGGTATATACGGACAACCCGGATAAACTTGCAGAAAAGTGGTCAGAATCGAAAGTAAATCGTAACGCGGTGGAGCATGTTACAGACGAGCACCTGGACCGTTTTGATCTACAGCAAGCGCAGCGCGATTTGTCACCGATCGAGCCCGGAAAGTGGGCAACGGAGCCGGAGAAAGACCGCGCCCAGGGCTTCAAAATCGAGCCGGATCAGGCCCATGGGCAAGAGCAAAAGCCAGGACAGCAGCAGGGCAACCCGGCGATTGAAGACGAGCGGCGGCAGGCTATGGAAAAAAGGGAGGAAATGGGCATGTAAAAAAATAATTTGGCAATGCTGGTTAGTGTAGTAAAACACTCACAAGACAGCGGGGTAAAACATATGGCCAGTAAATTTAAGCAATTTTTGGAAGATATTTTGCATGGTCGCGACGTTGACCAGGAGCAAGAACAGGGGCGCGGTGGGCGCGATGAGATAGACGAAATCGAAGCATCGTATGCCGAACAAACCCCAGAGCAGGCACAAGGGCAGCAACATTGGCTTGATGAAGAAGTTGAAAAGCAGCGCGGCCAGCAGCTACCAGACGCGGCTTATCAAGTGCCCGAGCACGACGAACCAGCGCCGGAAGTGCAGCAGGAACAGGCACAAGAGCCGGAGCTACAGCCGGAACCCTTGCCAGAACAAGCACCGGAGCACGAACTGGCAACGGGTGAAATCACTCCTGGACAATCGGATATTCAACATGACGGGCTACAGCAAGACGGGACGATGGACCGCGAAACCATGAGCGACGGGCTTAATAAAGGAGGTGAAGAAATCGAAATGGAAATGTAATCAGCTTATGTCTGCCAGGTCAAAAGGCTCTCAAATGAGGGCCTTTTTTATGCCCTGAATCTCTCAAAAAAATAAATTTGGCAGTGCTGGTAAGTAAGAACCACTTGTGAGGGCTTACTTATGAAAAATCTCATCATGCAGAAAGCAAAGCAGTTTCATCAAATAGCAAATTATGTTGTGTCGGTTGTTGCACTCATGGCGGCAGTCCTATGACACACACACAAACGTCACTTTATAGCCTGCTTTCTCAGCTTTCTTCGCAATGCACACAAGACGCGGAACTGATCGTAAAAAATCAGGCAGCCGGGATTGCTGCATTGCATCTTGATCTCGATTACATGACAGACATTCTTGCTCAGATTGACGAGATTGCGGACTCGTTTACACGAGCACAGCGCGTAAAACAGCACTGAAAAGGAGATTGCCATGCACTATCAAATAGAGCCAATCGCGGCTTATATAAAATGCGCACCGAAAGCCATGCGGAGCATTGTTTATGGCATTGCAGAGACAGAGACGGCCAGGACTGGCGACCCGCTGCAAATTGTTGATTGCGTGACGCTCAGGGTTTACAGGCCAGCAAATCCCGGCGCGGCGCTGGCAATCATCAGGACGCTGGAAAGGGAGGGGCACCCCGTAGCCGTGGGCGCTTTCGGCTTGAAAAGCACGAATTTTAAGGCATGGCATATCACCCCGATCAATGCCTTGAATGCCTGCTTTTCGGCAAATTTTGCATCGAAGCTGCTACAGAAAAACGAGCAATGGGCGTGGGGATCGGGATACAGGGGATACATGACACAAAAAATGGCACTGGCTGCTTATACAACAGGCCGATTAACACTCAACAGCGGCGGAGCGGCGTATGTCAATACCGTTTACTACTTTTCTAACCAATATGGAGCGTGAAAAATGAAACTCTTGATTGTAGAAAGCCCGACAAAAGCGAAGCATATCCAGCATTTTTTAGGTAGCGACTGGCAAGTAAAAGCCAGCCTTGGTCACGTCCGTGATCTGAAAAAAACCGGCGACAAATCGCACGTTAGACCGCCAGATTTTAAGATGAATTATGTGGTTAGCGACGATAAAAAGGATACGGTGGCCGGACTGAAAGCCGCAGCCAGCAAGGCGGATGCCGTTTACCTGGCTACGGATCCCGATAGGGAAGGGGAAGCGATTGCATGGCATCTTTGCCGAGTCTTGGAAATCCGCCCAGCGAACGCGAAGCGTGTCACTTATCAGGAAGTGACCGAAAGCGCCGTCAAAAAGGCCGTAGCGAACCCGCGCGGCATGGATATGCGGCTTGTGGCAGCGCAGGAAGTCAGGCGCGGATTGGACCGCATGGTTGGTTGGGAATGCAGTGGCCCCTTATCTAATGTTGTGGGATCAAAGGCGTCCGCCGGCCGCGTCCAGACTCCAGCGCTCCGCATCATTGTGGAAAGAGAACAGGCGATCCGCGCCTTCAAGCCCACCGCGTATTTCCAGATCGTGGCCCACTTCCCGGGCGGATGGCGGGCCGCATGGCAGGATGACACGAAAGAGGGCGAATATTTCCAGGACAAAGCCTTTGCAGACACCTTGGTATATGCCCTGCCCGGCATGAACCTGGCCGTCATATCAGCGGAGAGCAAGCCCACCAAGAAAGGCCCGCCAGCGCCGTTTACCACATCAACCCTACAGCAAGACGGATCTCGCGCCCTTAAAATTGGCACCGAGCAAGTGATGAAAGCCGCCCAGGCGCTGTTCGAGGCCGGCGCCATTACGTACCACCGGACGGATTCACCGAATCTGAGCCAAGAGGGCGAGACGTTACTGCGTAACGCGCTGCAATCCTCTGGGTTGCCGATCGTCGAAACGCCCCGGCGCTGGAAGCTGAAAGAAGGTGCCCAAGAAGCGCATGAAGCGATCCGTCCAACGGATCCCATGCAGGAAGATGCCGGGCAGGATGCAACCCAGAAGGCGCTTTATCAGTTGATTCTGAAAAGGGCACTGGCCTCTCAAATGCCGGATGCAGGGTACCAGCAAACCAGTTGCACCCTGGGCGGCGACGAGTTTCAAGGCCGCCCTGTAATCTTCAAGGCCACCGGCAGTGTCCTGACGGATCCCGGCTGGAAAAAGCTGTATCAGGAGAGCTCTGACGACGACCAGCCCGCCGAAGCGGCGAACCCCGTGCCCGTGTTACTCAAAGGCGCCACCGAAACCCCGACGCGCGGCGAGGTGCTGGCGAAGTCCACAAAGGCCCCGAGCCGGTACACCGAAGCCACCCTGATCAAAGCCTTGGAAGACCATGGTGTAGGCCGCCCTAGCACGTATGCATCCATCATCAAGGTCCTTTTCGCACGGGCATATATGGAACAGAAAGGCGGCAAGCCGCCTTTATATCCCACCCCCCTTGGCGAATCCGTAATTGCAGCCTTGGCAGGCCGCTTTTCCTTCGCGGATCTGGACTGGACAAGGGAAATAGAAGACGACCTAGACGCCATCACCCAAGGACAGGCACAGCCCCGCGTCACCATGCAAAAGGTGTGGGATTCGCTCCAGGCAGGGCTTGCAGCCTTGCCTGCCGGCGCGGTTCCCGTAACGGAACCCTGCCCGGTCGCAGGGTGCGATGGCCGCGTCAAGCGCCTGGAGAGCAAAAACAAGCTCGGTTCATTCTATTGGGCATGTTCAAATCGTGGTAGCCACGGATTACTGCAAGACGCTGATGGCAAGCCCGGATTGCCCTTTGCGGATCGTCCGAAAGCCACCCCAGAAGCCGAAGGCCCCGTCTGTAAAAAGTGCAAGGCACCCACCGGCAAATTTTCTACCAAGAACGGCAAGCCTTACTTTAGGTGCCAAAAATGCTGCAGCGCATGGTGGCCCGATGAAGCGGGCACGGCGCTTGGCAAAAAATGGAGCAAGAAATGAGCACCAAAAAATAATTTGGCATGGGTGGTTAGTGAATCTTCTACTAAACGACGAGGTGTGAAATGAAAGCGAAACAAAGTACAGCAGCATTGGTGAGTGGTTTGATTCTGGCGGGTGCGGCGCTGGCGGCGCATGCGGGCACGGTAACGATGAGCGACAGCACACCTCTCATTTTCCCGAAGCCTACAAATCTGGTCATTAACTCAACAGCGAATTGGAGCCGGAAAACGATGACGCTCAAAGATGCGGCTTTTTTGATGCTGCCGCACGAATATCAGGGGCGTGATGTTTGCGTTGTTGATATGAAAGCAGGCCCAGGGCTGGCGCTGAATTGCGAGGCTCTACTTAACCATGGGCGTAAGCAGCTTTTCGACGGCTTTCATGACGTGGAGGTACTGCAAAAATGAAAAACTGGAAAGAAGAAGTAAGCGACATACTTTTTGAAGCCGGATGCGCAATTTTAAGCCGATCTTTTGCGCTTGAAGATGAAGATTTCTGCGATGAAGCGGCAATCACGGCGATGCAAGAAGCGGGGCATGCACTCATGGACGAAGCCGATGCGATGCTTGCCGAAGCAGCGGAGGCCGCATGAAAGCCCTGAAAATCGCCGTTATCTCTATCGCGGTGGTTGCAATGGCCGGGTGCGCTATGCAGCCATTGACCTACCAGCGGTATGCCAGTACCGAGAACCTACAGGCGCGAGAAATGGCCGAAGGCACGGTTATCCGGTGCCAGCCAATCCGAATCAGGGACACAGGCGGGCAGTCTGCTAACAGTCTAATCGCGGGCGTAGGTGGTGGCCTGGTCGGTTTCGCTATCTCATCGACACCACTAGCCGCTATCGGTGGCGTGGTTGGCGGGGCAATTTTAGGGCATGCGTTGACGCCCGATGCCGTTGCAGGCACGGACGTGATGGTAAAACTTACCAATGGTCAGTTGCTTGGGGTGCCAGAGGTCGGAAACCCGCACCTGGTTCCTGGTGAGCAGGTTGCCATTCTGCGCGGCCCGCGCGGACGGACCCGGGCGGTGCCTCTGCATTCCCGGGCGGTGCCTCTGCATTAAGAAAAGAATTGCATATCGACCTTGGGAGCCAGCAGGCGGTGTTACCCAAGGCGGTCAATCATGGCCGAAACTAACACCCGCAGCAGTGTCATGTATTGCCTCCTTATATAGGGACACGCCAGCGAAGCCGTCAGAAATGGCGGCTTTTTTGTGCCTTCCGTTCTCAAAAAAATAATTTGGCATCGTCGGTTAGTGAGAGCGCGGAATTTTCCGGCTCATTTACTTAAAACGAGGTGCGAAATGGACACATTGATGGTTTTCCTTGGCATGGGTGGTGTAGTGGCTTTTGCGGCATGGTGGCAGATCAAGAGCTTTTGATAATGGGGAAAAGGCATACGGATATGGGGCCGGTGGCCCCAAGGAGCTTGAAAATGAAAAACAATGAACGCGGTTTCGGGGCAATGTTGTTACTGGAAGGTTTTGCGGGCGTCATTGTTGCCGGTGTCATGGCAAGTCACATGCTGACCGGGGCTGGCGTCATGGGTAAAGCCTACGATATGGCAAAATTTTCCAGCGGCAACGTGGTCATGATGATGGATACCAGGCCCCGGCTTTTCAATCGCTATCGTGCTGAATGCGAAAACGGCGAGATTTTGCCGGATGAGGCTTGTCGGACGATCAAAACAGTATATGAAGTCAACGGCCCAACATATTAAGGGAGCAATAAAATGGCTAAAGAAATCGAAAAACTGCTGACAGTAGATGATTTGGCAGAAATCCTGAGCGTAAAAAAAGCAACGATTACATGGCACGTTTCACACTCTGACAAAAATCGCTTGCCCCGCGTGACGCGCCTGCCCGGCACACGCGGCCCGCGCTGGCGTCGCGCGGACGTGGAGAAGTGGATTGATAAATATGTCGAAAAAGGAGACTGACATGACCGGCAAGGAAAAACTTCTGGAGACCATCGCTTTCATGGCACACTGTGACGCATCGAAAATGGATGAACTTGCTGAAAAATATAAAGAGTTTTTTGAGCGGTGGGAGCTTGAGCAGGCTGTAGCCGAATACGACCTGATCTATCACACAACAAACGAGGCCGGCGAAGACGTTACGGTTGTAAGGGTTGGCGACTGGCCTACGCGCTGGTAACTGGCAGCCCGCCTTACCCACAAACTCCCGTTCCGCTTCGCTCCACTCACGGCCTTGATGGACGGCTCGTTATGAAGAAAGCGAAGACGGTGAGAGCATCATCGTCATTCGGTTCTATTAATGAAGCTGCCAGGGCATCAAAAACAAAGGCCAACATTTGTCTGCGTGTGGTAGAAACTCGTACCAACTGCTCAGGATGCTGGCATGGTGATATGTCTGGTCTATCGGGATCCTCTGGGTTAATTACAGTACTGACTTCTCATATGTGATACTACGTGCTCCGCGTTCTATTTCATGATAACCACTTTTTTCTAGCAGGCTAATCATCCATGTTGATTTGAAGTAACACCGGGCTCTTACAGGCTTATGTATGGTCTTAGAGAAATTCTCAATACCACAGATCAAAGTGGAGGCGTAGTCATTTCTCCTACACTCTTTTGCTATAGCTAGATTATATATCTCAATATGGTCATCAGCAATTCGCAATATCACGAAACCACATCGTTTATGCATCTCATCTTCTATGATGTGCATCCCGGCGTCTACAGTGATGCTTTCAAGCCATGTTTCATCAATATTCCGTTGAATCATGCGTGTTCCATTTATAGAGTACACTGCATCCATAGAATTATTATTATTTTGGATGGTTTTAAAGTAGTCTATACTGGGAGCAGTCGCCATTCCATTTATGGCCCATTCCACCGCTATGTTGTGATCGCATTTCAAAAAATGACCATTATTACTTTCTGCATTTAAAAGATATATTATAAACTCTTTATCCGATAAAGTTGCTTCCCTTATAAATGGCATGGATATACATTCCTCAGAAAATTGTGGATCAACCTCCTTAAAACAATCAACATCATGACAATTAATGCCTAAAATTATAGCTGATGGACAGCTCATGACCAGCCAGTACACACGACAGAGTGTCGACCATAACCCAGACAACCAACCGACACATTATGTTTGTGGTGTCGCGTCACCATGACTGCTTTCGTCTACCACTATAAAATCCGTAAATTCTGGATGATTATCGAGATGATCTTTGGCCGACGCCCAATCGTCAAATCTATGTGGTTCACCTCCTTTTTTGCTAACCACCATTCCACCCTAAAAAGTATTACCAGAATTTCTATTGGGTTTAATTATGATCCATGCCATGTTATTTATCCTCGTATCAGTTGATCCTCTGAGTATAGCGTTTTAGCATATGCGATGTCTCGTGTGTTGGGGCTGAAATCCCGCCTTACCCACAAACTCCCGCTACGCTCACAACCTCTGGACGGCTCATTGTTCCAATGACCAGCCGGTACACGTTCCGGCTTGCCGCCCACCCCCGCGCGGCCATGGGGTCTTGATGGACCCCGTTGCGCGGGCAAGGGTTGTGGATTTTGCCGCCTTCGGCTTGGATAAGGCTTGTGCCCCTCTACACCCCTTGTAGACCGCTTGCTGCGCCATAAGCGCATCTAATTTTGTCGTCAATAATTTGCATACCTCTTGTAGACCCCTTGCACACCGCTTGGCCCCGCATGGATGTAATCTGGCCGACGCCTGGGAAAAACAACTGCCCTTCTACACCCCTTGTAGACCTCTTGCAGCCGCATCCTCTTCCGCCGATCCCCTCGCCGCCGAAGAGAGGGCATGCCATCACCGGGGTGGCATCTTCACCTTCCACGCTGGCAGCGCAGAGAGATCAATGATCCCGCTGTACACCTCGGGCGCAGACCGCCGCTTCCGCTTGCGCTCCCGGTAGGCCGCCGACGCCGCCCGGCTGGCTGCCTTGGCGTCTGCATGAATGCGCGGTCTGCCGACCCCCTTGCCTTGCTTCGTCTCCATAGCCTCGCCCTCTTGCCGTTGACGCCCTTAATATATATGACGGTGACATAAACATCAATCTATTTATATGATGGTGACATAAAATAACCAGTCAAAATCACCACACATCAACCTCGCAGCCCTCTGGATGCAAGAGGCAAGGTGCGAGCGGAGCAACCGGGTCGGCGGATCTAGGCGTCAGTGTCCACAACTAACTGCATCCTTCCGGCCTCATACAGCGCCTGCAACTCGGCGCGCACCACGTTGAGTTCCATATCAATCGTGGCAGTGGGTGCGTCCCGCTGTTCGCGCCGCTGAAGCAGGACATGGCGATGGTTCTGGAGTTGGGCAATACGGGCTTGGCGGTAGCTTTCGTTCATGATGCTTCTCCTGTAGCGGCGGTCATGGCCTGTAAGGTATCGGTGATTTTCTATCGGGCACGCCGATCTCTACCCTCTGGGTAAACGTCCTCATCGACGCTCGCCCTTCTACTAAAGTACCCGCGTTTTCGCATGAATGTTCCGAACTGATTCAGCATGGCCGCAGCTATCATGGTTTCCAGTGGCATCAGAAAAAGCCCGTCATGGAACCCTGCGCCGCCGACCCCGAAAAACCACCTGCTCGTCCAATGGCTCGCCATTCCTGCCCCGTAAAGATCAGGGATTAGGGTACCGACAAAAGCCAGCGGATACGACATAGGCCAAGGCAGGCGATCTCCCAAAAGAAGTACCAGTACGGGCCAGATCACGAAGCCGCCGGTAAACAGATGCAAGCCGGTGATGCCCCAATACTGCGTGAATAAACCCATGGTCACGGCAAAGAACAGAAAACCCAGAATGATTTGCTGGTCTTTGACTTGACGCCAGTATTTCCAGAGAAGCCCGATGCTGAAGAGGGTGGGAAGGATGATCCCTTCAATGGTCATGATATTGAACAGGTAAACCGATAGTTGGAGAGAGAGAAGCTGAAGCCATTTAAGATGTAGCCATGTGAGCATATCTGGGCGAGCAATGGTTGTTATCATTGGATTCCCTTGTTGGTTTTGCATAATCAAGGGCACCTGTACGAGGTGCCCTTTGTTATGATTTAATTACGCATTATGCGTCTGATATGCTTTTTTATGAAACTGCGCCATTAGCACTGATCGTTACCGTGCAGGTAGATCCCGAACAAGTTGTGGCAGTCGTATGTTGGGCATTAATTGCCTGAGTAATGTCGCTCGCCAATGTCGTTGACAGACCACCAACCGTATCCGTAATGGTTATAGTAGTATAACCTGGATAGACCATTGTACCTGCGAGCCCTTGGGCTGGGAGATTTGTAGTAGGTGTTGTACCACCAGCAACACTCACAGAAACGCCACCATAAGTATCCCCGCCACCAGTTATGAAGGCTTTTGTAGATGCATTTGCAGGATTTGGTGCTGTACCATTCAAAACACCTGTAGAGGCTGAGGTTGTACTAGAAACCACATAGGTTAATTGACCAGCCTGCGCAGCCGCAGCCGCTGCCGTTGCAGCGCTAATGGCTGAGTGGAAGTTGGCAGCCACATCAGCAGCCTTGGCTGTAGTAATGTACTTCTCATACTGCGGAATGGCGATGGCCGCCAGAATGCCGATGATGGCAATGACGATCATCAGTTCGATGAGGGTGAAACCGGCTTCGGCACTGGCCTTGGCTTTTTTGACTAGCATACTCATGTTCGATCCTCCATGGGGTAAAACAAGTACCCACGGTGTTTCTGTGGGCTACAGAAGGTGTTACAGTTTTCGTGCCATGGGTGCCGATTTCGCCATGTAACTTCGCAATCTATTGTAATCATTGCATATATATACTTTCCTGTATAAACATGAGAATGTTCTAAATATATGGTTGATCCGTTATTTCAACGGATTTTTGATGAAATAGATGATTGCACTTCAACGGCTTCATGGTGAATGCGATGAAATACGATATTTTGCTTCAACGTTTTTACGATGAAGCCGATGAGGTGCTAAACTTGTTCCATACCTTCATGATGAACAAAGCCAGAAAAGGGATCACTCATGGACATACCCCACCATTCACCCATTTTCGTAAGCACCCAAACCGCCGCATTACTTACGGACAAGTCGGTGAGAACCATCCACAACTGGCTTGAATCTGGGGTGATCAGGGGTAAGGATGCGCCAGCCGCTCATATTCCGGGCGGACTGATGCGGCGAATAGACCTATCCAGCATTGCCGCCAACGTCCCCACCGAGATGACAGATGAGTTTCTGGAGTGTGTCAGGCAGGCCGATGCTGGTGATGCCGACGGCATGAACAATGTCGGAACCTATTTCTATAGATCGGAGGAATACAAGATCGCCGTGACGTGGTTTGAGGCTGCGGCTAAAAAGGGGCATGCGGACGCCATGGAATTACTCTCCATGTGTTACATCAACGGGATCGGTGTTGAGAAAAACCATGCGCAAGGTATCCAGTGGATCGGGAAGGCTGCGGCACTTGGGCACAGCGTTGCTAAGGCGAAACTGCAGGCGCTGGGTTTTGAGGTTTAACTAAATCGGTTACCACATCCTCTTCGCCAGATCCTCAGCCCGCAGGTGAGTGTACCGCTTCAACATCTGCAATGTCTTGTGGCCGGTGATGGCCGAGACTTCCATGGGGTTAAACCCCTTTTCAAATAGCCGACTTGTGGCCTCATGACGCAGATCATGAAAGGTGAGGCCATCAATGGCGGCCCGTTTGCAGGCCCGGTCAAAGACTCGGTGGATGCCTTCGTAAGTGGTGCCAAATACGCGGCCATCGTCCAGATTGCGCGGCAAGTCAGTCAATATCTGGATGGCCCGACTGGAAAGCGGCACCGTGCGGGCATCCCCGTTCTTAGTTTTTGGCAGGTGTGCAGTGCGCTTAGCCAGATCCACGTCTGACCATTGCAGGCCATCGCTGACTTTAGTTTTGACCTTTATTTTTTTTCCTTCCTCATCCACATCATCCATATACTTCCAGGTTTCCAGTATTTCACCGGCCCGCATGGCCGTTTCAATGGCAAAGATGACGGCGGGCGGTAGCCAGAGATTCCGTGACTCGGCACACGCGGCCAGTAGCCTTTTCTCTTCGTCATCGACCAGGCGACGATTTCGCGCGGGTGGCATGGGCGGTTTTTTTACCATCGCGGTAGGGATGCCACCAGGCAGGGCAATACCCCACTCCATGACCGCCATTTTCAAAGCGCGTTGCAGTAAACCTAGCTCATGTTTTACGGATTGCGTACCGAGCAAGCGCCCCGTCTTTTCGCTGATTGTGGATAGGCGTTTGTCTCTATATTTTGCAATTATGGAAGAATTGATCGCAGCAAGCGAATATTTGCCTAATCCAGCCTGTAATGCCTTGATTCTGGATAGTTCTTTGTGACCACCCTTGAGCGTTGACAGCACTTCATCTGCATATCTGGACAGCAGGTTATGCACGGCTGTCTGCTCGGATTCCGTGCGCGACACGAAAACACCCCGGTCAATCTCGCTCTCTATCTGTCGTGACCAGCGCGCAGCCTCAGCTTTGGTGCGGAAAGTTTTTGTCTGGGCAGGCTGCCCTTTCAGTCTCACGCTGGCTTGCCAGCGTGATGGTTTTCCGCTTGCGGATTTTCTTTCAGTGATAGTTGCCATTTGTCTTTCCAAAGATGCGGGCTAAGATGGCAGTGCAGCAGATTTGCAGCAGACAGTCAAGATGCAGCAGAAGAATTTGATGTAACCTACTGTTTTATATGGTACGCCTGGAGGGACTCGAACCCCCGACCTACGGCTTAGAAGGCCGTTGCTCTATCCAGTTGAGCTACAGGCGCATAGGGATGATCGGACAATAAATCGATGG
>JAJYPA010000072.1 GCA_021795795.1 Pseudomonadota bacterium | reverse complement strand
CTGCACGCCGGATGAGGTCTATCGGACAGCGAGCGGAGGCGGGGCAAACATTGTGGATAAACTCACTGCGCGAAAAGAATATCGCCAGGAAAAAACAGAATCAAAAACCGGGGCAGCGCCATGCAGCTGCGTGTCAAAGGCTACCCTCTTAAACTCAATGAATTAGTGTCTTGACTGAGGGGTCCATTTTAAATGGTCATTGATTCTCCTCCTCCCCGTTAGTCGCAGATAACCAGTTACACAGTTATTTGTACACCCTCCCTTTGACTTGTGGAGGGTGTCAATCATTCGCGAGACGTTGATGAGACGGGTCTTGACATCTTTGGGTATCTCGAAAAACCCTGACTCTGGGCTTTTTCGAAAACGTCTGTTGCGGGAAACTCACAACGAACTTATGCAATTTCAATCGCTTGTGCGATTGTGCTGTACTTCATACTTATGGCACATGAGCACCTAGAAAGGTTTTTCGAGGTACCCCCCCTTTAAGGTTGAGCCGATATTTGGCATTCTGCTCGAATATCTTCAATACAGGATGGATGCGCTTATGTCTCGATCGGCCCTGGCAGGTACGTTGCCCACCCCGGATATGTGGGTTCATATCCCCGAACTGATTAGTGCCTACTACACACAGCAGCCTGATGCCGGGCAGGTGCGTCAGCAGGTGAGTTTCGGCACTTCCGGCCATCGGGGCACGAGTATGAACACGAGCTTCAATGAAGCGCATATCGCGGCCATTACAGCGGCTTTGATTGAATATCGTCGAGAACAGGGCATAACTGGCGCTGTTCTGATCGGTGCGGATACGCACGCGCTTTCCTGGCCGGCATTTGTGACTACGATTGAGGTGCTTGCGGCCGCTGGTGTTCCTTTGCATTATCAAGCCGGCTTCAAACCGACACCCACGCCGGTTATTTCCCGGTTGATCATCGTCAATAATGCGACGTCCTCGGGCGCCTTGTGCGATGGGATCGTGATCACACCATCACACAATCCGCCGACTGATGGTGGTTTCAAGTACAACCCCACACACGGTGGCCCGGCCGATACAGATGCCACGGGCTGGATTCAGAAACGAGCGAATGAGCTGCTTGATCAATGGGAGAACATCCCTCGGATGGACTTCGCAGAAGCCCTGAAACAGTCTTTTGTGATTGCTGATGACTTCGTCACGCCTTATGTGGCGGAACTGGAGCAGGTGATCGATTTCGAAGCAATTCGCAAGGCGGGCATTTCCATCGGCGTTGATCCGATGGGGGGAGCCGGATTGCCGTACTGGAAACCGATTGCCGAGCGTTACCAGCTTGATCTGACCGTGGTGAATGACCGAATCGAGCCCGATTTTCGGTTCATGCCGCTCGATCATGACGGCAAGATCCGCATGGATTGCTCCTCGGCCTACGCCATGTCCGGATTGTTGGCCATCAAGGATCGTTTCGATATTGCGTTCGGAAACGATACCGATGCCGATCGTCACGGGATTGTGACCCCGGACGGCGGTCTGCTCAATCCCAATCACTACCTCGCGGTGGCAATCGATTATCTGTTCCGTCATCGGCCAGAATGGGCCGAGCATCTGGCCATTGGCAAAACGGTCGTTTCCAGCTCGATGATCGATCGCGTGGCGGCGGGTCTGGGTCGTACCGTTTTTGAAACACCCGTAGGCATCAAGTGGTTCCAGCCTGGGTTGACTGCGGGCGAGTTGGGCTTTGGTGGAGAAGAGTCCGCAGGTGCTACGTTCCTTTGTCGTGATGGGCAGGTATGGACGACAGATAAGGATGGACTGATCCTGGGGCTGCTTGCTGCTGAAATCTTGGCGGTGACGGGTAAAGATCCCTGGGAATACTACAACGATCTGGTTGATCGATATGGCCAGCCATTTTATACCCGAGTGGATGCGCCGATCAGTGCTGAAGAGAAAGCCCGGTTCAAAGGGCTGACTGCTGACGCCGTGCGTGCGACCGTCCTTGCAGGAGAGCAAATTGCTCGAGTCTTGACCCATGCGCCCGGCAACCAGGCTCCATTGGGTGGACTGAAAGTTGAAACTGCGAATGGTTGGTTTGCCGCGCGTCCATCCGGTACGGAAGATATTTACAAGATTTATGCTGAGAGTTTTATCTCAAGTGAGCATCTTGCCCTTATTCTGGAAGAAGCGAAGACTTTGGTTTCCGAGGTGTTGTCCGGCTAAACGGTCAGACTGGCATGGTCGAGTCAGGAACGAAAGCGGCTTTTCTTTGAATTTTGTTGTGCTCTATCGTTGTTGTGCGGCTCGAATCGTTGTCAGCGCTTTTGCCGTACCCCAGAGTATGAGTAAAAAAGCGCAAGCGGTAATAAGCCACCAGATGACAATCAGCCCGAATAAGTTTGGCGCCTGCATGAATGTGGTCATCAGCGAGTCCTGGTAGTAAAAAAACCACGGATGATTGGCTGGAAACACGCTGCGGTGAAAGCTGTTGAACACACGCATAGGCCCAATAGCAAAGACACTAATCCCCGCGATAAGCAGGCTTAGCGCCGTGCCGGTTGCAAATGAACGCAGGCTGGGCAGCGGTTTTTTTCGCCAGAGTGTGAAACCGAGCAGGATTAACCACGCCAAAAGCGCCAAAACACCAATATCTTTGCCAATATCGACTACGCGGGAAACATCGGTTAAATGAGTGACCTCGTCTGCCGTTAAAAACACACCCAGGTCGCGACTGTCGGGTGAAAAGTAATGCAGCTCGCTTAAACCGCGTCCTTGGTTGTTAATGGCTTTTGTTATCGCTGAAAACAAGCGCGCGTGTTCATTGGCATTGGTTTCGATAAAGTTTTGTTTGCCGTGACGATTTTGCGGTGCGTAGGTTTCGATTGTTGCCGGAATGTTCAACAGCCGATAATCCAGCGGATACAAAAAGTTAATCTGGAACAACGCCATCCAGGCGAGCCATAGTACCGCAGGCCAAAGCAAGATCAGATGAAGGCCAACAGGAATGGCATTTTTTACACGTGTCATCGCTTGGAGTCTGGGCATAAGAGCATCTCAGATTTGAAAAGGATCAAAATAGGGAACCTCGAAAAACCCATTCCGTGGAATTTTTCGAGGTGCTCTTGTGCCAAGCATATCAGTCCTTATGCTGTTTAATCGCTTCGGCTACGATTTGCGCCCGCTCTTTGAGCACCAGAATCAAAAATAAGGCAAGCATCAGTAAACTCATTGTGCCTGCAGACCACCATAGCACAGTGGGTAAGCCAAAAATCAGGTCAACCAGAACAATACCGGCAGCAGGTCCCAGCATAAATAATGACAACGCCCTTAATCGCCATAAGGCGACCAAGGTGGGTTGTCTTTTCCACCATTGGAACATGGTGTTATCGAAAACGCTGATACGATTAGTGCGCGTAGCCTACCAGTTTGTGCAAACGGGCACGAAAAACCCATGCTTGATAAAAATTGTAGGACAACATGACAGGCACAAAACCGAGCATGGCGTAACTGAATGCAGCCAAGGAGTTGGACGGGTTGGCCGCATCGAAAATCGTCATTGTGCCCGGAACAAACCAAGGGTAGAGCGTAGCCATCATGGTGGCAAAATTAATGAACACGATACAGGCAAGCCAGAGCATGGCAGTTATGTCGCGCTGCTCACGAGACGCTTTGCGCATAGACCAGGTTGCATAAAGAACAATGGCACCGGCAGTGACGTATGCCCACCAATAAGGACCAATCCATTTATCCCTTGCCCATGGGAATTGGATAAAGGTCCAGGCAACTGTGACTAAAATAGCGACCAGTGCAAGGTAGAACATGAGGTCAGTCCATTTTAAGGCCTTGGCGTAGATTTCCGTATCGCGGTTGAAGCGGGCGCGCAAGTAGGTGCCACCGGCTAGCGAGGCAGCTATGACCGCGGTCACACCGGTCAGCAGGCTAAAGGGAGTCAGAAAGTCCATGGCGCCACCATTGAAGGTGGGTACTTGACCGGTTGACATACTAAAGCCCTGCAAGAACGCCCCCAGGGAAACACCGGCAGCGAAAGTGGTTGCCAGGCTGCCGATCCCAAAGCCCCAATCCCAAACTTTGCGGCTTCGCTTGGAATAATGGTGAAACTCGAGGGAAACGGCCCGGACAATAATGCCCCAGAGCACAACCATCAGTGGAATCATCAGGTAATGAAACAAGGAGCCATAAGCCAGAGGAAAGGTGCCGAAAATAGCGCCACCGGCCACCACCAGCCACGTTTCATTGGCATCCCAGGTTCCCGCCATCGAGGCCATGATCGCACCACGTTCTTCACTATCTGAATTAAATAGTGAGTAAATCCCGGAACCCAGATCCGCGCCATCCAGAATGATGTATAAAACCACGAATAAGCCGATCATCAGCCACCAGATAACGGTGAGCCATTGGTAGCCGTGGGTGATGTCCATAATATGCTGCATAGTTCTTCTCTTCGTATGGGTTCAAACGGTAGGGCGTTCAATCAATGGTTTCCCTTCTGGTGGATCTTTTCTGGGTATTTGCACCAAACCGAAACCATCATCTTGCACGCCATACATGATTTCTTCATCCATGTCCGGACCTGTGCGAACTACTTTTGAGAAGAAATACCAGGCTCCGATCCAAACCACCAGATCAAAGAACACAAAGCCGATAAACCATATGATTTCTGCGGCAATGCTCATTTGGCTTACGCCTTCCGAGGTGCGCATTAAACCGTGGACAAGCCAGGGTTGGCGGGCAATTTCACGCGTCCACCAACCTGTCCAGATGGCGATATAGGGCAGAATGGCGCTGAAGATGATGGCCCGTAAAAACCACGGACGGCGTTGGAGTTCCTCTGCGCTAAATTTTCCCTTGTAGCGAAGATACAGTGCCCAGAATGCAACCAGCATGAGAATACCACCGGCAGCCACCATAATGCGGAAGGCATAAAACGGGGCGAGCACAGGCGGGCGATCTTCGGGTTTGAACTGATCAAGGCCTTTCACCGTGCTGACCCATTTGTGGTCTTCCAGCAGGCTCAGTACGTGGGGGATGCCAATCTGGAACGTATTGGTGCCTTTTTCTTCATCGGGCCATGCAATCAAATTCCAGCTCGTATTGGGCGTGCCATCGGCATTGTAGGTATGCCAGTGACCTTCCATGGCGGCGAGTGCGGCAGGATCATGTTCGGCAACAGTGCGACCCAATTCGTCACCTATATAAACCTGTAGAGGCGCAACAATCACCAAAGCCATTAAAGAAGCGGTCAAGGTGCGCATAAACATCTGCGCATGGCGGTTTTTGTAAATCATCCAGGCCGAAATACCCGCCACGAAAAACAGACCAATCTCAATTGAGGCAATGGCCATATGAGGGAAGGCGGTCAGGAAATTCGGATTGAAAATCGCGGCGGTCCAATCGTCCACCAAAAACAAACCTTTCTCCAGATGAACGCCGGTAGGCGATTGCATCCAGGAATTAGCCACCAAAATCCACATGGCCGACAGCATGGATGAAAACGCAACGTTAAACGTGGCGAAGATATGCATCTTCTTGCTGATTTTACCCCAGCCGAAAATCATCAAACCAATGAAGCCGGCTTCATACATGAAGGCCGTGATGGTTTCATATCCCAGGATGTTGCCGAAAAATGGCCCGGCCGCTTGTGAGAAGGGGCCGAATAATATGCCAAACGACATTTCCATGGTGACGCCGGTGGCTACTCCAGCGCCAAAGTTGATGATGAATAGCTTTTCGAAAAAACGTGTCAGGCGATACCACTCGTCGTTGTCGGTTTTAAGCCAGCGCCATTCGCTGTACAACAAAAACGAGGCCAGACCGATGGTGAGCGGTGGGTAGAGAATGTGCATGGTGGTTATCCACGCAAAATCAAGTCTTGCAAGATCGATCATTAGCGTCGGATCTGTCATTTTTTTCTCCCGATGATAGATGGCGCGGTGGGCACCATATAGGGTGATCTGTGTGCTGAATTGCGGTTGGCCGACCTCAGCGAGTATCAATCCGATCCTGGCATTGAAAATGGTGAGGAGATCGGTATTTGTAGAGTTAATAGTAGATTACTTTTCCACTATTTTTAAAATTTATTAGCAAAATAAACTAAAAATATAACCAAATGATTTTAATTGGATAATGAGTTATATTTTGCAAATCAGATGTTTATTACATCCGTGTTCCGCCGAGTATCGCTGACACGTCCGGCATCCATCAAAATGATCTGATCGGCCAGGGTGAGTAGATGAGGGCGATGAGTGATGATCAGAGCCGTGCGCCCCGACAACAGTCGCTCAAGTGCATGGGTGACTTCTCGTTCGGTGGCTGCATCCAGCCCTTCTGTGGGTTCGTCAAGAATAACGATGGGGGCATCCTTCAATAAAGCGCGGGCAATGCCGATGCGCCGAATCTGTCCACCTGACAGCCGGGCTGCGGCTTCGCCAACCTCCGTTTCAAAGCCATCGGGCAGGGCGAGTATATCGTCGAGAATAGCGGCCGCCCGGCAGGCATTCAGAAGTTCTTCCTCTGTGGCATCGGGTTTGGCGAGGTATAAATTGGCGGCCAGCGTCGTGTTGAACAGATGGACTTGCTGGCTAACAACGGCGCAAAGCGCGCGAACGGTGTCGCCGCTTAAATCATTCAGATTAGTGTCGCCAATGGTGATCTGGCCGGAGTCGGGCGCCCAGAACTTGAGCAGCAGTTGGGTCAAACTGGATTTGCCCGAGCCACTGGCACCCCGGATGGCGAGTTTCTGTCCCTGTTTCAGGTGGAAGGTAACATCGCTCAGTGCCGGTTGCTTGTTTCCTGGATAGGTGAGGCACACCCCGTCGAATCGTATGTCGAAATGCTGTGGCGCGGCAGCAGGGTTGATCGGTTCGATCACCGCAGGTTCAGCATCGACCAGATCCAGAATCCGGCGGGCGGCGCTGCGTGTTTCCCCGAGGGCGCGAAAGGCAATGGGCAAGGCGGCGACTGCCTCAAAACTGGCCATGCCGAAAAACGCCAGCATCACGAGCTCCGGCCCATTGAGCATCCCGCTTTGAACCAGACCAATGGCAATGACGATCATGCTAAGCCAGGTGAGTTGGCTGAACAGACCTGTAAGGGCCGTGCTGCCAGCATCGATGCGGTTTTGCTGTCTCTGGGGTAAGATCAGAGCGCTGTTCTCCTCGTGTATGGTGTCCATGCGTTGTTGCGGATCGCCGTAGAGCGTGATTTCGGCCAGGCCGCGCACGGTTTCGCTGGTTCGTTGGCGCAAGGCCGCACGGGCCTCGACAATCTGTTTGCCACTGTTCATACCCAGGTGCAGCGCCAGCCAAGGCAGAATCAGGCCGACGATCATCAGGCCAATAAGGTTCGTCAGTGCAATGGCAGGGCTCCACCACAACAGGAACAGAATCATCAGCACGGTGGAGAGCAGGGCGGCAAGTGTTGGTGTCACGATGCGTAAATACGCATTTTCGAGACTATCGATGTCGGCACGAATCCGGCTCAGCAAATCTCCGCCTTGGTAATACTGAAGGCGAGCCGGTGCCAACGGTTCCAGACGTTCGAAGAACCATTGACGCAATCCGGCGAGGAGCCTGAATGTGGCCTCGTGGGTGATCAATCGTTCGAGATATCTGCCTACGGTACGCAGAATCGCCAAACCGCGGATGGCCGCGGCCGGCGTGAAGTAGTTGATGACGGCTCCCGTCAGCCCGCTGATGGCCATGGCGGTAATGAACCAGCCGGATACGGAAAGTAACGCCACATTGGCGAGAATGACCGTGGAGGCGAGCAAGACACCCGCAAGCATCCAGCCGAGGTAGGGGCGGCTGATTTCATAAAGCCAGCGCAATTCGTTCTGCTTTGGCGAATGATTTTGTTTGCGACTCATAGCCCGGCGCTCCGATATTGCCGGTAGCGTTCGGCATAGGCACCATTTGCGTGGAGCAATGCCTCGTGGGTGCCTTGCTCGATGATTTTCCCGCCGTCGAGTACCACGATCTGATCGCTTCGCTCGATCGTGGTCAAGCGGTGCGCGATGGTCAGCATGGTTCTACCTGAGGAAAGTCTGGCGATGGCGTCCGTGATCAGGCGCTCACTTTCCGGGTCAAGGCTGGCGGACGGTTCGTCCAGCAGCACAACGGGTGCATCCTTATAAAATGCGCGTGCCAAGGCGATGCGCTGTATTTCACCGCCCGAAAGCCCCTGGCCCCGGTCTCCGACAATCGTCTGGAAACCGTTTGGCAGGCGGTTGATGAAGTCGAGTGCATGTGCATTCTGTGCTGCCTGGTGCAACGCATCAGCGTGACCGTTCGAACGACGATTCAGCGCAATGTTGTCTTCGATGGTGCCGTGAAACAGCGTTGGATTCTGCGGTAACCAGGCCACCCGTTTGTGCCAGCTGTGTGGCGAAATCTTAGAGAGTGGCGTGTCATTGATCAGGATTTCGCCATCGGTAGGTGTTAAAAACCCAAGCAGTAATTGACCCACGGTCGATTTTCCCGCCCCGCTGGCACCGATCAGAGCCGTGTGCGTGCCCGCTGGCAAATCGAGGTTGAGACCGCGTATGACTGCGTCCCGGTTCGGGTAGGCAAAGTCAAGGTGGGAAAAGGTAATCTGCGGCGCATGTTCCAGTTGCAGTTCAATTGCACCAGTCGGCTGGGTGGATGGTTCCGTATTCAAGAGTTCAATGATCGGTTCCACGGCGCCCAGTGCATCCATTCGTGCGTGAAATTGCGTCCCCATGCTGCGCAAGGGGAGATAGAACTCCGGCGCAAGCAAGAGTACAAAAATGCCGTTGAGATAATGTATGTCGCCATACATCAATCGAAAGCCGACATAAACAGCCACCATGGCGATGCTGATGGCAGCCAGAAACTCAAGCACCATCGAAGAGAGAAAGGCTACCCGCAACACCTTCATGGTTTGCAGGCGGTAGTCTTCTGCGATCTGACCGATGAAGCGGGCTTCTCGTTGGGCTGCATTGAATAGCTTGAGTGTCGTCAGTCCCTCGATCATATCGAAAAAATGCGCGCCCATTCTGGACAGGCTACGCCACTGTGCACGGTTCAGTTTCTCCGTCTGGTTGCCGATGATGATCATGAATACGGGAAGCAATGGCGCCGTGATGGCGAGAACCAGACCGGATATCCAATCGAACGGAAAAACGAAAATCAGGATGGCGGCGGGGATGATAATGGCGAGCTGCATCTGTGGCAGATAGAGACTGAAATACTTATCCAGTGCTTCGACGCCGTCCACCACCTCGGTTGCGCGTGCGCCAGAACGCTGGTTTCTACTCCATGCCGGACCGAGCGTATGGATGTGATCGAAGAGACGGGCTCTGAGTTCGGTGCGAAGGCGGGCTCCGGCTTCGAAGGTGAACCGCTGGCTACCGTAATTTACGCCGGCGCGCAGCAGGAAAAGCCCGATCATGCCCGCCAGATAACCCCAGACGGTAGTAATCGGTTGGTGACCGATCGCTGTTGCATTCAGCACCTGAGCCAGCATCCAGCATTGGGCAATCAGTAAAAAACCATTCACGCTGCCGAGCATGACGGCTGTATTCAGGGGGCGTTTTACCGTTTTTGCCTGACTTCTCAGCCATCGATCCAACTGGCGGGTCTGTTCCTTGTCTTGCATCGCAGCAGGATTGGCCATGGGTTTGATGATTTCCGAGGCTTGGAGTGATTTAGTCGGGCGCGAATGTGTTTGGCGCAACCGCGTAGCTGCGCTCTGTGGATTATAGGCTCATTGGTCCGTGCCTGAAGCTGTTCGGTGATTTTTAAAGTGCAACACAGTTGTGGTTCGAGGGCGGACTCTGGATGCCGGACGATTCCAGCCACTGCCTTCTTGAAGATGTTGTGTTCGGAGTGATTACACGCGTTGCGATAACACAAGCTGGCTCAGATCTTTATAGCCTTTTCGTTGAACCAGTTTGCATAAGACATCGTGTGCGGGCTTGAATCGGCGTTCGTCATTGAAGCCGCTACCGTTTTCGGCTTCACGCATCTTCGCAAATAATTCTTCCCACATGGGGATGAGTTCAGTACGTGGCGTGAATCGAGCTGACGTGTAGCCCACGGGAACACCATTCTCGATGACAGGCGCCACACGGGTCATCACCCAGTAATGGTCACCATTCTTGCAGCGGTTTTTCACGATACCGAAAAACTCCTCACCCTTCTGGATTGTTTGCCACATCAAATAGTAAACAGCGTCGGGCATGTCCGGGTGGCGCAGGATATTATGGGGTTGGCCGATCAGTTCATCCACGGTAAAACCGGAAATGTCTGCCAGAGAGCGACTTGCGTGCGTGATGATGCCCCGAAGGTCGGTTTTTGATTGCAGTGCACGATGTGAACCAAGTTCAATCGCCTTATTGGTGACTTGTCTGACGTCGATGGACGGATTGAATCCCATGGATAACATGTGTTGCGTACCTGTTGATGAAGCAATTCAGCCTTGAAAGGTATTCCATACCGATACTGATATTCGTAGCGGAAAAGGAAATGATGCCCTTAAATAGAATTCATTCAACCAAGTAGCATGGTCAGGATTCAGCTTGATGTGAGCCGTACCTAAGCATCAAAGCATTTCAGGTACGTCGCCGTTGGGTTTCCCCGGTGGCAAGCCCACCACGCGGTCACGGCCCTCTGCCTTGGCTTTGAGTAAGGCATCATCCGCTCGGCGCAAGAGAGTATCGGGGGTGTCATCGGTGTACACGGCGGTCACACCGAGGGAAACGGTCAGTCCACCAAGGTCGCGCCCACTCTCTGCCAGCCGCAGTCGCGACGAGGCTATTTTCTGTTTGGGATGCTGGGCGACAACAATGCCGCCTTCAAATTGTGTGTAGGGCAGAATAATCGCAAATTCCTCCCCACCGAATCGGATGACGCTGTCCTGGCCCTTGATGTTGGCCATCAGGGTGCGCGCCACGAAACGCAATATCTTGTCGCCAACGAGGTGACCGTAAGCGTCATTGATGCGTTTGAAATGGTCGATGTCCGCGAGAATGACGCAAAACGGAGTCTTTTCCTGCAAAAACAGATTGATGCGTTGCAGTAGCAGTTCGTTGAGACCTCGGCGATTGGCCAGACCGGTCAGCGGGTCGGTGCGCGCATCCCTTCTGGCTGCTTCAAGTTCTTCTTTCAGGCGGGTGATTTGCTCTCCAGCATCGTTCAATTGTGACGATGTTTCTTTGGAAGTCCGCTCAAGTTGGCGTGAGTCTTCAATCACTTCGGCAGTGAGCATGCGAATGTCCTGTACTGAGTCGCCACGATCGATTTTACGAACAAAATCCCCGAGGGATGACGCGTAGTTCGAAAACTCGTTGCCTGTGTTGAGCATTTGCACCATGACGTTTCGAATGACACGAAGCAGTGCGCATTGCGCTTTACTCATCTCCTTGATGGCACCGTTCAAAACATGGGTATCGATAATTTCCTGAGCGATACCAACAGTAAGCCCCTTATCGCTGTTTATGGCGTCGCCTATGTCTTTGTTCAGACTGGCATCTCGTTTAAGTGCACGTTCGTAGAATAAAGGGTACCTAGAAAACCTACTACGCGACCCGATTGCTGCATTGGTTGGTGTTAACGCAACGCTGGCGCAAGCCCGCCTATCTATTTGATATGTCGCGGTCGCTGCGCTCAGTCCGCCTTGCACTCGGGCCACTAACGCGGAGCAGGCGTCAGCCCGCGACGGCTTTTCGAGGTACCCTTCTCTGTATCAGTTCGGGTTTGCCCAGGTGGAAACCCTGTCCCCAGTCAACGCCCATTTGTGCCAGCATATCCGCTGTGGCCTGATCGGTAATGAACTCTGCCACGGTAATTAAGCCCAGATCCTGAGCCATGTGCTGGATATGCTGGACGATGCGTCGTGCCTTGTCATTGGTGGTGATGTGCCGAATCAACTCCCCTTCAACCTTCAGGAAGCTGAATGGCAGATCAAGCAGATACCGGTAGGAAGAGTAACCACTACCAAAATCATCCAAAGCCAGACGCAGGCCAAAATCAAGCAACGGTTGCAGGGCGCGCAGGGCTTCCTGCGTGTCATCAACTAATTCGCGTTCCGTGATTTCAATCACCAGTGGTTTGGACTGGCGAGCGCTTGCCTGATCCGGATGGGTACAGGCACAGGCGTTCATCGCCGAAACGATGGTTTCTTCGATCAGCTCCGGGTGGTGAAGAAAATCGCCGGAAATGTTGACGAAATGGGCACGCGGTGCGCTGAAGTGGCTGGTGACGCAATAGTTGATCGTTTGTTTGATGATGCTTTGATCGATTCTATGTGCCAGTTGCAGCGAGGCTGCGGCTGCTATGAACTCTCCTGCCGCAATCACATCGCCTCCTTGCGTGATCATCCTGGCAAGGGATTCGTCCGCAACGATCTGGCCTGTTTTCAGGTCGAATATGGGTTGAACCGCAGCAACAATTCGCTCTTCGAGCAATGCTGTTTCCAAGGCGCCACCGGTAATGTAAATCGATGGCCTGTTCAGCTGTCGGGCATCTATGGCTCGATTCCGCCCGGCGCGTTTAGCTTCGTAAACGGCAGCATTGACTTCGGTCAGAGGATCCTGATTGTTGACATTTGAGGAGCCAAACCTCGTATAACCGATACTTACGCTCAGTTTACGTCCGGGTAAGTTGATCGCTTTGGCCAGTGGCAGTTCGCGAGCAATAGTATTGAACAACTCAGCAAATTGAGCGGTTTTTTGAATTAGATTTTCCGGCACCAGAGCCATGAATTCATGTCCACTCCAGCGCGCGAGGCTGACAGACGCATGCGTCTGTTGCCTGAATGCATGCCCCAGAGCGTGAATGACATGGTCACCTACATCGTAACCCAGGAAATCATTGATGATTTTGAGCCGATCGATATTGATCAGAATGAGCGCGCCCTTGCCTTCACGACGCTTCGTGCCGATCAGTTTGAGCATATGCCCCCGGTCCATCAGCCCGGTCAGTGGGTCGATAGCCGTGGATGTGCCGTTTTGGAACAGATTGAGTTCGTAACAGGTTGAGTGATCACTCAGTGTGTGGGCATTCAGTACAGCGTCAACACGGAGGAAATCGTCGGATGACAGGCTGACACGGAGGGGGACAATGCCACCAAGCGCTTCGCGGGTGAGCGGCGCGCCTTCTTTGGTCATAAGTTTCTGCAGGACATCTTCGAGCGTTAGGTGCCCGGATGAGGGGAGGCAGAGTGTGTGCCTCGCGCATTCGTTGATATAGCTCAGCGATTTACTCGCGTCGGTTACAAAAACCGGATGTTGCAGCGAAGCTAATATTTCGGCTGAATCCATTTGCTTCAATTTCCTGACGGCAGTTTGGTCTGATGTGTACCAAAGGATACCGACAAAGCCTACATCCAGCCGACCATATTTTTTATTAATGGGTTTTTTATATTAATGGGTGGTGACGCAACCACGTTCGGTGATGGTTTCATCGATGGCATTGATCAAAATCTTGGTCAGCAAAGCGATGCGCTCATTATTCGCAGGATCGCTCAGCAAGTGGTCTTCGAGTATCCCCGCATGGGTTTGGAGTGACTTGGCCTGACAGCAGGCGGCAGCACCTCGGAGTTTGTGTGCTAAATGCCGAAGCTTTGCCAGATTGTGACCACTTTGCATCAGGTTTTGACGATAAATCGGCAGTTCATCACAAAGGAGTGTATCGAGTACCTGGTCACGTGGATGAACGGTGCAAGACGGTGGAGGGGCCGGGTTGATCGGTTGCAGGAATTGGCTGATCGCGTTGATCAGTTCACCCAGAGACACCGGTTTGGTCAGGACGATATCGGCTCCGGCGTGGAGTAAAGACTGGTGCACCTCGGTTTGGATATTCGCGGTAATGGCTATGACGGGTGTGTGTTTGTGTCGATCCTGCTTTCGCAGCATGCGTACGATGCCCGTGCCCAGGATGTCGGGGAGGTGCATGTCGGTCAGTACCAGATCGAGGTCGGCGTGCTCGGCTTGATACAGGCCGCTTTTGCCATCTTGAGCGGATAGCGTCGTGACACCGATCTGTTGCAGCAGATTGACCAGATGACTTTGATAAATCCGGTCATCATCAATGACCAGCGCTGTTCTGCCGGTAAATGAGGGTAGGCTTTGCTCGGTCTGATTTTGCGGGGTGCGGATCGTTATCGGCTGTTTTTTCTGCAGCGCAGAAGTGATCTTGTCATTCTGCAAAATTCTTGGAAGCAGGGTTTGCAGCACGCGTTGCCGTATAAACATGGGTAGGCTGATTTGTGCCCAATCGAATTGGCCGACCGGTCGCCCACGCAGGGATAATTGCGTGCACAGGGCGATGATCCGACCGTGTCTACTCACATGCTGGAACCAAAGTGGCGGGTCTGCGCCCAGTCTCTGCCAGTTTTCATTGTCAATAAAAAGGCAATCAATTTCCCCGTGGTCGGGATCGAGGACGATGTCGGCTCCGAAGGCTGAAAGATGCCCGCGCCAAGCCTGTGCATGGGTCGCTGACTGCGTGATCACCGCGCAGCATTTGCTGCGTAACCAGGGTTGCCATGGTTGATGTGCTCCAAGAACAGGTGCGGAAAACTTTAACCGGAAACCCTGACGCCCTTCCCTTGTTTCTTCAACACTCAGGGTCGCATCCAGTTGCTTGCAGAATTGGCCGATGAGCCACACGGATAGCTCCGTGCCCATGAATAACGGATCTGTGTCCTTGCGTATGTTGAGCATGTGCGGTTGGCTTAGTGCCTCGGCATAGTGATCCAGTGGCCCCGATGATTTGCCATCAATGACCAGATTGAATGTGCAGTTTGTCTCACTTTCTGCCCCGTTTGAATGGTTTGTTTCCAGTTCGAGTTCTTCAGCCGCATCAGCTTCAAGCAAAGTGACGCTGCAATCATTTATGTCGAGTTGCTGAATCAGGATAACGAGTAAATTGTCGATCAGTCGGCGCAACAAACGGATATCGATCGCGACCAGTCCGGGTATATCCTGAAAACAAATGTATTGGATCAAGCCAACGCGCTGTTGGGCAAAAATTTCCCACTCGGCGACCGCATCCTCGATCTGCAGACGAATATCCGTTTTACGCGGTGTCGCCTTCAGACGATTGGTTGCTGCTTCGTAATAATCCAGAACATTTTCGATTGCCAGGCGCAGTTCGGCATTGGCGGCGCGGATGACAGCCAATTCCGGGGTGAGTCGTTCGTTGATTTGTGGGTTTTCATTGGTTTCGGCCAAGGTGTCCGTTGCGGCCCGAATGTGCCCGAGTGGGGTAACCCAATGCTGGTTGATCTGAGCGATTTGCTGCACGGAAATTTCCGGCCGGTCTGCATTTGTAGCGGCATGATCCCGGCTCAAGAAGATCCGGTTTTTGGAGAATAATTGAACCAGAATGGTTATACCGAGCCATAGCCCGGTCCAACCCAGGCCGAGGCCGATCATGCCGAGAACGGTCAGAGACTTTAAATGAGTATCCGTAGACTCTACAGGAAGGTAGAGCAGCCAGGGGGTGAGCAGCAATCCCAGCAATAGGGGCCAAATGCGCGAAAAGGGGCTGAAGTTCCGCTGTGGCTGGGGCGTTGGGCTCTGCTTCATTTTTTTCCCATGCGTTAATGATCTATCGAGTATGCGACAATCCGTCGAGCGGCGGCGGTTTGTTCGTGCCTATTTTGATGAAGAATTGAACAGATGAAAACGTATAACCTCGAAGAATTGATCGGTAACACGCCATTGGTGCGCATAGAGCGTTTATCTATGCAACTCGCTTCCCGTGGAAACAGATTGCTGGGCAAGCTTGAGGGCAACAATCCCGGGGGTTCCGTAAAGGACCGCCCTGCCTTTTGGATGGTGAAGCAGGCAATGGCGCGTGGCGAACTCAAAACGGGTGATCGCCTGATCGAGGCTACATCAGGTAATACCGGTATTGCGCTGGCAATGGTTGCGGCGGCGATGGGCCTGAAAATGACGTTGATCATGCCGGACAATATGTCTCTGGAGCGGCGACAATCCATGGCCGCCTTCGGCGCCGAATTGATTCTGGTACCGAAGGCCCAAGGCATGGAACGCGCGCGTGATCTGGCCCAGGAAATGGCCGCAAGCGGAGAAGGGATTGTTCTGGATCAGTTCAGTAATGCGGATAATCCAGCCGCCCACTTTGCCACGACCGGCCCTGAAATCTGGCGGGATACGGCAGGAAAGATTACCCATTTCGTTTCCGCAATGGGCACGACCGGAACGATCATGGGCACGGCGCGTTATCTGAAACAACAAAACCCGGCCATTCAGATTGTGGGTGTGCAGCCCGCAGATGGTGCCCAGATTCCCGGCATACGTCGCTGGCCTGCGGCTTATTTGCCGAAAATTTTCGACCCGAGTTTGGTTGATCGTGTCATTGACATTGATCAGGGCACGGCAGAGGAAACAACCCGACGACTGGCACGAGAAGAAGGCATTCTGGCTGGCATATCATCGGGCGGCGCGATGGCTGCGGCCCTGCAGGTGGCCACGGAACAGGAAAACGCGGTCATCGTTTCCATTATCTGCGACCGAGGTGATCGCTATCTTTCCACAGGGGTTTTCCCGGCCGGTTGAAAAAGCGCGGCCCGGTCAAAGCCAGATAATATCGGGCGTGTTGCCCGCTCGTCCGTCAGTCCAATGCGCCTGTTGCTGGCGGTAGCAGACGTTGCCTTTGATCAGCCGATCAAGCGCATAGGGATAAATCACATGTTCCAGTTGATGAATTCGTGCTTTCAAGCTGTCCACCGAGTCATCCGGCAGAACATTCAGAATACCCTGAACGATGGGCGGCCCTGCATCGACCGTGGGGGTGACGAAATGCACCGTTGCGCCATGTTCGCGGTCACCTGCCGCCAGTGCGCGCGCATGGGTATCCAGACCGGGATATTTCGGCAGCAGGGAAGGGTGAATATTGATCAACCTACCCAGAAAACGTTCAACAAAACTCGGGGTGAGGATGCGCATAAACCCGGCCAGAACGATGAAATCTGGCTGGCATCGGTCAATAAGATCGGCCAGTGCGGCATCGAAGCCGGGACGGTCGGCAAAAGTATTGTGATTCAGCACTTCGGTTGGAATCTGTGCTTGCTGAGCTCGAATCAAGCCATACGCATCGGCGCGGTTGCTGATGACTTGAACCACTTCTGCATGGAGCATGTGACCGTGGCAGGCATCCATAATGGCCTGTAAATTAGAGCCACTGCCCGAAATCAACACGCACAGGCGTGCTTTTTGCTGAACGTGATCGGTCATGCTCCGGGGGCTCAGCGATAGATGACGGAGGCTTGATTGCCCCGCGTCAACATTTCTCCCAGAATCCAGGGGGTTTCACCTTGGGCCTTCAAGGCGCTCAGTGCTTTTTCGACGTCTTCGGCTGCAACAACGACGACCATGCCGACACCGTTGTTGAATGTTCGGCGCATTTCAGCGGGTTCGACCCGACCGTGTTCTGCCAGCCAGTCGAAAATTTCAGGGCGTTTGTAGCTGTTAAGTTCGATGGCGGCTGTGAGATCTTCACCGTACACACGCGGCAGGTTGTCCGTGAGACCGCCCCCGGTGATGTGGCTCAGCGCATGAATTTGTACCGCTTGACGGAGGGCGAGGACGCTCTTGGTGTAAATGCGTGTGGGGGCGAGCAGATGCTCCACCAGTGGCCGTCCGTCAGCCATTGCGGCATGCAAATCCGGTTTGGCGCGTTCGATAATTTTCCGAATCAGCGAGTAGCCATTTGAATGCGGGCCGGACGAAGCCAGACCGATCAATATGTCTCCCGCTTTGACCTTGCTGCCGTCGATCATCTCGCTCCGTTCGACCACGCCGACGGCAAACCCCGCCAGATCATAATCGCCGGTGTGATACATGCTTGGCATTTCGGCCGTTTCACCGCCGATCAGCGCACAGCCGGATAGTTCGCAACCCGCCGCAATCCCGTTGACGACGCGTGTGGCAATCGGTACGTCCAGTTTGCTGGTAGCGTAGTAATCGAGAAAGAACAGCGGTTCTGCGCCCGTGACGACAATATCGTTCACGCACATGGCCACGAGATCGATGCCGATGTGATCGTGGCGATCAAGATCAATCGCCAGTCGAAGTTTGGTACCCACGCCATCGGTGCCGGAAACCAGAACAGGGTCTTTGTATTTATTCCCCAAGGCAAACAGGCCGCCGAACCCGCCCAGACCACCGATTACCTCGGGGCGGGTGGTCCGTTTCACGGCAGGTTTGATTTGTTCGACCAGCGCTTCGCCGGCATCGATGTCGACGCCCGCATCGCGGTAGGTGAGTGGGGTATGATCGTCTGTTGGGCTATTGGTCGTCATGATGGCGCTTTAACAAATAGAAATTTTGCCACACAGTTTACAACAGAGCAGGGGGGCAACGGAGGGAAATCTGGCGGCGATGTCTGCTAGGGATTTTTTTACCATCGTAAGACTCCCACCCTGTGACTATTCCACCTGATTATTTATCGGAGTTTTTTCATGCTTACGTTGTATCAATTCGAATCCTGCCCTTTCTGCTGGAAAGTCAAATCGTTACTGCACTTTGCCAAAATTCCGTACAAAACGGTTGAGGTCAATCCCATGAACTCGAAAGAGCTTGAGCCACTGGGTTTGAAGAAGGTGCCGGTACTGGTCGATGGTGATCAGGTTGTGACCGAGTCGTCCGTCATCATGGATTACGTCAATGATCATTTCACGCATTTATCGAACGACGACACCGTGCCCGAATGGCGCGAATGGGTGGACAACACCCTGGTACATTTTATTCCGCCCATCATCTACAAGGACTTTGGCACAGCGTGGCAAACCTTCGGTCAGGTGTTGAAACCATCCGGTTTCGGCGTGCTGAAACGCACGATGATCCGGTTCGCCGGTTCATTGGCGATGTCCAAATCATCGCAGAAAAAGGCGCGTGAACGCGGTATTACAGACGCGCCCGCGGGTTTGACCGAAGCGGTGGCGCATTGGGTCAATAACGGTTTGGCGGGGCGGACATTTCACGGTGGTGAAATCCCGGATCTGGCTGATCTCAGCGTGTTCGGAGTTTTCCGTTCTACAGATGGTCTGGCAGCGGTTTCATTGGCCAAGGCATCCAATCCAGCCTTTGCAAAGTGGTACGAACAACTCAAGTCGATGACTGTTTCGACGGCGGTTTGACGTTCAGTTGCCGGTAACAGGGGCAGGAAACCTGAATGACGGTAGCGGGACGGGTATCAAGATGGAGTGCGGTCAACGCCCGTCCCCAGAGACAACCCTGGTCGATGCACCAGGTTTTCTTCCGGTCGCGTGCGGCACCCAGTGCCGACCAGTGGCCGAATACGATTCGCTCATTGCGACTGGCGCGACGTGGGTAGTCGAACCAGGGCAGCATCTTGTCGCCCACTTCCTCGACCGGGCGCTTTTCCTTGAGATCGAGCTGACCGTCCTGAGTCACATAACGCATCCGGGTTAGTGCGTTGATCGTATAACGAATTTTAAGCGTTTTACTTAACTTTTCATGCCAGAACGCTGGGTTTTCGCCGAACATGGCCGTAAAAAAGGGCAGGGGATCCGATTGCCTCAAGGCCTTCTGCGCCATTTTGGCCTGCGCCAGGGCCGTATCCAGATCCCAATCGGGTGGAATGCCTGCATGAACGAGTGTCCAGCCAAGTTGGCTGTCGTGATGAATCAGTGGACGGTTGCGCAACCAGTCGATGAGTTCATCCCGATCCGGTGCATTGAGGATGGCGTCCAGCGTATCGCCCGGTTTGGGTGATCGGTCGGTAAAGGCACAGGCGAGCAGAAACAGATCGTGGTTGCCGAGTACCGTAATGGCCGTATCGCCCAGGTCCCGAACAAAGCGGAGTGCTTCGAGTGATTGCGGGCCTCGATTGACCAGATCACCTACAAACCAGAGTGTGTCTGCCGCCGGATCGAAGGCAATTTTTTCCAACAGGGATTTGAGTGGGTCGAGGCAACCTTGGAGGTCGCCAATTGCGTAGGTGGCCATTACAGTTCCTTCAATTCGGATCGTTTTTGATGAGTGTGATGCCTCGAAACCATCCGCGGGCCAGCAGTGGTTCGTTGCGAGTGAGTGTCAGTTCAGGATGAGCGGCCAGCAAGGGTTCGAGTTCGACATCCGTTCGGGTGGCCAGCATACCAAGCAGTGGGCTGATCAGCCGCCGGAGTGGTGCTTTTTGATAATGATGCAGGAATTTATCGAAAATAACGATGCGTCCGCCGGGTTTGAGTATCCGACTGGCTTCAGCCAACGCCCGTTCCGGTCTTGGGACGACAGCCAGAATCAGGTGCAGCAACACAACGTCGAACTGTTGTGGCTTGAGCGGTGTGTACATGGCATCGGCTTCGATGAGCTGCACTGGAAATGAACAAGCGGCACCGCGGGCTTGTGCCCGTTTGAGCATCGCACGGGTGATATCCAGCCCCACGCAGTATTCGGGTTGGGTTCGTTCATTGAATAAGTCAAGGTCAAGACCACTGCCAATGCCGATAATGGCGAGTGATTTACCTTCCATAGCCCCCAGCGCTTCAAGGTTGCGCGCCCGCGCGGCACGGGTGGCTTGTTTGAGCATCAAATCGTAGATTGGAGCCCATAGGCGATAGGTTTGGCGCAGGCTCACAAAGGGCACCTCGAAAAACCTACTGCGCTGTCCGATTGCGGCGTTGCGTGCTCGTTCGCGCCTCGCCTATCTTCTTGATATGTCTCGTTGCTCACTGGACGCCCCGCTGGCGCAAGCCCGCGGCTCCTTGCACTCGAACATGCTCGTGACGGTTTTTCGAGGTACCCATGAAATTTAATGGATCGGGCGGAATTGACCGGGGGCCAAGAGATGGAACAAGGGGATCGGTGCCCGGAATTTTTCGCCGTCTTCGGTTACAAAGCCGTAATCGCCCCACATGCGCCCGGCGGGTGTCTCGATGATTGCCCCGGATTGATA
This sequence comes from Pseudomonadota bacterium, assembly GCA_021795795.1. The sequence continues at coordinate 3,104 of JAJYPA010000072.1, read as the reverse complement.
CTGATATGATTCGCCCGGCGCCAGAACCGGCTGCTCGCCGACGACGCCTTCGCCCCGTACTTCCTGGATACAGCCATTGCCCATGTCGATCTGCCAGTGCCGATCCATGAGCTGGACGGTATGCAATCCCCGGTTCGTGATGTGAATTTCATAACCGAAGGCAAAACGATTCAACTTGGGGTCGGAATGCTCCGGTACGAATGCCGTTTTTACATGAATTTCGATGGATGCATCTTTGGCATCGTTATCCAGCGGATGATCTGAGAATTGCTCCATGAATATCATTCAATTGCCTTCAATACAGGCTTGGTCAACAAACCAGTCTGTCTGTCGTTTACGAATCAGTCGGGCGACGGGTAGCCCGGAGTCCGGTTGTTGGACTGCAAAAAAAGCATCCCGTTTATCTGCACCGGCAACCAGAAAACACACGGCTCGTGCCTGTTCAAACACAGGATAGGTGAGGGTGATCCGTTGTGTCGCAAGTTTCTCTACCGGATTGGCAACGACCCAGTGTTCGTTTTCCAATAACGCGGGCGTGTCCGGAAAAAGTGAAGCAAAGTGACCATCCGCGCCCATCCCATTGAGCGCGAGGTCGAACACAGGCGGTGTTCTACCGGCTGATTGATCACGCCAGCTATCAAGAATTTTTTCGTACCGCGCCGCCTCTTCGACAATATCGAGCATCGGCTCACTGATCATCGGGAAGACTTGATCTTGATTGATTCCCAGCGGATCGAACAGATAGGTTTTGGCCATGCCGTAATTGCTGTCGGGATGAGACCGGGGTACTGAGCGCTCATCGCCAAAGTAAAATTGCACAGAAGACCAATTCACCCGTGACGCTTGCGCCGGACTTGCGAGCCATGCATACAGAGCCTTCGGTGTATTGCCGCCGGCCAGGGCCATGCGTGCAATACCCCGTTGCGCGATGGCAAGGTTGAGCTTTTGCTGAACATAGTGCCCGCACTGTGCAACCAGTTCGTCGATGGTTGGCGATACGCTGGGAATGATTAGGGCGTTGTTCACGGTGCACCACCAGGTTTTGAGTTCAGTCCGTGCATAGGGCCTAAAAGTGATCGGTGTGTTTTCCCGGTGCGGCTGAGTCCGTTGCCAGTTCCTTTACGAGACGGGCCAGTGAGATGAACTCATCCAGACTGACCTGTTCCGCCCGGGTGCCGGGATCGATCCCTGCACCAACGATTGTTGACGTGGGCAGACGATGTTTCAAGTTATTTTGCAGCGTTTTTCGCCGATGGGCGAAGGCGAGGCTGACCAATTCCCCGAACAATGGCTTGAGATCATCCGGAACGAGGGGATGTGCTCTTGGCACAAGGCGGACAATCGCGGAGTCAACCTTTGGCGGCGGATTGAACGCCGTGGGCGGGACGACGAAAAGGGATTCGACTTCGGCCACCGCCTGCACCATGAGCGAAAGGCGACCATAGTCCCGGTTGCCGGGGTGGGCGGCAAGGCGATCGACCACTTCCTTTTGCAGCATGAAGGTCATGTCGACTATGTGTTTCGACTGTTCAAGCAGATGAAAAATCAATGGCGTGGCAATGTTGTACGGCAGGTTGCCCGCAATCCGCAGCGGGCCTTCGCCAGCCAGTGGTGCAAGATCGAGGGTAAGCGCATCTTGTTCCAGAACGGTGAGCTTGCTCTGTGATGCTTGATCATGGGCGGTTTTCTGCTTGCTACAGCGGGCCAAAAGTTTCGGGATGATGTCCCGATCGAGCTCGATCACGGTAAGGTGCGTCAGTGGCTGGATCAACTGACAGGTCAGGGCACCGAGCCCCGGTCCGATTTCGATCAGGCGATCTTCGGCCTTGGGCGCAATGGCAGAAACGATGCGTGCAATCACGGCTTCATCGGTCAGAAAGTTCTGGCCGAAGCGCTTGCGGGCGCGGTGTCCATCCAAAATGCCGGAGGTATCGTTCATCAGGCCGATAATCCTGCCCGCGACAAGGCACAAAGGATCGCGGCACGCAGCGAGCCGCCATGGGCCTTGCCGGTGCCTGCGATATCGAGCGCCGTGCCATGATCAACCGATGTGCGGATGATCGGCAAGCCCAAGGTGATGTTCACCGCCTCGCCAAATCCGGCATATTTCAGCACGGGTAGGCCTTGATCGTGATACATGGCAAGAACGGCATCGGCGTGGTCGAGGTGTTGGGGGGTAAACAGGGTGTCGGCCGGAAGTGGCCCGATGGCGTTGATGCCGGATGCGCGCGCCTGTTCGAGCGCGGGGCCGATGATGTCGATCTCCTCACGCCCAAGATGACCGGATTCGCCCGCGTGGGGGTTAAGACCGCAAACGAGGATGCGAGGCCTCGGTTTGCCCAGCCATGCGCACAGATCACGGTTAAGAATATCGAGTACCTGGGTGATGAGCTGTTGGTTGATCGCGCCGGGTACGTCCAGAAGTGGAAGATGCGTTGTTGCCAGCGCGACCCGAAGCGGATGTGCGGTGTCGTTGAGCGCGGTCAGCATCATCACCGGATGACCGCCCACGCGATCAGCGAGGTATTCGGTATGACCGGAGAAGGCAATCCCCGCATCGTTGATGACGCCCTTGTGCACCGGAGCGGTCACCATGCCGATGAACTCGCCGGCAGTGCAGCCATCCGCAGCCCGATCAAGCAATGCCAGTACATGGGTCGCATTGCTGGGATTAAGACGCCCGGCATGCACCGGTTGATGGGTTGGCAGATTCACAAAGCGAATGGTGCCCGCACCGGCAGGGACTTCGGGATCGTAGTCCGGCCAGTCGTAGGTCAGTCCGAGCAATCTGGCTCGTTCGTCGAACACACCCCGATCACCCAGGATAACCAGCTCGGCAGGGAGCTTGGCGAGAAAATCGGCCGCATCGGATTGCCGGGCACCCAGCGCTAATAAAAGATCGGGGCCGATGCCTGCCGGTTCACCACTGGTGATTGCCAGACGCGGCACAGGAACCCCAGCGGTCATCGACCTAGGTATCATTCCGTGGCTGAGTCGTTGATGGTGCCGGTAAGACGATTATCGATGTAGGCCTCGGCACGCAGACGGCGGAGGTAATTGACCAGATCTTCATCTGCACGACGCTGTCCGATTGCCTGGCGGGC
>JAJYPA010000531.1 GCA_021795795.1 Pseudomonadota bacterium | reverse complement strand
CGGTGGGGTTGGCTAGGGCGATGCGAAGCCAGTCGAGGGCAGCGGGGTTTGTGGTCATGGCTTCATTCCGATCAGATGCTGTCTATACATCATCCTCGCCACCATCGGCAGGGCTATTTCCAAGGCAAAGAATCATTTGCTCGAAATGCCGTTCATCCTCGGCCTTAATCAGTTCCAGCACCTGTACCAGTACAGGTTTTGCCTCGGCCAGCAAAGACACATCATGTTCCGCTGCACCAATCTGTTTATCGTGTGAGAAGACATTCAGGAATCGCAAAATCCTGACCTTCTTTCCTTCATCGAAGCTGACCAAGTCGAATTTTTTGACCAAGTCACCGGTGACACTGGGATAGCGGAAGGTTAGAAACGTCTCAACTAGCCTGCGCGCAAGGTTTGGCAGTGGGTAGGCATCATCAAGTTCTCCTTCGTGATTAGCAGCTTCGTGTATGCGCTTGAACAGATAGTGGTAGTCCGACTCGTGCTCCTCCAGTAGTTTCGGAAGGGCTGTGATGCAGGATGCCGGGCCAGCGGGCGACAGGTTGCGCGTAAGCATGAAAAAGCGGGCGGGACGTTTCGTTACTTCTGGTTTTTTCTGGTTTTTCATGTGGTGAAACCAGTTTTTGACCTGCCCAAAGAAACTGAAGCTGTGCGTCAGTATGAATAACTGGCGGACATCCTTGGTGCGCATCTTCATGTAGCCAAAGGCGCTGAACAACGCATTCGAATCCAGGCTTGAAATGGGGTCGTCAATCACCACTACGCTTTCTTCGATCTTGATGGACTTGTCCTGCAATGATTTCAGAAAATAGAGGAATGCAATGGCCGTTTTCTCGCCCTCGCTCAGGTTAGATGCCGGTTGGCCTTGGCGGGTGATTGTATAGCCGGTGTCCTTCACCGCCAGAGTGATATCAGCTCGGCCAAGAAAGCTCCGTAATTCGGCATTGAGTTCATCTGCTGGGGTTAGGTGTTCGATCAGGGTGCGCTCCAACGTTGAAATCTGTTGTTTGAGCTGTCTCACTTTTTCGTCGGCGGAGCGAACGCGGGCTTCTTCGTTCTGCGTTGCCGTAAGAATTCCTTTGAATCGGGTCATAGCCTCGGCAACGAAACATTCCTCCAGGCCTTTTCGTGCGCTATCCACGGTTCGCTGGAAATCTTGAGTGTGCTGGTTATGCTGTTCGATGAAGCGGTTGAGGCGGCCAAGTTGTTCTCGCGAGGCCTTATCCGCATCGCTGTCCTTGCCGACTATAAAGCTGTCCAGGTCAAGGGACTCAAACGGTTTGTCACGCTTTGCCATGAGCGCCGATCCCAACGACGAAAGGATGTCACGCAGTCTATCCAGAGACTTATTCCACATGCCTTGGGTTCCCTGATACGAGGGTGCCAGGTGGTCGTAGAGCTTGGCAGGATCAGGGAATTGAGTGCTGTTTACTGAACGGAGAGCGGCTTCTACCCTGGAATTCGTTTTATCAAGTTCTTGGATGAAACTGTTGTACTGGTCGTTGAAGTGCGCCTCCAGTGCCTGAATACGCTCGGGCGATAGGGCATTCCCGCAAAACTGGCAGTCTACCGGGCCAGCATCATGCGGATGCAATGCCAACCCCTCTTGCACCCATGCAGCTACCTTGGGGAGGGAAACAAGGCAGTCGATCACCTGAGAAATAACTGTTTTCCGCAGCAGGACTCTTATGTCATGCGTCAGGTCGGCCAGCCGAGGCATAACATCAGCAATTAGCTCAACCTTGGGCTTTGCCTGAGCCCCCTTCTGATGCATCAGGCGGCTCTTCTCCTCATCGGAAAGCAGCTTGGACGAATAGTCCCCCTTGTTAAGGGCGTCGCACTTCGTGCGGAAGGCTCGCCGGTCATAGTTGTTGTAAGGACTACCCGGAGCCGTCAGTAAATCCTTGATGGATTTAGCTTGATCGGTGCAGAACTGTTCAAGCTCCTTGTCCTTACTTTGCTTACCCCTTTGTGCGTTGGCATGTTCAACCTCGGTCTTGGTGCGCTCAGCCTTGAGCTCATCAAGCCGCTTTTCGTTCTCGACGTTCCCTTCGCCGAAATAATAGATTGGTGCCAACGGTGAACCGGCAGCGAACACACTGGCGTTGACGCCGTCACGGGTGAAGACACGCACCACTGGCAAGCCCGCTGCTGTAGAAAGAGTCGAGCCTGCAACTGCGTTGCCGTTGATCGTGAACTCAATCGACCCCTCGGTAATGGCTGCGCGTTTTTCGAGACTTTGAAAGAGGCCCGCGAGTGTGGATTTACCCGAGCCGTTCCATCCAAAGATAAGATTGAACCGGCCAAATTCGTGCAGGTCGACTGGCCAGGAAAACTCTCGAAAGATGCGATGCCCTTTGATTCGACTGATCCGGGTGATTGGAACTTGTTTCATTGGATTTATAGGTCTCGCCTTAAAAGCCTCGCCTCTGCTGGCGAGCCTCCCAGCTTGTCGCATAGCCACGGCTTTTCCACCAAATCGTCGGGTGGGCGTGTGGTGGTGGTAACGACGTACTGGAAAAGTGGCTGATTTTCAGTTTGCTCCAGATTTCGAACCACGTGGAACAGTCTATGGTAAACACTCAAGCCCAAATCAGCCTCACGCGGGCTGTCATGTATCAGGAAGGCAGGTAAACGAGTGTCGCCCTGGATGCTCATGCACATCACTGCCAAGTCGAAGGCGATTACTTTCAGGGAGTCAATTGCCGCTGTGGAGCGGTCGCCACCCAACTCGACCGATAACTTTAGTCCATTACCATCGAGCGTGACTTTGCCACCAGCATTGGGGCCGACCATCTCGCGGATAATGGCATCGAAGAAATTGGACAGGCGGGCAAATACATCGGCCTGCGCATCACGGAACGCAGCGGCCTGTTCGCGTTTCAGCTCAATTGCCTTGGTCAATTCCTCTGCATTGGCGTGTTTCCCCTCCTGTGCCAATAAGCCCTCTTCCAAGCGATTGGCATCATCGAGCAATCGCCGTGTATTAAACCAAATATCGGATCGCTCATCTCGGCTACGCTCGACATCACGTACCTGCTGCTGCAACGCAGAAGACTGCTCAAGCGCAGGAGACAGCTCTTGCCGGAGTCGTTCCTGATCTAATTGGTTGCTACGGAGGCGAGATTCTTCTGCTGCCAGGTCTCGATTGAGTTGCTCAAGGCGTTGCTTTGCTGTGTCCAGGTCGGGCAGCTTGTGGGACAAGTTGCAGCCCTCGGCAAGTGCGCGGCTGATAGGCACATCGCAGACCGGGCAAAGAGGATTTTCCCGATTATCGATTTCCACTGACAGGCCTGGGCGCTCTCCCTTGATTTGCCGGATCAAGGTTTCGATTTCGGGGATGCGCGCGCCAATCCCAGCCAAGGCATGTTTCAAATTTTCTACTTGTTGTTTAGCTTCATCGGCCCGAGATCGAAGCCCATCCAGATCAGTCACGTCTACACTCGGCAAGACGGCAGCCAATCGTGTCAGCCTAGCCTTGGCAGCTTGCCGCAAGGGCTCCACCGACAAGCGGCCTGGTAGTAGATCATTGGGGTTCAGTTCCAGCTCGGCTATCAAGCGCGTGCGTAACCGTTCCATCTCCCATACCTGGCGAGCGGCTTCCTGTGCCACCTCTTTCTGGTGGGTTTCCAATTCGCCTATTTCAGCGCGTAATCTGTATTCCTCAGGGACGATGGCACCGATTAGGCCACGCAATGCGTCAAGGAGTTTGGTTGTCGATAGCCCGCGCGCCGGAGAGTCGGAATCGGAGTCAGGAGACCGCCAATCCAGCACCTTGTCGAAACGACATTCCTGATCCCGAGATAGCCAGGCTAGCGCCACCAGCCAGGCTTGCAGCGGGTGCTCAACGGGAACCAACGCCACCACATCCTTGGAGAGGATGCTGCCCTCAACCGCTTTCAGGAATGGAGTGATGCCAGTGGCAGCAATATCGCCTGTAAGTACCTGCTCAAGTCCCATATCCGGCACAGCGTAATGATGGCGACCGCTGCCGATTGGCCGTAGCACGGCCCATTGCGTGCCGTCGATCATCACCTCGGCGCCCACCATACCCTCCGGGTAAGCCTGGGCAATGCGGAAGCGCTGGTCGTCCGGCGAGAAGCGATCTTCCCCCAGCACATAGCGCAGCAGGCGGCAGAACAGGGTTTTTCCACTGCCGTGCCCCAAGTTGCTTTCGGATTTTATTGTCTGGCCTTGGTCAGCAGGATCGGGAGACCAGACGATGTTGAGGCCTGGACGCAGGAAATTTTCACGCAGCAATACCCCCGGTTTTTCCCATATCACCAGACGGCGCACCCAGAAGCGTGGCCCCATACGGCCTGGTTCGGAGCGCACTTCCACCCCGGCGCGCGGCAGCAAATCAAGCTGCGCGGACACTCAACCACTCCCGGAACTCTTCAGACAAACTTTCTACAACCTTCTCAGGGCCGCGTTGGCGCAGCACACGCAGCACCATGCCAACCCGTCCCTCGGGCCAGCCTTCGGTGAGGTAAGTATCCAGCCCCTCGCCTGGCGCCCAAGTCTGGGCAGCGGAATCTTCGACCATACGGCCTCGCCCGAGCAGTCCTCGAACAGCATTACCCCAAAAATGATCTGCTGGGGGCTGCAGCGCTTTGACATCTGCCGCCAGTGATTCCCCCTCATTGCCAATCAAGCGCCGCCACTGCGCGGCCTCATCGGCGGATAAAGATGGAATGAGCAACCTGGGCTGCAAAGTGAGCACAGACGCCAGCCGGATATCACGCTTGGGCATGGGACTACCATTAGCCTTGAGAACTGCCGCCAACACCGCGGTTACCTCATTCAGCTGGTCTGCACCCGGTCTTTCCCAAGCCCCATCAGCAAGACCGGAGAGGCCAGTCTGGCCGGTCTTGACGGTAGCCGCTGGGGGTGCCGAAACAGCAATGTCCATATCAAACAAATCCTCCATGGGGGCTGCGGTTTTGACCTTCTTGGTGCGTGTTTTCTTGGCAGGCGCGAGCATTGCAGCGGCTGTTGCCTCAGCGGCGGCGCGGCGGTGGTTTTCTGCCAGGAGACGTTTCAAAACTTCTTTTCTCGCGGTAGGGCTGATGGTGTAGCGGATGCGGTCATTTTCGGGGAGGGTTTCGACCTCAACGAAATCGTGGCCGAGGTCGAGATCGGACCAGCCGTAGGCGTCGCGGATGGCGTTGTCGAGTTCGCGATGCAGGCGGCGTAGTTCGAGGATGCCTTGGTAGCCGGCTTCGGATTCCTCAACAGATTTCTTGCTGACCTTGGCGACTTGGGTGAGGGTAAGGTCGCGGGTGTGGAACAGGTTGTAGATGTCGGTGAGGCCGAGCCAGAGCTGGCGCATGAGGGCGCGGCGGTGTTCGTGGTAGCGCTCGCCGAGGTTGGCTAAAGCGGGATTGGCGGTTTGCCAGAGCCCTTCGGGAAAGGGGAAATTCGCAAAGCAGTCTGTAGGCGTGTAATGAAGTCGAGTCTCAAGTGCACCACTATATTTACGCGCCCAGACTTCGTGTGGTGTGGATTGGACAACAGAAAATATATCCCATCGTTCCGTAGTCAGTACGTAAACGTTCTGCAAGAACACTCGATCCGTTAGTGTCACAGAGAAATTAAGGTGCTTTGTTGTCCCCGCGACGATAAAACAACGTTTTAATTGCTGAAGGTTTGCTGTTAGTTTTCGCCGCGTTTCAGCATACAACCACCAT
>JAJYPA010000530.1 GCA_021795795.1 Pseudomonadota bacterium | reverse complement strand
ACACGACTCGACTGACGCCTGTGAGTGTCAACTGTTCCGGCGTACCGCAACAAAAACGCCAATAAAAATACACCACTTGAGCGTCGGGCACGAAAGCCATTTCTTCAACCAGAAATCGTAGTTTCGGACAGCGCCGAAAACCGTGCGCAAACACACGAACAATCGCGTCGCGCCCAATCACATAGTTAAATGGATCCTTGAAACGGGCTTCGGGAGAAAACACACGCGCCAACTCATCTAAGGCATCCGCATCAAGGTGACGAATAACCTCGGCAAAGTTATAGGCCGCCGCCTTCAATTCTGTCGCTGATAACGAACTTGCAGTCATGGTTTAAGCATCCGACGGGTCAAGGCGAAAAAAAGTGGATAAGGCAGGATGCGAATAAGCTTCATCACAAAACCAAATCCATTGGGCACCAACAGCTCAAAGCCTCTTCGATCAAGCTTTTTGAGAATCAGGCGCGCGGCCTCTTCCGGCTCGAGTATGCCCGGCATCTCGAAGTCATTTTTGGCGGTCAGTACCGTCCGCACGAAGCCCGGATTGATAACTCTCAGCAGAACCCCATTCCGTGCGAACTCTGGAGCCAGTGATTCTGCCATGTTGATCAGTGCCGCCTTGGTCGCGCCGTATGGGGCGGCATACGGCAACCCCCTGAAACCGGCGACACTCGCAGTAATCAGAATCTGCCCCGCGCCTTGCTGTAAAAATTGTTGGCGCACGGCGTTGATACCATGAATCACGCCCATGAAGTTAATTTGCATCAAGCGTTCAAATAGCGCGGGATCAAAGTCGGCGAGACTCATTGGGGAATAATCTGCCGCATTGAGGATCACGCGATCAATGCGCGCCCATCGTGCCAATAATTCGGACAAGCCCTTGTCCAGTGTCTCCGGCTTGGTTACATCCACTGCAATGAGTTGGACTTGATCGCCATACCGCTCAGCAAGATCCGCCAAGCCCTCCAAATGGCGCGCAGATACCACCACCCTATCGCCCTGCAACAGCAACCCTTCAGCCAGGGCACGACCAATGCCGCTACTGCCGCCAACGATCCATGTCACGCGCTGTCGAGAATGATCAACATTCGGCATTTCGCCCTCCTAAATTGATGCCACCAGCCCCAGAGCTTAGACCGCTTCTCGAAACATGGCCTCAGGCAGCTCAAGCGCATCATGCCCCTGCAGATTCGAAAAGAAGAGTTTGCTGGACAGGATCCAAGGTCAAGGACATAGTTGCACATTAGTTATACATAATCTATACATACAAGTGTGCAACCGCAAACAGATTTCATGCGTATATGAACTGTAACGACCATTTCAACCGAGCCGCCAAGCGAACAAAAAATAATGGATACAACCAAACAGACGCCTGCTGACCGCCCTCGAAGGATCGCCGTCATCGGCTCCGGTATTGCGGGAGTCGCCTCTGCCTGGCTTCTGGGTGGCAAACATGAAGTAACCCTGTTCGAAAAAAACGACTACCTCGGTGGCCACACGCATACCCATCGGTTTGAAGATCAGGGTCACCCTGTTTCGGTGGATACGGGATTCATTGTGTTCAACCGTCCCAACTATCCCCATTTGACCGGCTTGCTCTCGCATCTTGGCATCGCAACTAAACCGACGCAGATGTCTTTCGGCGTGAGTCTGGATCAAGGACGCCTTGAATATGGCGGCAGCGACCTGTCCACCCTTTTTGCGCAGAAATTCAACCTGATACGCCCCAGATTCATCACCATGGCGCGTGATATCCTGCGCTTCAATCGTGAGGGCAAAGCGGCGCTTCGCGACCCTGCATTTCCCCAAGACGAATCCTTGGGTGACTTTCTGGACCGGCGACGCTTTGGTGTCGGTCTACGTGCCGACTATCTCTTGCCTATGGCAGCGGCGATCTGGTCTTGCCCCACTGAAGTCATGCTCGAATTCCCCGCGCTCAGTTTTTTGCAGTTTTTCGAAAACCACGGCTTGATGAATGTCAACGACCGGCCTCAATGGGAAACGATCAAGGGCGGTTCGCGCAGCTACATCGATGCCATGATCAAGGACGCACGCTTCAACTATCGCCTCAATTGCCCCATCAACCGGGTGATTCGAGAGCCCGATGGCATTTATCTTCCCGAAACCGGCAAACGCTTCGACGCCTGTATCTTTGCCGGTCATGCGGACCAGACACTAGCCGCACTGGATGAGGCAGACGCGCATGAGCAAGCTGTGCTGGGTGCATTCCGCTTTCAGGAAAACCAGGCTTATCTGCATCACGACAAGGATCTCATGCCCCGCCGACGCGCTGTTTGGTCAAGCTGGAATTACCTGGGACAAAAAGGAGCGTCCGGCCACCGGGCCGTGGCCGTTACCTACTGGATGAATCATCTTCAGCAACTGGATACACCCTCCGACTGGCTGGTCACGCTCAATCCGTTTCAGCCCCCGCGCGCTGAACTGATCCGAGCAAAAATCACCTACCACCACCCGGTATTCGACGCCAAAACAAGTCGTGCCCAACAGCAATTACCTCAACTGCAAGGCCACCGTAACTGTTATTACGCCGGTGCATGGACAGGCTATGGCTTCCATGAAGATGGCTTGAGATCTGCCGTCAACATTGCATTGGCGTTTGGCATCACGCCACCTTGGCAGGCAAATAAATGAGCGGTAGCACACTGTACATCGGCAAAGTCATGCACCAGCGGATGCGTGGCCCGGCTTACCGCTTCGAGTATCGCGTGTTCAGCCTGCTGGTCGATTTGGACGACTATGAACAAAATTTTCCCGCATTGCGTTGGTTGTCGGCCAATCGATTCAACCTGTTTTCAGTCCATGCACGTGATTTGGGGCCGCGTCAAAAAGAAGCATCTCTGCGAGCATGGATCAACCAGGCCTGCGCCGATCAAGGTTTTGATATTTCACAAGGGCGCGTGCTCATCAACACCTATCCCCGCGTGCTCGGTTACCAGTTCAACCCACTCAATGTCTGGTATTGCTTTGACCACGCGCAGCAATTGGTGGCGATTGATTGCGAGGTGAGCAATACCTTCGGTGAGTTTCATCATTATTTGCTGCACGACCAGGGCTGGCCATTGGAACTGCCGTTCCAGGCCAGCGCGGACAAGGTTTTCCACGTATCCCCATTCCTCGATATGGCGATGCGTTATCACTTTAAATTCAACCAACCCGCCGAACGGCTGAGTGTTTCTATTCGGGAAAATGCGCTCACCGAAATCGGTGAAGAACTGACGCTGGTCGCAACGCATCATGCGCATCGTCGCCCATTGAGCGACGGGCGGCTCTGGCTTGAGGCAATAAGAATTCCCTTTCTCACACTCAAAGTGATCGGTCTGATTCATTGGCACGCTTTGAAAATATGGCTCAAGGGCGGTGTCTTCCATAAATCACCGCCAAAACCGTCTTCGGAGATAAGCTCATGTCCCAAAGCCAAATAAAAGCAATGAAAAACAACGTCCTTGAACTGCCGATCTCGGCCAGATGGGTATATTCACTGCTGGGTGGAATACGCATCGGGCAGATCCGCGTGCTCACCGATGAAGGTCAGGAACACACGTTTGCCGGTCAAACGCACCCTGAGCTCAAAGCGGAGTGGCGCCTGCATCACCCCGCCCGGTTATTATCTCGTCTGGCTCGACTGGGCGATATTGGTATTGCCGAAGCCTACATTCACGGTGATTTTTCTACCGACAACCTCACGCGTTTGCTGGAAATCGGCGCACGCAATATGGATGTGATGCGTGATGACTTGCGTGCCGGATTTTGGGCACGGCTGATTCACCGCCTGCAACATGCGCTCAGAAGCAACCACAAGCGGGGCAGTCGGCGCAATATTTCCGCCCATTATGATTTGGGCAATGAGTTTTACCGTCTGTGGCTGGATCCCAGCATGACTTATTCGTCGGCCCTTTTCAGCCGCCCCGATGAACCGATGGCCGAAGCGCAAGCACGAAAATACCAACGTTTGATCGATGCGCTCGAAGCCAAACCGGGCGACCATATTCTTGAAATCGGCTGCGGCTGGGGTGGTTTTGCCGAGCAAGCGACGGGCCAAGGGATTCACGTATCCGGCATTACCTTGTCCACTGAGCAACAGGCATTTGCCATCGAGCGAATGGCGTGCGTCAAACACCCCGCGCAGGCTGAATTTTTCCTCCGCGATTACCGTGATCAAACCGGCACGTTCGATCACATCGTCTCGGTCGAGATGTTTGAGGCCGTCGGCGAACGCTACTGGCCCACGTATTTTCAGACCATCTACGACCGTCTTAAGCCGGGTGGACGCGCAGCCATCCAAGTCATCACGATTTCAGAAAAAGCCTTCGAATCCTATCGGCGCGAGCCTGACTTCATCCAGTTGTACATCTTTCCCGGCGGCATGTTGCCCACCATCGAACTCTTTACCCAAGGTGCCAGCCACGCGGGTCTTGAGGTCAAAGACACTTTCCTTTTCGGCAAGGATTACGCACGCACCTTGAGCCGTTGGGCAGAATCCTTCAACCTTCATACCGATGCGCTGGAAGCACAAGGCTTCGATGCGCGTTTTCGCAGAACATGGCAATACTACCTGGCCTATTGTGAAGCCGGTTTCCTGGCAGAACACATCAACGTGGCCCAAGTTCTACTCGAAAAACCGATGATCGCCAAAAACAAAGCGCGCGAAACGGCCATCGAACTCAAGGACATGGCGTGAATCGAGACGCCAATTTGTCCCTCGGGCAGGTGCTTGCCTATGGGGCAACCGGGCTTCCTTTGGCCATTATGGGCATCCCCTTGTATGTGTACCTGCCCCCGTTTTACGCACAGCAATTAGGGCTGGGGCTGGGCGCCGTGGGCTTGGCCTTGATGATCAGCCGTTTATGGGATGTCATCCTCGACCCGATTGTCGGTTTTTACGCCGATCTGATTCCAGGTCGCCATCGCAGAAAAACGCTGATGCTGATCGGGCTACCGCTTTTTTTACTCGCAACGTATTTCTTGCTGAACCCGCAGCCTCAAGTGGGCATTGCTTACCTCTACTTGTGGGCGATGTTGGGGTTTCTTGCCTGGACCTTGATTACGATCCCGTACACCAGTTTTGGTGCGGAGGCCGACCCCACGCCCCAGGGCCGTACCCGTCTGTCCGCATCACGCGAGGGCTTTGGTTTGATCGGCGTCATACTGGCCGCCAGCCTGCCCGTATTCTTGATCTCAAACACCACAGGTGAGGCACAAGCGGCAAATGCTGACCTACTCGGTGTCGTATTCTGGTTGATGGCCATCCTGTTACCCATCGGGTTGGCACTGCTCATTTTTACCGTGCCCGAAAAACCCGCCACGCGCCGCCCCGTCAAATTGAGCGCGGGCTGGCCTTTATTGCGCGACAACCGACAGCTTCTCGGCACCATGATCGGGTTTTTTCTGAATAATCTGGCCAATGGCATTCCTGCGGCGCTATTTATTCTGTTCATCAATGATCGACTGGCCGCGCCGCAGGCATTAGGGCCATTACTGCTTTTGTATTTCGGCGCGGGCATCGTCGCCCTGCCCTTCTGGACCCGACTTGCGCACCGATACGGCAAACGCCCGGCTTGGGGTTTTTCAATAACACTCGCGGGATTCAGTTTTCTTGCCGTGCCTTTTTTGCATTCAGGCGATGTCACGGCTTTTGCAGTGGTCTGCTTGATTTCCGGTTTTAGTTTGGGCGCG
>JAJYPA010000529.1 GCA_021795795.1 Pseudomonadota bacterium | reverse complement strand
GCTGCAGCACATCCGACGCTGCGCAGGTCACTTCTTCCCGGTGAAAATCCATGCTGTGCTCGATGTGATCGCGTACCCATTCGAAGCAATGCCTGGCGGTTGCCGTTGAATCGTCAGAGGATAAGGCGGCCGCCAACTTGCGGATATCGGCATGCGCATAATCTACGGTGGCACTTTCCATCAGGAAGTGCGGTGACGGCTGGGTATCGAATTTTGCGAGCTTCATCAATTTCCTTTTATTTCTGCGTGGGTTCGCGCAACACACGGATATCCGCCATATCTACCAGATTCCATTCTCCATTATTACGGTACAGGCGTTTATGCTGATTCGGGTAATCCACGACATCCTAATCCAGTCGCTGACCGATGACCAGGCACACGAGTGTTTCCGTTCCATCGTTGCTGATGCTGTGCGCGGCTGCATGGCAAGGAAATCCGACGAAGTCACCTTATATGGATGCCTCCATGTGTGCAAGATGATTTTGATGTCTGGCATGTTGAGATCGGGTTGCTGTCTTATATCCGGCCTTTGATGCAGGATGATAAGCCTGCTGGCCCCGATGGAATCCGCCGGAAAAGGGGTGTGTTCTCCATTCCGGGGGCTTTGCCGGGGTGTGGGACGAGCGGCCAGAGGTGGGGTGCGTGAGGTGCTGACGGAAAAGACAGGCAGCATTTGGAAAATGTCACGAGAAAAATCGAAAAAGCTAAATATAATCATAATAAATAGACACAGAACGCCATATAGTTCTTTCATAATATGTGGCCTTTCCAAAAATTACGTGCCTATTTTGTCTTTTTGTCTATGGGATATAAAAGCGCGCCATCCGGGCATACTTCGGGGAAGTCAAAGGCTGGAGTATTTCATTCATATTATCAAAAATAAAGCCTTTTATCATGCCGATATGAATGTTCAAAACACACCCGCATAAACCACAGAAACGCACGTTCCAACTCGCCGTTGAGAGAGCCATTGAATTGCTAACAGATTATATAGTCAATGCTTTTTTACATTTGAGTTCATCGGAATAGCCGCCCGCTGCGCTGAATCTCTCACATCCACGACCCGCCAGTTCTGAATGTTATATGCACTGGGGGATAATATGGCCGTCTTTAACAGAACATGCCGCGTTTCTTCGGGCATTGCATGGTGCGGATCAAATGCTTTTACAGCGCGTCCATTCTTTGACTGCAGCAGCAACGTCCATACCGGCCTCCCTAATATTTTCAGTGCACCTAAACACAAGACCGACCGGTTGGTATTGTCAAGAGTGATGGCCAGATCAGGTTGGTGGAAAGGCGGCGACAGCACTGCAATCCCCCATGACAATGATCAGATATTTGCCGCCATTGTAACATGAGACATCCCTTACTCTGTGGCGTAACATCAAACTCCTCAAGCAAGGCATCAAGGAGGAACTTCTGACAGGAAGGCCCAGGTGCCTATAGCTGGACGCAGTACGGTTTCAGGTAAGAAGAACCCAACGGGGGAGATGCTGCAGTGATAAACCATTTTGCCGTAGTATCCCTCGCCAGCCTGGCCCTCACCCTGGCCGTGGCCACTACCGGTTCCTTGTTGCGCCCCGATGCTTGGTATGAACGTCTGCGCAAGCCTGCAATCATGCCGCCGCCCTGGGTCTTCCCGGTGGTATGGACCATGCTCTATATCCTCATGGCCCTCGCGGCCGCTCTGATCTTCGTCAGTCCTGTGACCCCTTTACGAACCATCGCACTCGTTCTCTATGGCTTCCAATTACTGGCCAACGCCCTATGGTCCTGGCTTTTTTTTCGACTTCATAAACCATTGTGGGCACTTATAGACCTCCTGGGACTATTAGCTTTGGTCGGGGCTTGTATTGGCATCTTTGTGAATATTAGCTTGCCATCGGCTCTGCTTTTGGTTCCGTATGAATTATGGCTGCTCGCAGCATTGTATTTGAATTGGACTACATATTGGCTTAACCGAAAATCCGTTGAACCGAGGTGAAACCTGATGGAAAGCACAGAAGTCGTTGCCGCCGAAATAAATAATCTGATAGCCAATACACAAACCATGACTCTGGCTACGCTAGATTCAGCGGGTGTCCCAGAGGCATCCATGGCACCATTTATTTATGACCTGGAAACTCATCAGTTCTATACTGCTGTGAGTGGACTTTCCCCCCATACGGCCCATCTGGCGGCCAAAAAACCCACCGGAATAATGATCATCGCGGATGAACAGGGTGCCCCTCAGGTACTGGGCAGAAAGCGCGTGAGCTATACGTGTAGCGTCCATGAAATTTTCAGGGAAACCGAAATTTGCCATATACTCTATGAGCAGTTCAAATCAAAGTTTGGCGGTATCATGGAACTGTTATTCCAATTACCGGACTTTCGCATGTTTGGCCTCGATCCTTTATCCGGGCGTTATATTGCCGGTTTTGGGAAGGCCTATACCTTAAAGGGTGACTCTATTGCTCCCATAGGTCCTGACGAGATCCGGAGGGCCGCTGCAAGCTGAAAAATGAGCTTAACCCGCCACAATCTGGGAGCGTGTCAACATGTTGCCTGAATCTGCTCGCCGCAAAGTCCATGAGACTGAACAGCGGCTAACGCACTGGGATGCGTATATCCGAAGTATCTACATTACCATCCTGGTGATCGTTGCCTATCTGCTGGGATACCGGTTCGACCTATTGGCTCCGGCGCATGGGGGCGCAGCCGTAGTCGGTGCCTTGTGGGCCGCCGTTACGGTATTGGCCGTATATAAGGACGACCGTATTACTACCCGCAACAGTTTCTTTTCGACCATGGCTTCCGCTCTATTTGGCGCAGCCGTGGCCTTGGTTTATCTGGTCTGGGCGCCTCAGAACATGTGGAATTTTGCCCTGATTATTGTCCTGGCCATGCTGTTGAGTCAGGCGCTGGGTTTTTCAGACCGGGGGCGTCAGGTGGTATCGACCCTCCTGATCATCGTCATATTTTCCCACCTGAACGAGTTGAACCCTTGGTTGAACGCTGGCATGCGGACCGCCGAAGTGCTCATAGGTGCTTTAGTTGGTTTTGTCGGCGGGTATTTTGGGGAAATCTTACCTGGACTGGATCACAAAAAGATGCCAGAGGCTGGGCACGATGGACGATGAGGCCATTGAAATGGCAGCCGCATAGACCATCATATGCTCTGCATTATGGCAAGAGCACCGGTGAAGAATACGCCGATGCGGGTGCCGCGGGTGGCAGAAGCACTGTCGGTGGCAGATTGGCAGGGGGGCGGAGAGGACGCGGGTGGAAGGGTGGACGTCGGTGGCGACGACGAGGGCGTTCAAAGGGGTAAGGTCCTGGGCCGATATAGGCTGGAATGTATATATGCCGCCGGGATTCCGGTTGTGGCTGCAGACTTCGTTGATAATTATTGATGGCTGTGAGCAGGTTTAGCCTCTCCGTGGCAGTCAGCGCTTTATTCGCTTCCGTGGAAGGTTTGGGTGACGGTGCAGGTTGCCGCTTTTGCGAGGGCGCAGGGACCGGAGGAAGGGCGGAAGGTAGCTCTTGAAGTTTTTGGGCATCGGGAGGAGGCTGGTCTCCGTAACTGATGATGCCACTCGGAGATACCCATTGGTAAATAGGATCAGCCTGCGCTATCGGCGAACTCATCCAGTCGGACAGAACGAGACCTGCCGAAGCGACCAGAAGAGCCATAAGCCAGGAGCGCGAGATAGGACGCAGAACGCGGTAGAACATGTTCGCGGAACCAGATGCAAAAAGACCCTTTTAAATTATAGCATGCTCTATCTTAGCCTCTACTTCAAGCAGCACCGCGATATGTACTATGAGCTGCTGGATGGTGTGCGTCGCCACGGCGATTGGGAAGCCTGGGTCGACTTCTTTCTCGAAGGTGTGGAATTAACGGCCACGGGCGCGGTGAATACTGCCCGCCGTCTAGTGGATTTGTTCCAGCAGGATAGCCATCGTGTACGGGCCGTCGGACGTGGGGCCGCAAATTTCCTGCGAGTACTCGAAGCACTACGCCAGCGCCCCCTGAACGACCTTGGTCAGATCAGTCGGCAAGCTGGCATCAGTTTCCCCACAGCTTCCAAGGCTATGATGGCGTTGGTTGAAATAGGCATCGCTCGCGAACTGACCGGTCGGCGCCGCAATCGTGTTTTTGTGTACGACGCCTACATGAATATTCTCAATGAAGGGGGAGAGGCATTATGATTCAGATCAGTCAGGAATTATTGAAGCCGCAGAGTACATCTGGTGGAAAACACCGAAAGATTTTGGAGCAACGACCATTCATAGCCAAAACACCACAACTTTCCGTGGTTTCTCACCTTTTCTGCGGCTGCGCTGCTCGATGTGTCCCGTGATCTCTCCGCTGGCGTCGAGCTTTTGCAGTACGGCATCACGGTTGCCGTCTTTGCGATAAAGCCAACCGATGGGCGTTACCGGGTGTCCTCCAAGCCAGATCCCCACCGCATCCCGATCATAGGGGTTGCCCGTATCCCGAGCAGTCCGAACCTGGTTATCCGCGGGGATGCCAGACAGGCCAGAGGCTTCAGGGAACTCCTGGTTAAACGCAAGATTTGAAATTCGTCGCATGATCACCAGCTATAGCTTGCGGCCCCGGCCACCGTAGTATTGGCCGCTCCGCCATCACTGCCTGTATAAAAACCCGGTTGGGTATAGATCGAAGGATTTGGTGATAAATGAAAGGGCTCACCCACGTCCGATCCATACCGGACCGGACAAGAAACCAGAGCGCGGAGCAAGATGAACTACGAGGAAATCGAGGTCCCAGACGAGCTACTTTGTGGGGCAGCTTTTATCGAGGACGGGGCGCCAGACCTGCTCATCGCTGCGGCATGGGCCACAAATGGGTATCGTTTCTCTGTTGACCATTTGCAGCAAGCAGAACCAGAGGAAGATATTGACTGATATCCCGCAGGATCCGAGAGAAGAACTTGCGGTGTTGGCCGATCTGCTTCCAGAGGGAAGCACTTTGCCTTATACAAAGGCGAGACTCCTGGTGCTATCCTGGACGAGGCTCGGCGAGGACGCCCTGGCCTGGGCCGGAGCAAATCTGGTCATGAAGATTGATCCGGACCCATACGAAATCTGGAGATCTGGCATACGGACCCACTCCCATGCAAACGGTGAACCGATCGGTTGACCTTTGGCAACCGTTCTCACCTGGGCACTGGCGAGAACATGGGTAAGAACTTTATACCCTGCTTACAATACAATTGGTTATACTCAACGCATTATCAAATTGTAGAATCTGGAAGAACCTGATATTCTTTTTCTATTCATATTGTTACGGCTATTTAACATGGTGCTTTGGGAGCAGGATGTCAGCCCTGTTGTTCCAAAGTGGCATTGCTATGGCAAACTCCTGTAAAATGCCGCTTCGTCGAATTCCGGCTAAGGAACGGCACATATCAGAAAGAGGGAAGCGAAATGAACGAGAATGCGGCATTACTGAACAAAGAGGTACCGGACTCGGGTGGAGAGCTACCCGTGCGCTATGACCGGACAACCATCATTCTGCATTGGCTAACCGTAGTTCTGGTCGTCGTACTCTTTGCCTTGGCCGAAATCTGGGATTTTCTCGAGCATGGGGCGCCGCTCCGGAAGGAATTCCAGTCCCTTCATATTTCACTGGGCATCCTGCTGACGGTGGTGCTCATAATACGGCTGGGCTGGCGTACCACACG
>JAJYPA010000528.1 GCA_021795795.1 Pseudomonadota bacterium | reverse complement strand
ACGAATATCATCTGCCATGGGGATTTGTAGACAACCTCCTGAAGGATACAAGCGGAATTTTTGGGAAGTTTTTACGGCTTGTCCAGCCAATAGCGCGGCAACGCGAGACATGGACAAACATTAAGAAAATTCAAGAGAAGCATATCCAGTTATTGAATGATCATCGCAATGAAGTGGTGCATTCAGGGCGATTTAAAAATCGTGGAAAAGCCGTCGAGGCTTTCACCCACGGATTGGCTGTCATAAATACCCTTACCCCCTTTGAGGCAAAGGGTCTTGAGGTTCCGAAGTGAAAGCCAACAAGTCACTCCAGCCGACATCGGCGCTGACGCGCCTCCTCGGCTGAATTTTATCGTTAGGCCTCTTCCACAATATGGCTCTCGGTCCTTGGTCAGTTAACCCGGCGTGGCAGAACTTCTCTTCTCTGTTTCGTGAGGCTAATGCGGCAATCGAAGCACCAACTGACATGGAGAAGTCACACCATCTCACAGCTTCCCTGTACTTTGGGATTGCAGCACTCGAAGCTTTTCTGAACCAGCAAATGCGTTCGCATCTGACCCCGAGCAAGGATGACGACGCGATATTTGAAAAACTCCGTACCGGTCGCTTTATCAAGAAACTTAAGACGTGGCCTGCTGAGATAATTGGTCGCCCAACATCAGTGGCGTCAGACGTTATCGAGTTAATCGAGTTCTGTAATGATGTTCGCGGTGACTTAACACATCCGAAGACTGTTGGGCACAACATCTATGAACGGCTGTTCGAAGTTGAGCCAATGTCTGTCGTGAACGCAATCGCGACGTATGTGGCTAGCTTCCACGAGGTGCAAGGAACGAGGTACCCGTATTGGCTCTTTGGTTGGAACTATCTAAATCCTCGGCCTAATACTCATGAGATCATTCTCATCAACGACCAACAGTTCTTGCACTCGCTTGCGGCACTCGGCTTTGATATCCCATCCTATGACTATGCACGCGCTGAGGCATGGAAAGAGAAGTACATGGCTAGCGTAGACGGTTATGCTGTCGTGCGAGATGCACTTCGTTCCTCAAATCGCTGCGAGCCGAAGTTTGATCGCTTTCCTTTTCAACCCAAGCTATGCAGACGTTGGTGGACTGCTGAGCATCACAAGACATGTGGTTGCGTCACGGAGGAATCCCTTGCAAGAGCGCGAAAATTCGATGATGTCTAACAATGCGATCAATACGGACGCTTGACCGCCCCCGGCCCAGCGTCACCGGGCGAAGATCATGCGTTGCTGGCGAAACGCCATACGCTCTATGAGGCGGCCAAGGCGAGAAATCCTGCCCGCTGGTCAGGCGGCACACGCAATTGGACACCCGTCGGTGCGGTAGATCTGAACCCGCAGCGACAGGATAAAAAGGCGGCTTAGAAAATGGGAGACGCGACTACCTTGATAGACGCCGGTCACGAGTGGCACAATTAAAAAAGTGTCTTCCGCGTAATGACCAACCTATGCCCGCTCGATGGGCTTTTAGAAGGACTCTAACCATGCCGAAATCCAATAACGTCCTGGGCACCGTCGCTGACGGTGCTGCCGATCTCATTGAAAAAATCTCAAGCCCGGCGTCGCGAGCAGGCTCCGCTGTCGAACGCGCCGGCCGTATGCTAGAAGAAGACGTTGATCCCGAAGTCATCGCATTGCAAATGACGAAAAACAGCCCAAATGGCAAGCGCTATACCGCTGCCAAAGTCTTGGCGTATGGCGATCTCTATGAAGACTCGAAAACCAAAGCCCCTTTAACGGCCAAGCAAACGCGCGCGATTATCAAGGATCAGCGCGCCCAGCGGGGAGCCGGCGACGAGCCCATGCTCGCCTGAATTGCTCCGTTCGCCATGAATGTCTCCAGCGCGTGTGCTTGATCAGCATCATCGCGTCTACCTATCGGTTGCGGCGGCGGTGGCATCCAGAAATGGTCGGTCGAACGCTATAAGCGCCTGCTCGATTTTGATGCTCCCCCCGCCTGCTGGCCTTTATCGGATCGTCACCGACGAAGGAGACGGACGGACGTGGCTGGCAAGCGCCGACTACCAGCGGATCGCAGTCTTCAAGAAGCCGGCGGTCGGTCCTAAGCCCAGTCTCTTCTCGAGCCGACTGCCAGGCAAAACCTGGCTCGTCGACGCTGTACGCGTCGGTCGAGGAAAGCTGCGTTTGCCGGCCGCTGACGCCTAAGGAACCGTAGACGTGCTTTATGCCTGGATCGGCGATCAAAAGCGCGCACCTGTCGCGAAGGGCGAGCGGACAACCTGCCGTGACTGCGGTGGCCTGCTGACCGCAGTGATGCCTGTCGAGAACACGCCCCACTGGCGGCATAAAGCGGGCGACTGCGATCCGTGGAGCGAGTCTGAAGGGCCATGGCACCTCGGTTGGAAAGAACTCTTCGATATGTCCTTCCGCGAGATCGCTCTGCGCGACTTGGCAACGGGAGAACTTCACCGAGCTGACGTCCTAGTCGGTAGCGGCACACCGCGCGCAACCGTTCTTGAACTGCAGCACTCTTCGATCAGCGAGGATGAGCGAAACGCACGAGAGGCCTTCTATCGGCGCGAGCATCGGATGTTCTGGCTGATCCACATCCACAGCGAAAGTTCGTTTTTGGGAACCTACTTCAGCATGTCGCTCGATTTCAAATCGCGTGTCATCAATCTCGATGGCAAGGAATTCGCCGTCATGCACTGGATGGGACCGAACAAGCAATTTATCGAGAAGTGGAAACGCGCTACCGCCCATGTCTTCTTCAACGCTGGCCCTTACATCTTCTACCTTGCCAGCACTGGCGTCGCAGCTCGCTTGGGAGGCCCGCTTCAACGCGGCGAGTTCGCTCTCTGCTCCTTGACTCGCGAGGAATTTCTGAGGGCCGTCCGCTGGGAAGATAGCGCCCCTTCCTAAGTCCCGCATCGTTGTTGCACTGTCAGAACGACGAACGCGTATCCCTCCGACTGCGCGTTTGTGTTAAACAGCGTGTAAAAGTAGCCAGTATTGGAGTGGAAAACAGCGTGTAAATTGACCACCTGATATTCTGCCAAGTTTAGTTTAGCCCGTACACCACTTTCGATTATAGCTCGGGCCGCGGATGAAGCGTATCCCGAAACCCGCCACCAGCGCCCTACCTGGGCATATATTTTCGTTTGCGGTAAAGACGGACCTGAGACTGAGTGCGCAGAACCATAGCCATCAATCATATTCGCCTCTAGTTGGCACGGAATAGATATATTAATGATTAGTCTATGGATTTGCGCTCAGCAAATTTTGGCACAGGCAAATCTACAGCCATAATCAATGGACTATCACAAATGCTATCCAACAACCGTATCTGCTCAATATTCTTATTTAGAGTTAGCGTCAACACTCGCAAAAGATCGAGCAATTCATCATTCCATGCATCAAGCCAAGTTACAGGACGGATTTGATCAAGAGGATTTTTGGATGACGCAGCCCGTCCAGCGCCCCTTACCGTACGATAACCAAGCCATTTTTTTACAATCGACATCCCGCTGACAGCGTAGCTCCATACGTCCTCACGCACCCCCATTATATGCCCATCTCCGACCATCAGAGATTGATTTTCAGGATCATAAGTTATATCCGCAAGAGTTTGCGGCATATTTACAACAGGTTTGGTCCAGCCAATGCCGACAACAAAAGGTACGTGCTTGTCCCGGCCCTCACCTAGGTCTTGGAATCTCTCGGCATAAGTATGGAGCCAGATCAACCAACGGCCGACAGCAACTGCTTCGGACCAAAGCACTGTATCTGCAGTAATTGGCACACGAGGCCCTGGAGTTTTTAATTCCTCCGCAAAAAGCTCGTGATAGTGTGGCGTGGATAAAATCGCGTAAACATAAGCTGCCACATCCTCTGGAGCGAGCTCAGGCAATCCAATTTGTCTAGCGATAGCATTGACAAGCCCCTTAGTGATATTTGGTTGCCGAGCTTCTGGGTCGAGGTAGAGCGGAATAATGTCTTTGCCACCCCTTCCGTTGAAATAATGTAGGTCCGGTATATTCTCACTAGCAGTAATACAGGGACCATCAGACATAGATGCAGTCATGGCACTCGCAAAAAAAACCTGTTTATCGGAATTTGTAGCCCACAATGCTGGTCGTTCAAGTGCCGCCAATCGTGGATCATTAAATGCCCACTGTCGGTCAAAACTGCGGTAGCCGTACCGCACGATTGGATTTGCTGGATCTTTTTCGTTAAGGTCACATAAACGCTTTAGTCCACCAACTTGAGTATAAATATTTCGTCCTGTCTTGGCAGTTACCAGCAGAGATGGTTTATCATCCAATGGTGCCTCTACAAATTGTTTCCAGCGTTTTTCGAGAGTAACTGGGTCTGGACCTATTGGCCATGTGCGTCCGAACTTGCAGCCTGGCTGTTGCCACGGAAAGACATCGGTCAGGAGAGGCATTGTTTGCCAAGCCATACCACCAGTCGGCGGAGTTAGGGGAGCAAACCAGTCTTTTGGCGATTCCGTCCATACTCCGGATAAAGGTTTGTTCGACGTAGCAATACGCTCCATTGAAGCGAGTTTCTCTTCTGCAGTACCTTTAATACGCTGATAATGGACCGATGCAGGGGTCTTTTTATCATTCTTGGAATTACGTACCAAGATCACAACGGCTACAGGTGTTTCAATAGCAAAGATGTTCTCTTCTGGATTAGCGCCTTTATTGTCTCCACCGAGGTCAATAACCCAAATCTCATCACATACCTCGCGTGCTAGCTTGCGCAGACCAATAAATCCTGGACCCATTAGCCAACTGCTACCAGTAATGAACGCCACCACACCAGGTCCTTCACCATGTGCTTCGAAAGCTTTCCAAATCGCCCATCGCCAGAAATAAACGTAGAGGTTATAAAGGCTGGCATGGTGACTAAAAATTGTGTTTTTCTTTGCGACGTCCAGTATGTCGTCAAACAAACTCTTTGACGATTTCCTTCCGGGCACCTGACCATCAAGCACCCAACCACCTGACCCACGCCCGTGAATATCCCGCTCCACTCTTCGATAGGGTGGATTTCCAATTACCACAGTAACGCGCTGCTCGAGTTTGATACGTTTGGCGCGGTTTTGCTCGGCGGCAAGCACCTCGGCATCGCCAAACAAAGAAAGCTGTACTTGCGGATCAAGCGGAGATTCCAGTGTGTCAGTCAGCACCACCTGGGCCGATCCGGTGAAACCCGGTGAAAGCTCCTTCAGTCGCTGACTGAGGCGCAGATGGGCTACAGAGTACGGCCCTGGTAGCAGTTCGAAGGCAAATAGATTGTGAGCAAGGCCAGTGACCGCCTGCGCACTTCCAGCCTTCCCACGCAATTCCTCGGCACGCGCCGCGGCACGATCAATGACGGCCAGGGGAAACGTACCCGTACCAGTGGCCGGATCTAACGTCACCACCTTGGGATCTGCAAAGCCAAGGCGGATATTAAAACGATCGACCAGCAGATGGTCCACGATACGAACCATCGCCTGTACAACCTTCAAAGGTGTGTAGTACACACCTGCCTGACGGCGCTCATTTGGATCGTAAACACTCAGAAAATCCTCGTAGAAATAAAGCCAAGGATCCCCGCGACGGTCGGCGCTACGATTGACCTTTGCGGAATTTATGGCGCTGATCAATGTTTCCAGCGCTCCAAGCTCGACCTGAACAGCCTCAAAAAGCACATGC
>JAJYPA010000527.1 GCA_021795795.1 Pseudomonadota bacterium | reverse complement strand
CACTGCTGAAAGCGCAAGACTTCAGTGGCGAGCTGTTCCTCAAAGAGACCCATAACAAGGTGCTGAAGGCGCTGCATCAAGCCGCCACCCTCAGTCCTATATATCATGTGGTGATTGCCAATCCGCCGTACATGGGGGGCAAGGGCATGAACGCACGGTTGGGGGCGTGGGCGAAAGAAAACTATCCGAACAGCAAGTCTGACCTCTTTGCCATGTTTATGGAGCGCAATCTCGACTTGGTACTGTCTGCCGGGGCCGTAGGCATGATTACCATGCAAAGCTGGATGTTCCTCTCCTCTTTCGAGTCGCTACGTACCCGTATTCTGGGGCACCACACGATTGTATCCATGGCTCATCTGGGCGCGCGTGCTTTTGATAGCATCGGTGGCGAGGTGGTTTCCACTACGGCTTTTGTATTGGAAAACCAGCACAAACCGGAATACAAAGGCGCGTACCTCCGCTTGGTTGATGGCAAGTCCGAAGCGGAAAAGGCGAAAATGTTTAAGGATGCCATCCAATGACTCCCTTCACCGCACAACTTCTCCAGCAACCAGAAGGCAAAACCCTTGAGTTCAAACGGGACCTCTCCTCCCCCAAACCCCTGCTCAAAACCTTGGTCGCCTTCGCCAACTCCGCGGGCGGATTTCTGGTGCTGGGCGTTACCGATGACCGACAGATTGTCGGCATCGAACAACCGCTGGATGAAGAAGAACGCCTCTGTAACCTGATTGCGGACGCCATTGCCCCCCGTCTGGTGCCCAATATCGAACTGCTGACCATTGAGGAGAAAACGTTGTTGGTGGTCGAAGTGTATCCCAGTGGCCAGCGGCCACACTGGCTCAAAGCAGAAGGGCCGGATAACGGCGTATTCGTCCGCCTCGGTTCCACCAACCGTCAGGCGGATCGGGAGTTGATTGCCGAACTGCGCCGCAGCGTCGAAGGTACCGGCTTTGATGAAATGCCCATGCCTGATCTCTCTGTGGACGATCTGGATATCACCGCAGCGCAACAACTCTTTGGCGCATCGCGCACGCTGGATGAAAAAACCCTGCTGACCCTCAAACTCCTCAGCTCGCATCAGGGCAAGCTTGTGCCCACCAAAGGCGCGGTGCTGTTATTTGGCAAAGAACGGCTCCGGCATTTTCCGGATGCCTGGATTCAATGCGGGCGGTTTTTCGGCACTGAAAAGCTCGACATTTTCGACCATATAGAACTGGACCAGCCCCTGCCCAAGGCCGTGGACGAGGTAATGCTCTTCCTGAAAAAACACGCCATGCGCGGCGCGGACCTCTCAGCGATTCGCCGCAAAGATGTCTGGAGCATCCCCCTCTCCATTCTGCGCGAGGTGGTCATCAATGCCCTCGTCCACGCCGATTACTCCCAACGCGGAGCCCCTGTGCGCGTAGTATTTCTGGATGACCGCATAGAAATCGAAAACCCCGGCCTGCTGTTACCCGGCATGACCATCGAAGACATGAAACAGGGCGCATCCAAAATCCGCAACACCGTGATTGCCCGCGTATTTCGTGAGCTGCACCTCATCGAGCAATGGGGCACCGGCGTACGCCGTATCTTTGCCGAAGCTCAGGAGTTGGGCCTGCCAGAACCGCAGATTAAGGAGATTGGCATGCGGGTGCGGTTTATAGTGCCGTTACTGGAGCCCATCAGCCTGCGCAAAGAAACACAGCCCACCGGTGAGCAAGTCAGTGAGCAAGTCAGTGAGCAAGTCCTATCCATGTTGCAGGCCTGCCGGGTACGGGAGCGCAGTAAACAGGAGCTTTTAGAGGTCGCGGGCCTTGCTAATGTATACCTGAACTATAAACGGCATATCGCCCCGCTCCTGGAGCAGAGCCTGCTGGTCATGACCATCCCCGACAAACCCCAAAGCCGACTACAGAAATACCGCCTGACCGATAAAGGCCGGGAATTATTAACCCGGACAGGGACTACTGGAAGAACCCATTGATGAAGAATAAAAATACAACAGATCCAAAAGATGGTTTTACCGCAGAAAACCTTTGGCCGAACAATAAGGTCATCCAATGAACTTCACTCTCGAAGATCTTTGCATAGCCTATCGTAAGGCCAAGGTAGATATGTACTACTCATCGCACCCCTCTTTGCTGGCAATTGCGGAGTACGAAAGCAGTCTCATGGACAACCTTGGATGCTTATTGGAAAAGCTCACCGGGGAGGATGAGACATGGATAAACGATGATGTCTTTCTTGGGGATTGGACGTTGGCTACAAAGTCTATCTCATGGGATGATAAAAAGAAGTTCCGTGATGAGCATGGAAACGGGGTAATCTTCTCCTCCCCTGTGGAAGAGTGGGAGCATGCTTGTGAATTGCTGGCGGCGCAAACTGGATACGATAAGCCAAAAGCCGAATTTCGACTGATGGCTAAACCTAGTCTGGATTTCCATGTACTGTCGGCACTGTGGATGCTGAAGGTTGGTCATCTGTACGATGCGAAGCTTAACGATTGCGCCTATGGCAACCGCCTGCGCCGAAAACAGAACAACGATATCAATCCATTCTCATTGGGTTCCTTCTCACCATACCTGAAGCCCTTTCGCACTTGGCGTGACAATGGTATTAAAGCTATGCGCACTGCACTGGCAGATGACAAAAAAATCGTCGCTCTCACCGCCGATGTCAAGTCCTTTTATCATGAGTTAAACCCAGGCTTTCTGTTGGACGTGCGCTTCAACCAGCTGCTCAAACTAGAGCTGCAGGTGGAAGGGCAAAAACTTCACCGTATTTTCATCCACGCTCTGCAAATATGGGCACAAAAAACACCACTAAAAAAAGGACTGCCCGTAGGGTTGCCAGCTTCTGCGATAGTAGCCAATATGGCACTGACTGAGCTGGATCAATTAATTGAAGAGCAAGTAGTCCCGCTGTATTACGGACGTTATGTGGACGACATCATTCTGGTGATGGAAAACGGAGCCCATTTCCGCTCCTCCGATGATCTATGGGAATGGCTATTCTATCGCTCCAGTGGCAGACTCTGCTGGGCAGATGAAGGACGTGGGCAGAAACATATCCAGTTTAAAACCGAGTATCTAGATGACAGTCAGATACGCTTTGCTAATGGTAAGAACAAGGTTTTTCTGCTTGCGGGAGAAACCGGGAAAACGTTAGTGGATTCCATAGCCCACGAAATTTACGAGCGTGCCAGCGAATGGCGAGCATTGCCGAATTTGCCGACCTCGGCCAGCCATGTGGGTACCAACCTCGTAGCCGCCACGCAAAGCGATGGCGAGACTGCCGATAACCTACGTAAGGCAGATGCACTAACCATGCGCCGCGCAGGCTTTGCCATCAAGCTGCGTGACTTCGAAGCTTACGAGCGAGACTTGCCCCCCGACGCATGGCAAGCACAACGCCATGCGTTTTTCAGTGCTTTCGTTCAGCACGTGCTGGCGCTACCATATTTTTTTGAACTGGCGATCTATCTGCCGCGTGTGGTCCGACTAGCTACTGTTTGCGAAGACTTTGACCATTTGCACAAGATCATTAAAGGGCTAAATAAGGTTTGCGATACGACGATGAAGCACTGTGTTACAGAAATAAAATCCTGTCCTAAAGACACAGCACCCAATCAGTCTTCAATAATTGAACGCTGGAAGATACAGCTCTTTACCTCAGTGCAAGAAAGCATCATTTCTGCCTTTCCACCCCGCCTTTCTAAAGCTGGAAAGAATTCATGGAAAAGGTATATGGCGGACCCTCTGTTGTCAGAGTGTGGCATCACAGACATACAGTCTTGGACAATTAAAATGTTCCAGGCGCATCAGGTTTTCCTGTTTTCGCACGACCTAGCGCACATGCCGTTCCGTTTTATTGGCTTACCTAAAGAGATGATCTCCCAGCGAGGCATTCCCGCCAAAAACAGGATGACACTTCTCCATGACAGCGAGAAAATGGTGCCACCGGCCATCGTAGAGGGTATAGTCAATCTTGCCCGATGGATTAATTTCCGTAACGGCTTGCCACATGGACTACTATTCGCCACCCGCCCATTTAACCTAGCAGAATTATTTGTATTGGCCAAAGATCCTTTTGCGTTGTCCACTCAACCGGCACTAAAAACTGTGGTGCTTGCGCTGCGTGGCTTTACGCTCAATGAAAAAATGCCTCACTTCGATGATAAATATCTATTGAACATTCCCGATGGCGAGCCGCAGCCAACACACACCATTGCCGTATCGAGCTGGCAAACCAGGGACAACAGTTGGGTCGCGTCGGTCATGCGCGCGCCCGACCCAGACCTAGGTCGCTATGCCCGTCTAACCCAACTAGTGAATAGCATAATCGCTCAGCCTAAGGGCGCACGTTATTTCGTCCTGCCCGAATTAGCCCTGCCTGCCCACTGGTTCATGCGTATCGCGCAGAAACTACAAGGACGAGGTATCTCGTTGATCTCTGGTATTGAATACCTGCATGCTAACAAGAGTCGTGTGCGTAATCAGGTTTGGGCCGCGCTGTCACACGATGGGCTAGGCTTTCCATCAATGATGATATACCGACAGGATAAGCAAAGGCCCGCTTTGCACGAAGAGCAGGAACTAAAGCAACTCGCAGGGGTAGAAATGATACCGGCCAAAGTCTGGAATACCCCGCCCGTATTGCAACATGGTGATTTCCGCTTCGCCCTGATGATATGCAGCGAACTCACCAATATTGGCTACCGGGCGGCATTACGCGGCGCTGTTGACGCCATTTTTGTGCCGGAATGGAATCAGGATACCGAAACCTTCAACTCCTTAGTGGAATCGTCTGCCTTGGATATTCATGCCTATATTATCCAATGTAATAGTCGCCAGTACGGCGACAGTCGCATCCGCGCTCCATATAAAGACAGCTGGCGGCGTGATTTGCTTCGGGTTAAAGGAGGACTCGACGACTATTGCGTGACAGGCAAAATCGACATTCACGGCTTGCGCCAGTTCCAGTCCAGCCATCGTTCACCGTCTGCCCCCTTCAAACCGGTACCCGATGGATTCGTGATCTGTCATGGCCGGAAAGTATTACCCGCCGGGGGTTCGAGTGATGCTTAGCGGACGCAATCAGAATATATGGCCACCACCTTGTCACGCCATGCTGCCGAGTTGTACCTTTGAGCTTCAAATCCTGGTTCTGAGGAGACGCATGCCGGATGATCATTCATCGAAATCCGATAATATTGACTACTTTAGCGTTTCACAAGACATAGTAATTTGCATAAATTTGCATAAATTTGCAATAAATTCTGAAAAATTGAGAGAACACAGAATATGATTAATAAAAAAAACAACTCCCCTGACTCGACAACGAATATGGATCTATTTTTTTTTCGTGCCTCAGCTTTAGATTTCATGAAAATTCCAGGAGTTCCGATTTCATATTCCGCATCGGATGCGATTCGACAGATATTCTCCCACGGCTCATTGGAGAACTGTGTTGATACCCGCCTAGGAATGGCTACAGCTGACAACGACCTATTTATCCGCCAGTGGTTTGAAGTCAGCAATGACGGTGCTGAACGTCACATTGATAGCCGTAAACTCGCTATTGAAAGCAAAAAGAAATGGTTCCCATATCAGAAGGGTGGTGATTATAGAAAATGGTATGGCAATTATGATTACTACGTCAACTGGGAACGTGATGGTTTCGCTATCCAAAACTTTAAGGATGCAATTACAGGGAAGGCTA
>JAJYPA010000526.1 GCA_021795795.1 Pseudomonadota bacterium | reverse complement strand
CCTAACCAAATTACCACACGCCTTTTTTGAATCGGGGTTTTTAAAAACGGGAGAGCTGCGGATCTCCTATAGGCAGGGCGACTGCCGATCATGGCCGGACTCTCATGATCAATGACAGGTTGGCAGCAAAAGCGGTCGTTCAACGATGTGCTACGGAGGAGTAGCATCAGCGTGTAGTTTCGCCTGCAGCTAAGGTATGCTTGACATGTTATACTGCAATGGAGGTTATGCTGCAGACGTAGTGCATCCAAATTTATGTCTCGGAGAATATTAAGAGAGAGCAGCGAACGAAATGGCATTGCCGATAACCGACTTGATTGTGGCCGCAGTGAGCAAGATGGTCGACGACTCCCAATCGGATACGTATAGGGAGCCAAGTCACTCTGACTTGGACTTCTATATCGCGCGCTCGGGGTTATCGCACTCTGACCCTAAAGCGCAAGGGCAAACAGTTGGGAAAGCGAAGCGGGTGCGGGCTGTTCTTTCGTGGGCACTCGATAATGACCAAGCAGCCGGAGGGAAGCTAATCGAGGGATTGTTTTCAAAGATTAGAGCATCCGGTGGGTTCAGGGAAACCTCCGATAACTACATTGGAAAGGACATCATTCTGCAGGCTGTAGATGCCTTCAGTTCAGAAGGGTACGTACTTGCAATGGACGGAGATCTGCGCCCCAAGAACCTGGAATCGCTTAGTGGACGGAACCTCACAGAAGCATTGTGCGCATATGCCCGGCGTGCCAAAAAAGGTGCGGAGGATGCCGCACTACTCTCCGGTACGAGCAAAGACTTGCTGGAAGCCACTGCAGCGCATGTGATAACGCTGAAATTCGGCGTCTACCCGCAGCAAACCAATTTCCCTGCATTGCTTGGCCAAGCATTCGTTGCTCTCGGCCTAGCGACGCCCGAGGATCCACCATCATCCACGGAGGCCTCATGCCGCGCGATGGAACGTGGTATGTATCAATCTGCCATCGGTGTGAACCGCCTTCGGAACAAAGAAGGCACGGGCCACGGTCGGCCTTGGTCTGCAGGTATTACAAAAGCAGAGGCAGAAGCTGCTGTAGAGCTGGCCGGCGTAATTGCTGGATACATGTTGGATAAGCTAGGTGCAAGTTAACAACAGCGCCAACTCGGACCGGCTTTTCCGCAGCGCTCCAGAGCCGGCCGGATATGCTGGGTGTTATCATTCATGAGCGATCTATCAGAACTCGTTGCGCAATTCATCCAATCTGTAGCTAGCAACGGCACTGACATTTACAACGAGTTCAGCCTTCAGCACGAAGTCGGCATATTTCTCCGCTCGGCCCTTCCCAACTACAAAGTCCAGTTCGAACGCAACGTCTCCTACTTTGCGCTTTCGAAAGCGGAATTCACGAAGCGTGAACTCGACATCGCCGTCTTTTCACCGGATCGCTCTGACCTAAAGTACGCGATAGAATTGAAGTATCCGCGCAACGGCCAATACCCAGAGCAGATGTACAACTTCTGCAAGGACATTGCATTTGTCGAAGAACTCAAGGCTGCCGGCTTCTCTCATACTGCACTTCTGATCTTTGCTGATGACCGACTTTTCTACTCTGGCTCGTCTGCTGGAATTTACGGTTACTTCCGATCTGGATGCCCTATCACCGGACGCATTGAAAAACCAACTGGCGCCAAAGATGTCCAGGTTAAAATCAAGGGAAGCTACGTCGTTTCTTGGCTCCCTGTCTCCGCTTCCACATACTATGCGTTTATCGAGGTAGAAAATGCTGGCTAACGCGGTGGGATTCTGTAGCACCAGATGGCATGATTTTGGCGCTGTGCAATGGTCAGTGATGCAGCGGGAGCGGACGCCTGGCAAGAGACGATCTCAGACACAAATTTTCTAGATCAAGTTCTTTATTGTGCAAACAATTTACAGATCAAGGAAATTGTCGAGAGCACATATTTATATCACGAGTTAATTTTTTGAGTGCGACAACCACTGTTCGAATGGATTATCTTCCATAGAACGGTTCCCCCCGTCTTGGTCTGGTTGGGATTGAGGCGCGGCGGATTTGCTCAAAGGTAAATCGGCAATTCCTGAACATAACGATAGCATTTGGCAAACGCCATCAAAAAGGTTAAACACAGTAACAGGATCAACATAATCTCCTTTATGCACAAGACGGTTCCTTGCCTGTCGTGCAGGATATATGTTCGCAAAAGTGATATCGTTAATTATTCCGGTTTGGAATAACATTTCTTGCTTCACCGATATTGGCCAGGTCTGATTGTCATTTTGAAATGATTTTATTCTTCCAGAAAGAGGTTGTTTAGGATGTCTTTCACAATTTGCTATGAATTTTTTCTCCCATAGAAATTCTGACATCTGCTCGACACAGGTCCATAGCAGTGAGATCGCAGAAGACCAGTTTTTATTTTGTAATTCAGTCGCCCCGCGAATGAGAAATTGTGGCGTAAGATTGTTAATTGTGGCCGTTATTTGTTCGCCAATATTAAAAGCCTTACAGATATCAGAAACGAAAATTGCTCTAGGCTTAATTAGCTCTGCGGCTTGCAGCAGGCCTGCTACCTTTGTGCGTAAGCTGGCATGCAATTGTGAAGATACGCTGCCACCATAATTCACTGGCCAAATAAATTCTTCTTTGTATAATTGACCACACACCACATCTCGTACATCAATTGCCTCACAGTATATACCGCCAACAAGAAAATTACACAATATTTTATTAAATAATAGCACCGCATCTTCTTTCTGACAAAGACTCTTGTAGCGAGGTAATGCTATAGCTCCATCATAGCAAATCAATATGCTGAAATCTTTCAGGTCTTGCTTTCCTAATGGAAGCGTTCCAACTATTTTTGATAGTTTTCCATGATTATAGGTATTGCCATTAATTTCATCCAAAGAACTTTCGAGCGGCACTTCACCGTCCGGAACTATAAGCCTGAATGGCGTTATGTATGTAACCCAAGCCGGATCTGACCAAATTCTATTTTCTGCTGTCATTACCATGCTCTCTGTTTTTCGGGTTAAATAAACAAATAAAAATAATAGTATGATCTTGCCAGCCATGCTAACTTCATGCAACGGTGCTCGAATCTCGCCCTATTGGGCCATGTAGGGAAGATTCTGCTCACGCCATCTACTATCGACTTCGCTCGACACCTACCTACTGATGCAATAGTCCAGGCAGTTCGGACCAACCTTCAATCATCGCTTCATTGAGGGTTGCTTGGATCATCCACCTTCTCGGTGATCCGAGAGAGGCATGAACGGCTCCCCGTTCGCTCGACGAATCCGAACACAGTCATCGCAAAGCCGTAGCGTGTCCACGCCGCCAGCTGGCGTATGCTTTCCTTCCAAAAAATAATCCCTTGGTTGATGATCTCCGCAAATTGAACATACGTCTGTCCGGCCTGCGAGCTCCATGATCTTCTGCGCCATCATGGCCTTTGGTGGATCCCATTGCTCCAAGGCTTCAAACCATTCTGGCGTATGCGGCGTGAGGTGTGATTGCGTTGGTCGCGCAAGGCGACCATTTACTTCAAGCCACTTGGCTGCGACGTCCACACGCTGGCGATGGAGCGCCGCCAAATGTTCGTACAACTCTGCCATCACCCAGAAAAACTGAAGATTATATTGCCTAGAATAGAGCAGATATCCGCCTCGATTGACGACATATCGGTTCGGCCCACCTACCTCGTTCTCTAGCACACTCCAACAATAGTTATCAATTCGGTCAGACGGAACGGCGCTCATTATAGCCAAATCATACTGCCATGGATTCTTTGCCCGTTCAATCTTCCAGATCGAGAGATAGCCAGACGTCTGAAGTAACTGGCAGAAATCATCGTCATGTTCTGGGTGGCTCACCAGATGGTGGTGGAGATCGTCGAATGTTTGTATGTCCGGGTTTTTCTTGCGTGCGCCTTTGAGAACCGTGTTGATCGCGTCTCGCATACGTTGTGGGACGTCCTCATTCCCTTCCCACCACGCCGCTTCCTCAGCGGTCACCAGCACCGTTGCGGCAGAAACAGGAGCGAGTAACGGGCTATTCTTTAGATCTCGGGCGAGCAGAAATTTGGATCGTAGACAAGCTTGATGTCAACGGATGAGAATGCTTGTGCGATAAGACGCGAGCAAAATTGTTTTTTGCTCCATTGATCGTAAGCGTCTAAGCAACCCACCTTTCCAAATTTTCTGGCCGGAGTGATCCTGACGCGCATTCAGCGAGGAGGGATGGATATGACGAAGGATGAGAAGGCTGCCAAGGCGGCTTATTGGCGCAAGCAGATAGAGGCGTTTCAGACGAGTGATCTTTCGATCAAGGATTACTGTGCGCAGAAAGGAATTGCCGTGGCCAACTGGTATTACTGGCGCAAGCGATTAGCAGAAGCGCAGCCGATGGTGCGTGGTGCCGATGGATTTTTGCCGGTCACTCTGAAACCAGCCGCTCTTTCCACTTTGCCCGTAGAAATTCATCTCTTGTCGGGCCGTAGCCTGAAGCTCTCGGCGCCAGTGGATGCGGGCTGGCTGCACACCCTGGTGCAGGTTCTCGAAAGCCCATGTGGTTGAGTCCGGGGAGTCGGATCTGGCTCGCGGCATTACCCGTGGACATGCGTTTGGGTTTCGATGGTCTGGCGGCCAAGGTACAGGGGGTGCTCGCCGCCGATCCTTTTGGTGGGCATGCTTTTGTCTTTCGCAATCGGCGAGGCGATCGGTTGAAATTGTTGCTTTGGGATGGTCTAGGTTTCTGGCTTTTGTACCGCCGTCTGGATCAGGGACGATTGCACTGGCCCAGAGCAGATACTGGTGCCGTAGAACTATCGGCGGCACAGTGGGCGATGCTGGTGGAAGGGCGGCCATGGACGCCGTTGCCGGCTCTGGAAAAATGCACGCCCATACTGCTCTAACTCGCTGGATTTGCTTGTATAAAGACCATGTTTCTGGTACTATTTTCCCATGATTTCAACGCCGCTTCCCACCAGCCCCGACGCCCTGCGCGATCTGGTCTTGGATCTGCTTCAAAAGCAGGAGGCCTACGAAGCGGAAAACGCAGAACGCACCCGCCATATCGCCCGGCAAGAAGCCCTCATCGCCCAGAAAGACCAGCATATCGCCCTGCGCGACGAAACCATCGCCCGCCTGGAAAGCACCCTCGCTAAACTACAACGCTGGCGATTCGGTCGCCGTTCGGAAAAGCTCTCCCCGGACCAGATCAATCTCTGGGAAGAAGCCCTGGAAACGGAGATTGCCGCCGTAGAAAGCGAACTGGAAGCGGTGCTGGCCGAGAGTGCCTCCGTCACGGAAGCGGAAGGGATGATGCCGAAGTCGGTGGCTCGTCCGTCCCACCGCCATCCCGGCCGCATGCAACTGTCTCCCGCTTTGTCTCGGGTGGAAGTGCGTCACGATCCCCTGACCTGCACCTGCGTGCAGTGTGGTGGCCCCTTGGAAACCGTCGGGGAAGAAATCAGTGAAAAACTGGATTATCTCCCTGGACGCTTCCAGGTGATTCGCCATATCCGCCACAAACTGGCCTGTCGCCCCTGCGGCACGATTGAAAGTCCGGCATTACCGGCACAGGTGATCGACAAGGGCTTGCCCACGGCGCGCCTGGTGGCCCACGTGATGACGGCGAAACATGTGGATCACCTGCCTTTATATCGGCAGGAAACCCAGTACTTGCGGGCGGGTGTCCCGATCTCCCGCGCCACCCTCTGCAGCTGG
>JAJYPA010000525.1 GCA_021795795.1 Pseudomonadota bacterium | reverse complement strand
AGATCCGCCATGCTCTGCAGGGCATCTATCGGCGCCTGGTCAGCGCCGTACATCCTGACCGGGAGACAGATCCGGTCATACGTGCCCAGAAAACGGCGCTGATGCAGCGGATCAATCAGGCCTATGGGGAAAATGATCTCTTGCAACTGCTGGCGCTCCAGCACGAATTGGGCCTGATGGACGCGCAAGTCGTCCATCAGCTGGGCGACGCGCATTTGAAAAAGTACAACCAGGCTCTCAAGGAACATCTGGCAACTTTAAAAGGTAAAATGCAGGCACTCCAGCAGCATCTGGCCGGCAGTCTCGGGATACCCATTTTTGCGATATACTCGCCACATGCCTTGTCGCGGGATCTTCACGAAACCATTCAGACAGCCCGACAGGATATTAGCGGGCTACGGCAGGAGATGAAAAGACTTTCGCAACCTGCCTACCTTAAACGCTGGATCAAGACAGCGCGACGGGAATTGGCATCGGAAGATTATATCGACGATGATTTTTTCTGACGCGAGGCGCCACCGCTG
Organism: Pseudomonadota bacterium; assembly: GCA_021795795.1. The sequence goes on along the minus strand of JAJYPA010000525.1, from coordinate 5,195 downwards.
CTAATCGACTGTGTAGTTGGGTGAATGGACGGTATGCAGCGGGAGCTGCCGTTCACATTCAGGGTAGACAAGCGTATCTTTAACGAGGTGGGATATTTTAGCTGGGAGTTAAATATGTTATACAGCATGACAGATGTTCTGCTGACGCCTTTATTCAGCCTGTTTTTCTTTATATTCTAATGGCGACTATCACACAAATTCGTGGGGCCTTACTTGAAGAAGCAGTGCTCTTTCTGTTGCGCAAGGTGGATTATGAGCCTTATGACCAGACTGCATTATCATTACAGCAAAGTCAATATATGCGCGCTGGCCACTCAGGGTTAGAAGTACGCGGTAGAGGAACATGGCATCAATTAGATGCATTCGCGCTATGGAAGCACTCGCCAGCATTTATGTATCCACTTAACCTAATAGTTGAGGCAAAATGCTATGCGACAAACAGGCCAGTTGGTGTAGAAGTTCCTCGAAACATGGTGGGCGTGCTCAAAGACATCTCTGAGAACTACTTCACCTATGCACGAAGGGGGCAAACCTTTCGTGGTCCTCGCTATAATTACGCGGCCGCAATATTCTCCACCTCAGGGTTCACGCGAGGTGCGGTAGAATACGCTGTGGCACACCAGGTCTTTCTGATCCAGTATAATAATGTTCCTGCTATTCTGCCGTTGATAAATTCGATTCTAGATTTCAATGAAGATTGTATAATCCTGAACAGTAAAAAGACAATTTTCGCTGCGAGATCTTTCTTCCGACAGTGTCTAGCTCCTGATGCTGAAATTAAAATTCAACCGAACGAACTGACAGAGCACGGAAAGCAACTCTTAAGCGGTTCGATTACAACTATGTGCCGCGCCATTGAGGGTTCCTATTTCGGTATGCTTCAAGGGCAGTGGCCATTGCATCTCTTGCGTCAGGAACCTTTGCCCCCGGAAGGATTTTCTAAAGACGTCGTGCGCTGCCGCATCCTGGGAAACAATTGGGAAGGGTGGAAATTCTCTCCCATCGGATTTAAACGCGGGGATCCGGCTTGGTTCGAACTAGAGTTCAGCCTGCCGACGTTCATTGCGGAACTAGTCGGTCGCAACTGGGACAACCCTGTCGCAGTGGCAAACCTAAAACAGGATTATTTTTCGTTTATCGACCTAAGCGGAGTGATAGGCGGTATACGGAGAAGCGTGCGGCTTCAATTAGATCGTGTGTGGATTGCTGACTACATTCGCAAACAGGGGAGGGATGCAAGCAATTAGCTTGGCGTTGGGAACAATATACGCTTCCGGTCTCGTGCCGTTGGTCAGGACTCAACGGCGGGAGCACAGCGGAAGCTAACATTCCAGCAGACCCCATTTTATGCTCTTCGCCTTTGATATTCTTCACGCCATCCTTTAAGCGAATTCATATCAGCTAGAAGATCGTCTAGATTCGGCAGATCCACAGGTGATTCTGCTGGCTGTGAGTGTTCAAACCCGGAGTATTTGGTCATGAGCGAATCAAGTAAAATACAATCCGAGTCCTTCAATTTGGCAAGCTCTTTAAGCTTCAACGTATGGACCGGTCGTTGGAATCGTTGGACCACCCCGCACAGCAGATCATTTTCAATAGAACGCTCCACCAACGTCCTGAAATCGCTACATATCGATTTCAGCAAAATTTCGGCATATTCGAATTCGCCGTTTTCACTTGCCTTCTTTGCATCCTGATACCGCTGATTCATGAGTGTGTTCAGGGCGGATTTGATGTCGCTCTGTGAAAGTGGAATGGGAGCTGGCTCTCCGGTCCCCCAGTCCGCAGAGCGAATGCTCACCACATCGGGTTTGAGGGTCTTTTTCTCGGCAAAATGTCTGACCGTTCCCAACAAGGACAGGCGGTGAGTAAAGACAATGACCTGCTTGTCCTGAGACAACTCGATCAGCCTTTGAACCACGGCCTCCTCATAGCTTTGGTCGAGTGAGGATATTGGATCGTCGAAGATAAACGGAGCCTGGTTGCTCTTGCCGGTGACGTCGGCCAAAAATGCCGCAATGGAAACGATCCGATTTTCTCCCTCGCTAAGCACATCGGCGAGCCCATTCTGAGGGGCCCCTCGAAGCTGGAGCTTATGTAGGACACGGCCCTTGGAGACTTTTGACTGAACGAGCTCGACTTTCACCTGAGTCGCGCCCAGGGCCTTGAGCTCCGCATTGAACCTTTGCACGAACGCATCCGTGATCAAGGCTTCTGCCAGCTCACCTTTCTTCTGGGATAGGGCTTTGGTGTTGGTCGACTTCTTGGCTTCCTGAATCTGGTTCAGCAGCTTCAATCGGGCGACTTCTTCATCAATAGCGGCGCGGTGTTCAGACAACCACTTTCTGGCCTGCAGGCTGTTTAGCTTCTTCTTGATCTCCTCACGATTGTCACTTTTGGCGTCTTCGTCATATTTTGCCGCGAGTTCACCGAGGCTTTTCGACTGGGCGTTGGCTTCTTCGATCCATTTCGGTGAGAGTAGTGGGTCGGGAATGGCCTCTTCGGAATCGATCCCAGGGAGCAGGTCTTTTCTGGTCTGCAATTGAGCAAAGAAGTCCGTCACCTGGCTGGCGAATTCATCCAGTGAAATGCCCGTCGCATCGATACGTGTCTTCAGCGTCTCCGATGTCGGTAGCGCCTCGATAGTTTGACTGGCGGTATCATATTCCTTGGCCGCATCCGTTGCGGCTTTCTGCATTTCGCCCTTCACGAAGTTTTCGAAGGAGATCAACCGCTTCTTGGCCTCCTGGGTCAAGGTCTGGTGACACAGGACACAACGGGACCCATTGGAAACATTTGGGTACTCGGTTTCTTTGTAAGCAGCCGATACGGAGTAGTTCCGGGCCGCTTCCCAAAGTTCTTTCCAGACATCAGAGCCGATGCCTTCCAGCTCGCAGCCGGAGAACACCTCTTGCGCCGCCGTATCTGCCGCAGTCTTTTTAAGGATCGATTTCTTCTTGGCAGCGATGATCCTCCGGTAATTCTCGTCTGATAATTGTTCCAGATACTTTTGGGCATCCTGGACCAAAGTGTCGATATGCTGTTTCCGCTTCCTCAGCTGCTTCGCTTTTTCTGCCGGTGCTTGTTCGGCAAGGCGGTCCTGCAGCGTTTTTATATCGGCCTCGTCAGCACTTCCAAATGCGCAATACTCGTCGATTTCTTGGGTGCCGGTCTTGGCACTGATGTCTTTGTACCAGATACCTTCGGTAGTTACCATTTTGTCAGCCGGGATATTCGGCTTCTTGGACTGGTGCCGGTTGGCCTCAGTGTCCAAGGCCGATGCGACCTTTTCGCATGCGAGGATGAGCGAGCTGAAAAAGGATAATACCGGCGGCTCGTAGCTCACCTCGTCTTCGCTGCTGACAAACACCTTGCCAAACGAGGTATCGAAAATATCAACGCTGTTGAGGTCATCGCAGATACCTTGCCCAGACCAGGTATGAGTCTTCGGTACGCCGTCCTGCTCAAACAAAATGCAGGCTTTCTGTGCGGCAGCGCCGGGCTTGTAAACATTGCGGTGGAGGGTACCCGTCTCGCGGGCTCCGCATACATGTTTGAGGAGTCTGACGTAACCGGATTTGCCTGACCCGTTGTTGCCATAAACAATCGTGATATTGCCCTTACCAAACTCAAGTGGCTTTTTCGGAGCAAGGGCGTTTACTCCTTCGACATCACTGATTGAACACAAACGCAGAGAGCCTGCTGCGCCCGGGGAGAACGCGGTAGCAGGAAAGGAACAGGTCGTTTTGGGCAGCTTACCGTTGGCTTCCTGCTGGCAAAGGTTTGCGAGCTCAGAGACGTCTTTGTCAGTAAGCTCAGACTGCTGAAGTAGCCGAGTAGCCGCAATCTGGAGCCACAGGGGGCGCTCTCTAAGCCACTCATTCACGTTGTCGACTTTATTGTTCATATTGTTGCTCGCTTCTTAAGATCGATCTGATGTGGGGTATCGAACATTTGAATTCATAGGCCTGCGCGGCTTTTTCCGCAGGTCCGGTGGAATGAAAGGTTAGATTTCTGATCATCCGAACCAGTCTTCAAGTTTCTTAAGTGGTTGTAGGTCGTCAATATCACCCATAAGCACAATCGCATCTGAGGTAAGGCCATTTATCGACGGCCCGAATACTCCCTTTATCTTCCCGGAGCGATGGCGAACAACATAGAACCGGTCATGAAAGTTGAGGTTGGAGGAGTAATCCTTAAACTGAACATTCTTAAACTTGGTCTTGAGATAGCGATGCAAGTTCTTCTTTGCAGTCGAAGTCCCCCTTTTTGGCGATGGGGTCATGCGGAGAGTGAAAAGGTCATCTCCAGATATACCAAGTGCCTCAAGATAAGCAACAAGGTTAGAAAATCCGCCCTCATGGCCACCTTCGCTGACATCGGAGTAGATGTATGGGTCAGTCAGGATGACCTCTCGTGGCGGGTCATTTTCGGGATGTGTGCGTTTGACCAAATTTAGGAAGGTGTCCCTTGGCGGCTTGGCTTTCGGTCCACCGGCAGTCACCATAAACTGCGCGATAGAGATCCCTTCATCCCTATTTAACCTGGCTTGGTTGCTTCGAGGTGGGCAATTGTTCGATGGGCAATTGCGATAGTAGGAAGGCCAAAAGTCATCGGGAGATTCAACTTCAGCAACCCAGCGCCGAAGGGCCTCAAATAACTCGTAGTTAGTGTCAAAGTCCGGATGGAAAGGCCAGAAATAGCGCCGACGCTCTAATCGAAAATCTAGGCTTTCTAACTCTGGTAGAGCTTTTCGCAAAGCGGCTACATCTTCAACCCTTGCGGGGAGGCCAAGGGAAAATCTGATAAACCAGTCTATGGTCATAACAAGGCGTACAAGGCTTTAACGTAATTTAAACAGTACACATGTCGCCATACCCACATCGCCTAAACTCCGTTCGTCCCACTGGGCCATCATCCTGCTAAGCATCACCCCTCCCTCTACTTGTTTAGATGCAACCTAAATTTCTCCCGACGTCGTCAGGAAGATACGCCCTCAAAATCCGAAAACTGAAAAACAACTCGAAAGGTTAGCAACAGAATGCTACAACCAAATGAATGACCGCTTTCAGTCTGGAACAGACACCATTTCAAGCGGCGATATGTCGTACCCCGCGGACCTCACCCTTCTGACGCGCTTCCCAAAGGTCGAAGGCCATCTGCATGCGCAGCCAAAATCCTGCATCTATCCCCAA
>JAJYPA010000524.1 GCA_021795795.1 Pseudomonadota bacterium | reverse complement strand
GAACGTCACGTTTCCCCCCGCGGTTTCCTCCTTCGTGGCTTGTCCGACGCCTGCCCGATAAGTCCCGCAGCACCAGTCGCCGCGTGGGCAGGCATCAGACAACCCTTAGCGGAAGCGGACCTTCACAAGCAAAATGGGAGGGCTACTATTAACCATAAACAGCCGATGCAATAATGTGCGCTACTGCGGTTGCTCAACAAACTGATGTGTCTTGAAATTGACCGAATAAAGTTTCGGCGGCACGATCGAGCCGCTCGACTTCATCTTCTCGGTAGTGCTCCCAATTCTCCTCGTTGAATAGCCGCGCTTCGATCAGAGTATAAGACCCAGAATCCCGTTCCAGAACACGCATGATCGACTGGGCGTGAAACCAAGCCATTGGTGCCCTCAATACTACCACCAGATGTTGCGGCCAGTCGGGAATGTCATCGAAGAGAGGATGTTCACTTAGGCGGGCAAAGCCACGCCACAGGGAAAACGCCTCATCGTTTTGGGGACGGGCGGCCTGTAAGTCGAATCGCTGAATCCATCGGTGGAGCAACCCATTTAGGACGGGTTGGATCTCAGGGGCGTCGATGCATTTGGCTAGGATGCACAGTCCCTCAAAGAGATCGTCACCGCCAACGGAGAGGAAACGGGTTAAGGCAGGTATGAGGCGGTTATCTATCTCAAGCTTAGCCGACAGACCTTGTGCCTTTTGGCAGAGTTCCGGCATCAATGTTTCCTCCGCCTCTGCCAGCGCTGCGTAGAAGCGCGCGTCGTCTCCCTGGTCCGTCAAGCACGCCAAAAAATCGGATGCATAGGTCTCGCCAAGTGGACCCTCAAGCTGTTCCGCGTGCCACGGGATTGGAAGGCCGAACCGGTTAGCTGCGGCGATGGCTGGGCGCAGACGATCCGGCAAGGACAGTCCGCCCCCCCGATAAGTGGTTCTGCGTTGGGCAACCTGATGGCCTTGCATGGTGAACGCGACGGCAGGAATAAAGACTATCTCCCCCCGTTCCGGATCTTTTACCGGATCAGCCAAGTCGATGAGGATTTTACATTCTTCGACTGTCAGGGGCTGAAGGACTAAGGCCCCGGCGGGCAAAGGATCTGCCGTACCACCAGAAAGCAGGCGAACTGCGGTCTGATAACTCAGTGGTGAAGCGACTAATGGCGAGGGGGGTGGCGCAGGCGTAGCAGTCGGCCCAGAACCGACATTCGCCACTGGTGACGTGGCAAGCCTATTGATCAGATCGTTCACGACTCTATCATCGGCCCACGCCGCTCCTGCTACGAGGACTTGCAGCCCTTGACCCAGCGTTGGGCCGCGCTCCGGGAATTTAGAACGCTCCAACAGTGCCCGAACAACTACCCAAACGTGTTTGGCCCCAGCTATATGTGTATCGATCCGGTCCGGCCTCCCGCATAGGCGCAGTGACCGCAACACCGCCCCCTGCAGCAATGGGATATGCAGAGAATTGATTAGTTGATCCAACGCGGCGCTATCTGTTTCGCTTCCGCGGACAAGCACGTCATGGAGCCAGCCCGCTGCATCTTCACCAGACGGCAGACCGATAGGGTCAAGGGCGCTTTTCCAAAAGCCCTCGAAGCAGGGTTCAAAGCAACTGATGAATCCCGCACGATCATCCTGGTAGAACTGCCTCAGACCTCTTACCGCTTCTGGAATGATGGCCGTGACTGCCTTGTGAGCTAGGAGGCTCCGATTATGATCAAGCGTGAAGGGCGACTGCTCCGCCATCACTGAGGTCTCGATACGTGCAAGAGCTGTCTCGTAGGGCAATCTACCCGCAGCGGCGATCGCAGCCCTCCGGACCTGCCATGACTGGCTAGTATCGGTCCCAATCAAAACAAGCCGATCTGCTGCACTCGAGTCTCGGGTACGGTGCGCTAGGATGCACCACCACAGATCTATCGCTAGGGCACCGGCGTGTGCAGCCAAGTCGTCTGTTGACTTGGCACCCGAGGCAAGGATCGTGGCCGCAAGCACTACTTGGCCTTCTGGCGCCGCCTCTTGCCCAAAGTGCTCAAGTAGCCGTGGCAAGGCGGCACGATCCCGCCGGCGAGCAAGGGTAGCGGCTGCGCTGAGGCGGACCATCGGACTTCGGTGGGCCAGCGCCTCAAGAAGCACGCCCGTGACATCGGGCCCAGGCGCCATTCCCTGGCGCGCAATGATGGAAGGAAGCAGGACGATTTCCAGGTCGTCTTGCGAGGCCAGCGCTTCCTCCAACACGGGGGCCGCTGCAGCGAAGGTTCTCACGTTGGCTATGATACGGAAAGAGGAGCTCCAACGGGACCACTCGAAAACATCCATTGCTTGTAAGCGGTCGAGCAGATTGTCTAGTCGAGAGGAAGACGACAAAGCTAGGCTAACCAGTGCTTGTGCTCGCGCAGGAAATTCTGCCGCTTCGTTCAGAACTCGATCTTCATAGGGGCGCCAGTCGACAAGGGTCGGAACTATATCAGAGACGAGGTTCGCGAGCGTACCGGCGCTGTCGGTGCGACTGCGTAGAGCTTCGCACAAATCTAGTATTGATGGCTCGCCCAGGTAGATCAGGATTCTGATAGCGTTGACGAGTGCGTCGCTGTCCAAAGTCTGGACCTGCAGCACAGCCTTGCATGGACCCCGTAAGGCTTTGCGCGCCTGCCAGATCAAGCCTTCCAAAGGTCCGAACATCGGCCCTCGAGCAGAGATCATGCGAGAGATCGGCAGCGTTGGAATTGCTGCTAGAAGGTCTGCGACGTCCTCGTCGCTGCGGATACTAAGGTGTAGCAAAAATCTGCCATCGCTGCGCTTCCTGATCAGCTCAGGATGCATCCAGAGGTGGTGGAACGCGTGCCGTAGTCCAGCGCGGTCGCCGTGCAACAGAAGCCCTAGGAAAGCCATCTGGATCGCTTCAGGCTGATGATCCAGAAGGGCTAGCGTGGAGGGGCCAATTGCACCCATCCGACCACGCGCCGCGATCGACAGCCAAGTCAAAGCGCTCGCCCCCGCCTGTGGAGTGGGCGCAATCTTGATCATGAATTGGATCAAATCGCTTAGATGCAACGGCTCAACTGCGAGGATCGTCGCAAGGATGGGCTCAGGCCATTGAGGGTCCGAGAATATGCGCTCAGACTGAGTATAAATTAGGTCCACGAGTGTTTCGACTGGACCCTTCAGCTCCCTGAAAATATCCGGCAGGAGGAAGGCCCCTTCGACCCTCCCCGGACCAGCGATGACGGAGACAACCTCATTCGCTGACACGAGCCTGTGGCGGGCTACATAGGGCCAGAGCCCTGTCCAGTTCTTTCCCGCTAGAAAAGCTTCTCGTGCTTGGGCTTGAGCATCTTGGCTACGGCCGGCCTGCTCCAAGTGGAGGATAACAGCGCCTATTTGGCCTTGGTCTTGATACCAGGCCGCCAAGGCTGCATGGGCGTCCCGTCGCGTCTGCGAGGCGATTAGTTCCTCAAGGCCAGCCCGTACTGTTTCGTGCATTTCGAAGGCTTTGTCGTCATGTCGGCGCAGCAACCCCAAGTCTAAGAGCTCGCGGATCGCTAGGCCGACATTCTCGCCAGGAAAGACATCTTCGGCCTCCGTCCGGCTGAATGGTAGTGCGAAGCAGGTGAGCTTCTCAGCGCCCGCGCGTGCCCCGGCGGTCACTCGGGTAAAGCGGTTTCGCTCTGCGTAGGCCAGCCGGTCCTCCGCCGGGCGCGCCACAATAGCTGCCATTTCGTCAGTTGTTTGAACCCGGGCGAGGGCTTGCGCTAGGCTGACGTTGAGGCCAGCCGCACGACCGACGGTTATTTGTTGGTAGATGTTCCAGAGCAGAGATCGATCCGGCTTGGCATGACACCGCTCGACCAGAGTCGCGAATTCCTCAAAGCTCAGTCCTGGGGCGTCGAGACTATGCACGCCCAGCTGAACCTGCTCTAGGTCGGTGAGCTCCCGAAGCACGCGTTCCTGCCCGAAAATGATGAGGCGCAGGCCGTCGGAAGACATGGCGCGAATGAAGACCGCAAGGTCTCGCGCAAAGCCTACCGGCTCGATTCCCTCAACAAGGTCTAGGAGCAGCAGGCATCCGCTTGGCATCTCGGAAAAGGCTTTTGCCAGGGCAGCCAGGATACCCTCGTCGGCCAGACTGAGTTGGATCGCCACCGAGAATGGTTCCCGTATACCCTTACGCCGGAGATAGAAGGCGGTTCCCACTAGGCAATCGCGCAGGCCTATTCCAGCCCGCACTTCGGCATAAAGGAAAACGCGATCCAAATTTGCAAGTCGCGATAGCTCCAGGATTTCAGCGGCCAATCGGGTCTTGCCGGAGCCAGAAATGCCAACCACCTCTGCAGCTACTCCCGTCCATGCATCAACTAGGCTGGCCGCCAGATGAGGACGCCGTACGTGATCGTTTTCCAGCGGTGGTGGCGCCTTGATGGGGACCATCTGAGGCCAGACGCAGCGCAGTTCCACCTCTAATTCTTCCTGGTCGAAAGACCTCCCAGGCTGTTTGGCAATGTCGTTGATGAAGCCGCGCAGATTGCGAAACAGGGTGTGTTCAATAACCGGCCGCTGCAGACAGTAGAGATGTTCCAAACGTTGCATGACCCGTTCTGCCACTTCGATCTCTGTCCCATTTCCATCAAGGATTCTGATGCGACCGAGGACGCCTGGCAGCAGAGAGTGCAGCCGCACTAGCTCTTGAGCGTAGATTTGTGCGAACAGCGTGCCCGAAGGGCCATGGCCTTGCCCGAACCTATTGACGGCTTCGGCCAGTAGTGCAGTCAGGGCCTGCGCTGAATTCGTCGGGAGGGAGTTGGGCGCCTGCCATCGCGATGCGGACCGGGCTACGAAGGATCCGGAAGGGATGAGAAATTGCGCCGCTGCACGCGCCAGTCGGTGAATCACGGTCCAATACGCGCGCGTGGCCGTGGAAGGCGCCAGAGAGCCGGCGTCAAAGAGCTCCCGGACGGGCGCTTCAACTGCGTCGCCGAGCACCCATGTCTGTTCATAGCCATTGCCCGTGAGCCGAGTGAGCGCGTCCGGCAGAAGCTTGCGAGCGATGTCCGCTAGGGTCCAGAGTGATAAATTAGGGCGAGCCAGAGCGTCTTCGGTAGGCTTCTTGACCTGCACAAAGCGGCGACGCTCAACACCAGCCTCAGTCCACCGCAGATCAAGATCGTCCTCACCCTCAGGACGGACGGAGGCGGTCGGCCCATGGCATTCGAAATGATCAAATAGCAGGTCCAGGATCACTGTGGCCTGGTAGTCGAAACCGCGGATCGCGCTGATACCACCTGACATTTGCCTATCTTGCCTCTTAATCTGGTCGACCAGGGAAGGCCCGCGTCACACCGCAGAAGCAGAAACAAACTAATCCGCTGGTGTGAGGTTGGACATGACCAGGAAGAGCCCTGTCGCCAGGTTGTTAAGTATATCTGTTGACGCTGAGAAGACTTAAACCATCCAAGTGATCAATTTTCAGCTGATGTCCACAAGATGGATGCAAAAAAAATTATCGCAAGGGTCATAAGCGTCCGCAATGGGGTCGTAGCTGCTAATTAATCATCAGTAGTGAATGACCACTTCCAGTCTTGAGTTGCCCTGCAGGCTGATCCCGACCACCGCCGATCCTACCCATCAAGAGGGTACCTCAACTTAACGTCTGTCTCCAGACTTTCACGGCCATCTCTGCACGCAGATAATGCCGTGATTGCCTCCGATCATGCCGCGCGAATACTTTTGTTCGGC
>JAJYPA010000523.1 GCA_021795795.1 Pseudomonadota bacterium | reverse complement strand
GGCCAGCCAGTCGGCATACCCTTCTGGGGATGAAGTCAGACTGATGGGCTTATCGTTCATGCTTTCTGCCCTTTGTTCTTGACGGCTCTCACGACTCCTTTCCGGGCAGAAGGTGAGGTCGTTGCCGTCATCTTCGTATAGAGATCAAACAGCTTTTCCAGTCGCTCCGTATCGTTCTTGAAGCGGCGACCAATATAGATGCGCTCCAGCACTTCATCGTTGCGTTCGTGGGCGTGGCGCAAATTCTCCGGCATCTTTTCCGGTTCGTATAGGTCGGCGATGGTGGCAGGGAAATGGGCTTCACGGGCGAGCAGAATATCCTCTGCGCAGCGGGTCAGGTCGATTTTGTTCTGTTCGGTGAGCAAGGGAACGGGGAAGGTGTTCCAGCCGAGGGTGTTGGAGTAGCGGAAGTCAGTCTTCATCTTCCCACAAACGGTCGTAATCCAGACCAGATGCAGGCGGGAGGCAATGAGAGCCATGTTCCAGAGGGGGGCATCGTACAGTGCAAAAGCGTTATCGGAAACCACGGAGTGAGCTGTTAGCAAGCCAACGGGAAGATATTCACGAGACTCCGACGAAACCTTAGGTACGACGATTGACGACGTCAGTCCGCGCCCCTGAATCTGCTTGAAACGATGCGGACGGTCTGCATACGCGCGTGTAGACTCCGCATCACTAGCCAGACGCATGGCACGAACACCGGCAAGACGTTCGGCCACTAGCGGTATACGCTTGGCTTCTTCGGCCTGATCGTCCTCAATCCAAAGGCACTTGCGAACGATGCCTTTGACAAACTCCTGAGAGCCGACAAAATCGAAGACGTATTTCGTGATATCTGGCTCACGTCTTGCGGCCTCGTCGGCTTCAGACTCTGAAAAAAGTAGGTGGCCGCCGTCCTTGGGCATGTTGCCCAAATCCATATAGGCGCACCCCGTCATTGATTCGCGCAAAGGCTGGATAACGATGTCGGGTCCAGGCACGAGGTACGCATTGATGTTAAGAACTTGCTTCGCAATTACTTCGTTCCTGTCTTTGGCAGAGAACAGGATTCTGGACCGTACAGCATTCCTTGATATGCCAACAATTGCCACAGTAACACCTGCGTTGTGACTTGCCAGATTTGCCCACTTGAATGACGTGTAGGCGAAGACAATTTGATGACCCGTAGCGAATAGAAGTGGCCAAAGTATGGGAACCTGAACCCCTTGGCAGATGGAATTCGTAGATACAAACGCCGCCGTGGCAGTGGTTTTCTCCCCGTAATCAGCAGCCTTCATGAACCAACCTGCCACGTAGTCAAGAGTTTTCCATCCGTGGCCATGACTTGCGAAAACTGCGGCCAAATCAGACTTTTGCTCCTCCGATTGCCATTTGCTCCCTAGATATGGGGGATTCCCACAGATATACGTCTCGCCACCATCATTCTCAAAAGCCAATTCTGTTTGATCCAGCGGCGTGCAAAATAAATCATCTGCCACCAGCTTCACACTCGTGCCCGTGGGCGGGCAGATTGCCAACCAGTCCAGCCGCAGCGCATTGCCGCAAACAATCCAGTTCTCTGCATCCAGCGGCAGAAACTCAGCCAGCGCATCCATCTGCCCGCGATACAGCACATCGCACTGGAATTCTGCAATGATGAGCGCCAGTCGGGCAATCTCTGCCGGGAAGTCGCGCAACTCAATGCCCCGAAAATTGGTCAATGGAATCTCACTACCCCGGTGCATTTCTCCCCGGCGGCGGTTGATTTCCGCCTCAATCCCACGCATCTGCTTGTAGGCGATCACCAGGAAGTTGCCGGAGCCACAAGCTGGGTCGAACACGCGGATGCGCGCCATGCGCTTGCGTAGATTCAGTAGCTTGATTTTGTTATCACCGGCCTCGGCTAACTGCGCGCGCAGGTCATCCAAAAACAAGGGGTTCAACACTTTCAGGATGTTGGGTACGCTGGTGTAGTGCATACCTAATGCACCGCGCTCTTCATCGTCGGCCACAGCCTGGATCATGCTACCGAAAATGTCCGGATTGATATGTTTCCAGTTCAGGTTGCCCGCGTGAGTCAAGTAAGTGCGCGCTATGCGGGTGAAGCGCGGGACTTGGGTGCTGCCGGAGAACAGGCCACCATTCACATAGGGGAACTGATCGGCCCAGTTCGGCAAACGCGGCTGGGCTGCGTTGCGCTCGGCATTCTTGATATTCATGGCACGAAAGATGGTTTGCAGCACCTCATCGGTGTTGGAGCCATCGCGTTCGCTCATTTGCTCTACTGTTTTGGTGAAAAGCCCCTCGCCATCGAAGATGTCGGTGTCTTCGGCAAAAAAGCAGAACACCAGCCTCGCCATGAAGTGGTTCATATCGTGGCGGCGCTCGTTCTTACCCCAATCCGGGTTCTCGTTCAGAAGCTCGACGTACAGTTTGTTCAGGCGCCCTGTGGCGCGCACATCGATGGGGTTGTCCTTAATCTCCTTGATAGTGGAGATGCCAGCCAACGGCAGGAAAAAGCCGAAGTGGTTGGGGAAATCCGGGTAGACGCAGGCGATGGTTTCGCCGCTCCCTAATTCTTCGGCCTCAAGGGTCAGGCCATCGGTGGCCAGAATAAACTTGGCTTTCGCTTTTGCAGTGGCAGGACTGACGCGTAATGCCTTGAGGGTTTCGCCTACGTTGCCTTCTGTGGAGACCGCGATGTGGATGTTGTTACGCTGAAGCACGCCACCAGACACATCGGAAGCATTGTTGTTGCCTGCACGCAGGCGATTGAGTGTCGTGTCCTTATGGCCGAAAGCGGCCAGGAACATAAACGGGAACTCCGCCGCATCGAATGCCTGACAGGCTAAATCCGATAAAGCCGCTTCGATTTCTACTGCATTCATGAGGCCATCATGCCTATGTGTTTTTTAGTTGCGACGGATGAAGTTCCGTAACTATTGATCCAGACGATGAAATTTAAATTTCGTACGGTGCTCAATATTAGGCAAGACAATAAATTCCCCTGACTATTCAAGCCATCAGAACCGCATCAGTCTAGCGCAATCCTGCAGGTACTTCCAGCATCAAGCCGACGTAAGACGCCGATCCAAAGCGGATCTAGCGTTCCATCTCAGGGACCCCTCGGTGCGGTTTTCTGCGAATCGGCGACTTGACCTTACCCTGGTCCATCTTCTGTGGCTCGGGCCGGATTGGCGTTTTCTCTGCGGCCACATGATGTGGCGTTGAACCTGAGGTGATCCCAACCAAGGGTATGATCGTCTCGTGGTGGGGATTCTGACTCTGCGGTTCCTGATTCCTCGGCGGTTTCACTTGGCGCTCTTCCTGCCAGATGGGTTGCAAATCCTTATCCCTGACTGGAATCCCCAGGCGAGCTGCCTGCCGTGCTGCCTGCTCCCTGAATGTTGCACTGCCCGTGATGTCCACCGCACCATACTTCTGTGCGGCTATACGTAGGGCGGCCTCGACGCTGGACGCTGCCCGGTCATGGATTTCAATCCGCGGGCCGGTATCCGTGAACAACTTTGCACCGTGGTCATTCCGGTAATGGATCAGTTGCCGGCGATGGTCGATCTCGTGGTGTAGCCCGGACAGAATGGGCTTGAGCGTTTCCAGTTCCTCACCCTCGAAGCCGTTCTTCTCTTGGTTGGCCTTGCGGACTTCCCGGTAGCGGATGCCGCGCAAGGCGGCCAACGCCGCTTCATCATGGATCGGTGCGGCTGCCTGTTGTTCCAGCCAGTCGCGCCAGACCATGCTGCGCGGTAGGGCATGACGCTGTTTCAGGTGCTTTTTCTGTAGCTCCTCTTTGGCGCGTGCGGCTTCAAAGGCCCATAAGGATTGTGCTGTGGGTGTCGTCGTGCCTTTGGCATGTTCTTTGGCCATGAATGCTGGTTTGCTGGCCTTGATGTTGGCCTGCAAAACATCGCGCTCCGACTTCTGCAGGGCCATCAAAGACTGCCGGACCTCCCGGCGACTGTTCTTGATTTGCAGCTGTGCGGCCTGGTAACGGGCGTGCAGATCTTCACGCTCCGCCTGCCGCTTGGTGCGGCGAATCATCCTCTGTCCGTTTTTGTCATGGTATGGGGCCGGACCATCCGGCTGTTTGCCGGACTGCGTGCCGTGCAGGAATTTCTCGTAGGTATGCACGGCGGGTGGTGATGGGAAGGGCGGGGCTGGGGTGAATGCGCCCAGGCGCTGCTCCAGTTTCATCATCGTCAGGTTTCGGTCGAGTTTGGAGACCGGGCACGCCAGCACCCGTCCGTTCTCTAAGGTGGTAGAGACCACCATGCCCGATCCCTTGAGCTGGATTACCATGCCGAAGCGAGCCAAAGCACTGTGCAAATCATTCCAGCCATTGCCCGTGCCAGGCTGTAGTGCATTCCGCAGAAATTGGGCCGGTCGGTCCTGTGCCCACACCTGAAAGCTCGGCGCGCCCTGACTCCGTTCTGCGGCTTTGGCCGCCTGAGTCAGGCGCGGGCCGTGCGCATCCCCACTTTTCAGCAAGCCCTTCTCCAGCCGCTCCTTGCGCGACATGCGCACGATCTGCGGTCCGTCCTTGCCGTCCACGGTGATGTTCGGTCCATTGTCCCGTGCAAAGCCGTGCCGGATCTCCAGTTCCCGCATGGCCTGATCAATGATGAAGTAGTCGCGGCGGGGTGGACCCACAACGGTATGCTTTTCAGGATGCACCCGGTTCACGGCGATGTGGACATGATCATCGTCCGTATCCCGATGGATCGACCAGACGGCCTGGCAATCCTGCATACCTAAAGCTTTTAAGGTGTGCCGGACACAATCCTTGATCTGGTCTGGCTTCGGGATGTCTTCTGCCCGCCAGGACAAAATCAGGTGATAGACCGGATCACCTTTGAATCTGCCGTTGCACAGGGCGCCGGATGCGGCGTTATCCATCAGCAAAACTGCGAGGTCCAGATGGTCGGCTGGCGTGCTTAAATTCATCACCCCGATGTCGCCCGGAGTAATCGCTCTCCCTTTGTGGTCTGCTTCTCGGGCGATGTAATTCACTACAGCGCCGAACGCACTCGGGCTGCCCGATTTGCTCCCGGCCCGAGACTTGCCGACTTTACCAATCATTGGGAATCCCCTTTCAGTCGGTACGTCACCGCCAGAACCCGGCGAGCAGACTCTGCCTGATCTTCTTTCAGGAGCCAGGCATAAAGGTCTACGAGTTCGGAAGTGGCCTGGGCGATTCGATGTTCCTGCAAGCGGCCACCGATAGCGCTGCGTATATAAGCGGACAAAGACAAACCGCAGGCATCCGCTTTGGATTGCGCGACGGATTGTTCGGCAGGTGTCACCCGAACGCGGATCGTGGTGGTTTTATTCGTCATGACGCTTCTCCCGATAGATAGACATGCCTATCGGGTAATGGCCATCGCGGACCTGTTTGTGGTCCGTTTCGTTGGTTCGCCGCACAGCGCGAAAGAAGTCTGGACGATGGAAAGAAAGAAGGGGTGTGACAAGCGGAGCGCGGAATGGCCGGGGTGTCGGGGCTTGCCCTGATCAGGTGGGTATGGGGTCATGGGTCGGCGCAGCCGTGCCCATGTGGCCACAAACCCCTACCCTGCCCCTCACTAAGCGTTCAGGGTGTCGGCCAGTGTTTACAAAAGCGAAGTGGCGTAAATATCCGTCAGGTCGGTGGAGTTATCGCATCGCATTGACGAACATACCCATATGAAACTGTGCATCGCAAAAACACCCGACGAAAACCAGAAAAAATCAGTAAATCTC
>JAJYPA010000522.1 GCA_021795795.1 Pseudomonadota bacterium | reverse complement strand
GTCGGCATGACCAGCCCGGCGGCAGCAATGGTGACCAGTCCGATGATGGCCAGGACGTCGGAGGCGGTGATGGCCTGGGACATGATCGGGCTCATGCGAATGACCAGGAAAGCTCCGCCATTGACAATACCCGCATGCAACAGGGCCGACACCGGGGTAGGGGCTTCCATTACCTGGATCAACCAGCCTTGGGTGGGAAACTGGGCAGATTGAAGGGCTGCGGCCAATACGATGAGTCCGCTGGCCCATTGGAGCGTGACCGGGAGCGGCCCGGTCATTGCCGCCATGGCATGAAGAACTGTCTCAAAGTCCATCGTGTGCAGGGTAGAGCCGATGAGCAATACGGCTATCAGCAGGCTAATCTCGCCAATCCGGCTGACAATGAATTTTTTACGCGCCGCGAGTACGGCACCCGCCCGCTCCGGATAGAACATCAGGAGGTGATGCAAGCAAACGCTGGTAGCAATCCATGCCAATACAAACATCAGCATATTGCCGGAAACGATCAATGTCAGGATGGAGGCAAGCGTGAAATTGAGCCAGGTATAAAAGCGCCCTTGATGTTTTTCGCCCTGGAGATAGTTGCGCGCGTAGCGGGAAACCACGAATCCGACGAAGGAAACCAGAGCGAGCATCACCAGCGTTACGACATTGATATAGATGCTCAGGGCCAACGCCCCTACGTCCCCGGGCAAGGCAAAGGAGAATGGGGTTACCGTTAGGGCCTTTCCGCCGACCGCATACAGCAGTGCGGCAAGGGCCGCGCAGAGGAAAGCCAACCCTGCGGCGCCGTTACTCAGGCGTGCCATCAGTCGGGCATGTTCGCCGGGCAGAACGCTCCCGAAAAGCCCCATCGCCCAAAGTAGTAACGGCACCCCAGAGATGAGCATGAGGATGATGAAATTCAGGTTTGATGGCATGACAATCTCCCAAGAAGGCACTGATAACGGGGCCGCTATGGCAGCCCCGTAGTCATTTTGTTAGTCACGTAGGTCCCAGTGGGGTCCGGAATGACCGGCATTGACCCATTCCAAATAACGGCGCGCTTCATTTATACTGAGATAAGATGGCTCTTGGCTGTGGTGATAACGTACACAGACATAATGCCCGGCCGCTCGGGCGTGGGCGCCGTTGAATCCATTGTGGGACTGCGCCACCTTTGACAAACTGGCATCGATGGCCTGTGCAAGCTCGAAAACCGCTAGCTTCGAACCGTCTTCTGGTTTTTCCAAGTGTCTGAAAATAGACATAAAAACCTCCATTTTGGCCCATTCAAGACCGGATCGTCCGGAACGCTCGGCGCGCATGTCACGGACGCTCATCGCTCGCCCCCCATATGGCATGATTGAGATCCTCGCCATTGGGTCCGTCGGCGCGCACATGGGGGCGATGACTGAACTGCATTGTGAGGAAAGCTCATATTTAATAAAAGTTAAATGTATTTATTGTTACATTTTACTAATGTTTAATACAAAGGGATGCCCGTTCGCCACGCAACACCTTGTACCAGCCCAAGAACTCCGCCCGCGCCGCGCTTCGGCGCGCTGCCTGATAGGGACAATGGTCAACGGAGGTGGTCACACGGGCAGCGGCGCGTTCGTGCAGGGGAAGCTCGACTGCCGGGAGTGCATGCTGTGGCTCGCGGAATTTGCTCCCGTCCGCCCCCTGCCGTACTGAACGGGACCGTGCAGGTGCGCATCGCATTTTCGCTCGGTGTCATTGCAAGACATTGCGAGGAGAGGCCCTGATAACCCTCCTCAGCGAACCCTTTGCGACGCCGACCGGATCGGCTTCCAGGGGTGGGCAGCCGGAAACTGTGCAGTCCCGCTACGAGCTTTGGGGTGACTTGGCTGATGGCCTGGAGGCATTGATCTGGCGGACGGGCGAGGCAGCAGCGTTGCACGGCATCGCGTATTCCAGCTTTTGGGCCGTCTGCTGCGGTAGTGTGCTGAACTGCTGGTCCACCTGCAGGGACAGGAGGCGCGTCTGGCTGACAGCTTGCCGCTAGTTTTTACCGAGGGACTTCTTGATTTCGCGCTTGCCGACGGCGGCGCGCAGATTCCGGGACGACGATGCGGAAAAGGAATCCGTGGGGGGTCTTGTAACAGTTGCTGGGCAGGGCGGGTATCGCCTTTTCCTCGTCCCGCCCGCTCCGCTTTCTACCGGCTTTTTGTACCACTAAGTCCCCTGAATGCATTGACACTATTAACATTCAGTGTCTTAGCACAAATTGGCGGAGAGGGTGGGATTCGCTCACCAACTCTAATAACCATTTATATTTCAATAAGCTGCGCAAGACGCCCTTGACCAGATAGTGACAATTGCTAGTTACATCACTGTTCACTCAACGCTGACAAAGGTAGCAGATCCCCAGGTCCACGCCAAGTGCCAACCCACGCGGTGTCACCACGGCTCATAGTGTAAACTACACTGTAGTGGGTAGGCTGATTTACTTGAGGAGGATGGGCCATGAAGCATCTCCTGGCAGTGTTGTGTGGCTGTTTACCTGCTTTGGCTTTGGCTAACACCAGCGTTTCGAGTCCTCAATCCCTCTGGAAGGAAATCCAGGGGCTGCAGAAAACGCACGCCATCATGCCGGAAAGCACCCCTTACCAGGTGGGATCCAGAACGGTAGATCCCTATACGACAGATCTTGCCAATACGGCGGCCAAGGACAGCATCCAAAAAGCCGGAGGCATTCTCAAGGTAACCCGCTACCGGGAGGGTAGCCTGGTAGTTAAGGAGAATTACAACCGCCACAAGCAACTGGTCGGAGTAACGGCCATGCTCAAGGTGGAAAATTTCGATTCCATCGACCGGAACTGGGTTATGGCCGCCTATGATCCCACAGGCAAAGTACTGGCTTTTGGCAAGGTAGGATCCTGCATTGCCTGTCATGTGATCGTGCGCAAACAGGATATGGTCTTTGCGCCACCTCCGCAGCAGTTGTTACCCATCACCACCTGGAAAGGATTTTTCCCCAAACAGGCCATGAATCCTCGGTATGTGGCCCTGATCACGCAATACCCCCACAACGTCGTGCCGTGATTCCCTTATGGAAAGTTGCGCAACTATGCCATCAGGAGAACAAAATCATGAGAAAATTCATAATCTCTTATATATTCATCGTACTTTCTAGTCTATTCCCGGTCACGGAAGCGTCAGCCGCGCAGTTGAATGACCGTCAGGCGCTCCTCGGACTGCATCAGGCCAAGGCTATTTTCCTGGTTAATGTGCGTAATCCCATGGCAGTGGAGCACCTGATGAAGGTGATTGGGCTCACCAGACGGCAATTCTTGTCGCAAAAAGTTACCCCCATTTCATAGTGGTATTTGTCGGCCCAGATGTGGCATTCCTGACCAGGAACCGTCGTGGTATCCCGTACACTGACGAAAGAGCTGTGGCAAATATTCAAAAGGAAATCGTGAAATTGTCCGGCAAAGGAATGCAGTTTCAGGCCTGCGGTGTCGCATTGCATGGTATGGATGTCCAACCAGCGAACGTCATCCCCCAAGTCACTCCGGTGGGTAACGGCTTCATCTCTGTCATCGCTTATCAAGAGAACGGGTATGCGCTAGGGAGCCTCTGATTTAGTCCCCTGATATAATGGATGGTGTCGTGCCCTGGGCGCGGTTGGTGGCGTTGATTGAGCCCCACTATCCTCATGGGGGCAGTGGGCGCAAGCCGATGCCCCTGGAGCGGATGCTGCGCATCCACTTCCTGCAGCAGTGGTACGCCTATTCCGATCCCAGCCTCGAAGAGGCCCTCTACGAAATCCCACTGCTGCGCCACTTTGTGGGGATTGATCTGGGTCAGGACCTCATCCCCGATGAGACGACGATCCTCAAGTTCCGCCGGCTGCTGGAGCGGCATGGTCTGTCCGAAGCGATCTTTGCCGAGGCGCAAGCTGTGCTGCGGGAAGCGGGTCTGCTGCTGCAGGAAGGACGGATGGTGGACGCCACTCTGATCCATGCCCAGAGTTCCACCAAGAACCGGGACCAAAAGCGGGATCCCGAGATGAGTTCCACCAAGAAGGGAAATCAGTGGTATTTTGGGATGAAGGCGCACGTAGCCACCGATCTGCAGGGCATCGCCCAGGCCGTGGACTATACGGCGGCGAAGGTGCCGGACCATCAGGTGCTGGATGCCCTTCTGACGGGCGACGAAGAGGTCCTCCTCGCCGACCGGGGCTACGACCATCCCCAGGTGCATGCCCGCCTGGCCGCGCAAGGCACTCAGGACGCGGTGGCACGGCGTCGTTATCCCGGATAAAAGACCGGTTTGCCGGCCCTGAAGCGCTACAACCGTATCGTGGCTCGGATAGCTCCCTGGGGGAGCACGCTTTTCGAGTGTTGAAATGCCAGTTTGGCTACCGCAAAACCAGGTATCGGGGATTGGCCAAGAACGGGGCGCAGATCACCACGCTCTTTGCCTTGGCGAACCTGTACATGATGCGGCGGCATTTGCTGGCCGGGTGAGGAGCGGTGTCTCTGGATTCCCGGGAAATCGCTAAACCGGACCGTTTCCGGGTGAAAACCGCGGAACCAAGCGTGCCATAAGCCGTTTGTGCCTTGTAACGAGTCATTATCTTGGCTAGGTCAGAGGTTCCTTAGCCATCGTCATCTTCTTCAGCAATGGACTGGCCCGAAACGCCACCACTCGCCTGGCCTTGATCTCAACCGGCTTCCCGTTTTTCGGATTCCGCCCAGGCCGCGCCCGCTTGCCCCGCGGGGTGAAGTTCCCGAAGCCGGACAGATTCACGTCCTCGCCGGCCGCCAGCGTCAAGCGGATTGTATCAAAGAGTGTATCGACCAGCGCCGCGCATTCTCTGGCAGTCAGGGCCATGGTGTCTGACAGGTAATGGGTTAACTTCAGTTTCGTGATGGTCATATCAAACAGCCAGGCGGTGGACGGCAACAGCGACATCATGAGGAAGCGTTATGGGGAGGAAGAGGGACGCTGGGAACAGGTAATCCTCGCCAGATTCATCGATGACGCGAATCATGCCCAACTTTTGCGCCTCCGGGTCTGGTATCCCCTCATAAACTTTACGGGGTTCGAGGGAAACCTCATAGTCGGCATTGGATACGCAGAGCCAGAATGCCGGATCATTCGTCATGGAGGGGATGCTTGATCTTGTATTCAACTTTTCCGACGCCGTGCGCTTCATACCAATGAACCTCCGCGTAGATGATTTCACCACCAGGGAGCCGCACGTGAGCGAGTCCCTTTTTCTTTTCCAGCGACCGTCACCGTGGACCTTTCTAAGTCTAAGCAGTTCACGAATGTCCGACGATATCCTCTGACTTCATCGGTCACCCCGTCCGCTTCGCCAGATCCTCAGCCCTCAAATAAGTATAGCGTTTCAGCATCTGGAGTGTCTTGTGCCCGGTGATGGCCGAGACTTCCATAGGGTTGAAGCCTTTCTCGAATAGGCGGCTGGTGGCCTTCTTGCGGGTTCTGAAGGTCTGGCACTGAGGCGGGAAGCCGCGCTTTCGGACGGACGCTTTCCAGCCGATGTGCTCCCCTTCCCGGTCGTAGCTTGGTGTAATCGACGCCATTGCTCACCTCCACGGACAGCCAAATCTGGCCTTAGTGTGCTGCAAATTCAATATGGCGAAGAAAAGGGGCTAGGCCGAAAAGCCTAACCCATTGTATTCATTGGCGGAGAGGGTGGGATTCGAACCCACGTGGCGTTGCCGCCCATCCGATTTCGAGTCGGCGCCGTTATGGCCACTT